>JAAENB010001260.1 GCA_024224995.1 bacterium | reverse complement strand
AGGGAGTTCGGAAGCAATCCAAAGAGCCCATGCTTCTACGCCCGCGCACAAGCGAAAAGAGACTCTTGCGAGGGCTGACCCCGTCGAACGGGGAGAAACACGGAAGAAACTTTGTTGATACCGGGGTCTGTTTTACGAAGATGCTCCGGAAAAGGGTTTGGTTCTGAGAGACGTTGCAGTGCAACGCCTTTAGTGGCTGGTTTCCGGCCAGGGTTATGGAGATTCCGGGAAGGAGTGCGGCCCCTACGCGGTGTTTATCTGGGATTCCCCTCTGTGGTGTTGACCCGGGACAACATCCCCTGACCCCTTGCGTTAAAAAACCAAACATTTATTCCACGGATTCCCGCAGCACGGAATCCCTGCTCACCATTCCCAGGAATTTTTTCTCCGAATCGACAACGGGAAGGCGCTTGAGGCCGTTTTCCGTCATAAGCCGGATGGCTTCGTTAATTGGCGCTTCATCGTCAATAGTAATAAGATTGGTCTGCATAATGTCCGCGGCTGTTTGATCCCCATCCGGTTTCTTTTTTTCTTTAAAGGGTAATTTGGAACCGATGAACTCCCGGAAACCGGTATGATTTTCCGAAAAATTTGAAAGAAGATCCCGGTCCGAAATGATGCCTAAAAAACGGTCATTACTATCCACAACAGCAACACGTTGTATGTCATTGGAATCAATAATACCAATGACCTCTTCAAGAGAGGTTTCGGGATGTACTTTATGAATATCTCTGCGCATAATATGGGAAACAAATTTCCGGTTCTCAATTTCCATATTATGCCTGGTCATGGCCTCCCAGTGGGCTGATTCCCTGGTAATGGTTTTGAAAATATCGAGACGGGAGAGTATGCCGGTGAGTTTGCCGTGATCACTTGTAACGGGAATGCGCTTAACCTCCCTGCTTATCATTATTTCCACAGCCCTGGTAAGGAGCTCGTCTTCGGTAATGGTAATAAGACGGCTGGTCATAATATCGGCCAGGTGTTTGGTGTTGAGAGATTTAATGAGAGGGTCTACTGTTTCTGAGCCCAGTTCAGTGAGAAGTCCGGGGCGAACCGGGAGTTTGGCTTTTCCAATGAGGTCTCCCTGGGTAACAATGCCCAGAAGATTATTGTTTTTGTCGGTAATGGGAATCCCGTTAAAGCTCGAAGAGAGAAGCAGCAGGGCTGCTTCGGCTGCGGTGGAGTAGGGGGTGAGCGTTACGGGGGAAGGGGTCATTACATCCTTGACTTTGACCTGTCTGGGTATTATTGACTTCCTGGTTCTATAGGAAATAATCTCCGGTTCTCGAAGCGTAACGATCCCCTGGGTAACCATTTTTTTAATATTCGGCAGCACTTCATCCAGCTCAGCTGAAGGAAGCAGTATCTCAATTTTGATGGGCATATTATATGACAGGGTTAAAATAGACTGGGAAGCAATTTCTCCGGTTTCATAGCAGGCTCCGGTTCCTTTGGTAACCATACAGCGGGCTGCTATTTTCAGCTCACGGATTGAATCCAATATTGCCTCATGAAGGGGCCGTTTATTGTACCGGGCTTCTTCACTGGTGAATATTTCAATCATAGTATATTTTAGAGACATGCTTTTTATTCCCCCTGAGTAATAAGATGGACCAGCCACATTCCGGCCAGAACCAGGGTTGCCCCCCCGATATTGTTAACCAGGAAATTGCTTACGGCCAGCGTGCTCTTCCCGGTTGCGGCAAAGTTTACTGTTTCCAGGGCATAGGTGGAAAAGGTTGTCAGGGCACCCAGGAAACCGGTCATAAAAAAGAGCCGGGCCGAAGGTCCCAGGATATTGGTCCGGTCTACCAGGGCGAAAGCCATACCAATAATAAAACAGCCCGTAAGATTGGCAATAAGAGTTCCCCAGGCAAAGCGGCTGCCAATTAATTTTGCCGCGCCAAATGATATACTGTATCGGAGAAGCGCGCCCAGGCTTCCGCCTAACATAACTAATACTATTTTTTTAATCAATTGAGTATCCTGTTTTATACTATATGCTATTTTCCGGCTACAGCGATCAACGGAAAGGAATGACTGGTAAGCGGTTCCTTGTGAAAACTGCTGAAGTAGTCAATTTCGGAAAAGCCGGTGTTTTGCAGCATCGTATTGATCTCGGAGTACCGCAGCGGGTAGAGGTAGATGCCGTTTTCAATTTCTTCAAGGGTCTCTTTTACTGTTAAGCGGGTGTGGAAGTACATTTTATTGTGGTCTTTGTCGTAAGAATATTTTCTTTCAAAACGTACTTTATTAGTGTCAATGAGCGGCAGATCTTCTACGTTATTCGAAATAATATGGTCATAATTTAAAATTTGTAGTATGAAAATTCCGTCTTTTTTGAGCAGGGCGTAAACCGATTTAATAAATTGTTCAATTTTTTCCGGAGTTTGAAGATGGACCAGGGTATTGCCGGTGCAAAGGACGGCGTCAACAGTATCGTTTGGGAAATGTGACTGTAGGTCCGTCATATCATATGCCATAAAATTTACTGAAACGTTTTCTGCCCCGGCATTATTCCGGGCAATAGCGATCATGGAATCGTCCAGGTCAATAGCCGTAAGGGTATAATTTTTTTGGGCAAGGGCAATTGCCAGCTGACCTGTTGAGCAGCCAATGTCGAGGATGTTTTTATGATGATGTTTTAAGAAAGAAGCAACAAACTGTACAGTAGTGTCGTTCAAAGGAAAAATATTTTCATAGTTATTCGCGATACTGGTATAGAATTCCATGTTATGGCCCCCTGTTGCTCTCCACTATGATTAAAAAATTGACATTTGAAAAGAAGAATTTATATATGGTTGAAAAAAAGTGGTACTTATTTAAACCGGAATTGTAATTGACGGAATACCCTGTTTGGAATAATATCATATTTTAAATTTTTTGTAAATTGTTGCGGAGATAATAATGTTAGATATAAAATTGATTAAAGAGAAAACCGATGAAGTACGGAAAGCCCTTCTGAAAAGAATGGAGAGTGTGGATCTTGAAACAGCAATTGAACTGTATGATAAAAAAGTAGCGCTTTTACAACAAGCCGATGACCTGAAAAACAAGCGAAATACCGTATCAGGGGAGATCGCGGTCCTTAAAAAAGAGAAAAAACCGGCCGATGACCTTATAAAAGAAATGCAGGAAACATCAGCGAAAATCAAAGATATAGACAAAGAAAAGTCGGAACTGGATTCCCAATTACAGGACATCCTGGAAGGACTCCCTAATATGCCTGATGAAGACGTGGCAGCCGGGGGGAAAGAAAATAATGAAATAATCCGAGAATGGGGAAGCAAACCCGAATTTGATTTTAAACCCCTGGATCATGTGGACCTGGTAACGAAACTGGGCCTGGTTGATTATGAGCGCGGCGTAAAGCTGGGCGGGAACGGGTTCTGGTTGTATAAAGGCATTGGCGCCCAGCTTGAATGGGGACTCATTAATTATTTTATTGAAGAGCATATAAAAGACGGGTATGAATTTATTTTGCCGCCTCATATTTTAACCTACCAGTGCGGCTATACCGCTGGGCAGTTTCCCAAATTCGCGGATGATGTATTTCAGCTCAATACAGACAAAAATGACACACAGTTTTTATTACCCACATCGGAAACAGCGCTTATTAATTATTACCGGGATGAAATTATCGCGGAGGAAGAGCTGCCAAAGAAGTATTTTTCATATACTCCCTGTTACCGGAAAGAAGCAGGCAGCTACCGCGCGGAAGAGCGGGGAATGATCCGGGGACACCAGTTTAATAAGGTAGAAATGTTCCAGTTTACTCATCCCAACGATTCCACAGCAGCCTTTGAAGAGCTGGTCAATAAAGCCGAACGCCTGGTACAGGGCCTGGGACTCCATTACCGGGTAGCGAAACTGGCAGCCGGTGATTGCAGCGCGGGAATGGCCAGAACCTATGATATTGAGGTCTGGATTCCCAGCATGGATGAATACAAAGAAGTGAGTTCCGCTTCCAATGCCCGTGATTACCAGGCTCGAAGAGGAATGATCAGGTATAAAAATAAAGAGACTAAGAAAAATGAATTTATTCATTCACTCAATGCTTCGGGTCTTGCCACAAGCCGGCTGCTTCCGGCAATTGTAGAGCAGTTTCAGCAAAAAGACGGTTCTGTTCTGGTACCGGAACCACTGGTAAAATGGGTAGGAAAGAATGTTCTTAGTGTTTAAGTAGAAGAAAAAGCCCCCTCCCCGCGGCTCTACCCGGAAGGGGCTCATCACTAACCGTTCCTTCCGGCCAAAGCCGGGCAGAGCTGGAACGGGATTTATTGACGAGGTGTTTAAACTGGCACATCTTCCAAGCAGCTCAGGCTGCGTTGTTAAAGCTATATATTCTACTTATACCGACAAAAGCAATGAATCAAGACCGCTATTCTTTATGAGTGTTTGAATACGGTTTTTTGTGTTAACAAGGTAGAGAGAGCGGTTGTACAGCATCAACTTGTTCTGGGCTCTCACCAATAAGGGTAAAATAGAGATGTCAATTTTACTGACGTTTGACATATCAATTATGGCGTCCCGGTCATCTTCCAGTATAAAACTATGGAGATCCTTTTCCAGGTGCTTTATTTTTGCCGGATCAATTTTACTTTCATCAAGAACAAATATCCTTTCTTCTTCAGTATCGATCAATTCAACTTTTATCATTGCAGCTCCCTTTTAATTAGTTAAAATATATGATAAAAGAGCTGATCCGTCAATCACTGGGGATTATTGTTTTAATTGGCTGGAATGCACTGTAAAGTGATGGTGGAACCAGTGATGGGGGTAGTGGATTTCAATGGTGAGCCTGTTATTTATTCTGGCTGATAGTCCACTGAACAGCATCTTTAATCAGCTGTGAGCCGCTTTCTATACCCAGTTTTTCTTTGATTTTTTTGCGGTGGCTTTCAATGGTATTTACGCTGAGATTTAGTTTTTTTGCTATTTCACCGGTCCCAAACCCGTTTCCGATTAGTTGAAATACTTCAAATTCCCTGTCACTCAATTTGTCAACGGGGGTACCGATAACGTCAGCAGAGCCATGTATCAGTTTATCGATAATTTTTCCCGAGACCTTGCTGCTCAGGAATAGATTGCCTTTAACTATTGTTCTAATGGCTTCAACAACCTTTGAAGGGGCTTCTTTTTTGGTAACATATCCTCTTGCGCCGGCCCGAATAGCCCGTTCGGCATACACGGATTCATCATGCATTGACAATACCAGGGAAATGGTATTGGTAAAACGTTCCCGAACGGCTTTTACAAGATCAATTCCGTTTGTTTCTCCATCCAGGGATATATCGGCAATGACACAGTGGGGTTCCAGTTTAGAGATAAGGGATATTGCTTCGTTTGCTTCGTTTGTTTCTCCGCAAACCTGCATATCATCCTCTTTTTCAATTATTTTCTTCATTCCCTGCCGTACAAGAGGGTGATCGTCTACAATTAAGATCTTAATGATTTTAATCTCAGGTTTTTTTAGTTTGTCCATTGCGTTTATTTCCAGGACTGTATTTGACATTTTTACCCTCAATAGCTGAAATAAGCTGAAATTTGTTAAATTCACTTATATAATACAGCCAGGGATGGACTTTGTCAATAACAGGTTTTGGTTATTTTTTTATACCGAAAATCACCATAATAAATAGATCCGATCAAAGATTATTATACTCTTTTCCGGCTAATGATACAACAACAATAAATCCGGTTTTGCTATTTTTTGCTTCAAATTCAGCACCCATCATATTTGCCCGGTAGTTCATTATCCGCAGCCCCATGCCCGTATCGTCATGTTTTTTTCCATGAGAGCCTTTCCCATTGTCTTCAATTGACAGAGTAAGACCGGAGGTGTTGTTAATAAACCGGATACTTATTTTTTGTGGGTTTCCGTGTTTGAGCGAATTAGTTACGGATTCACGGGCTATATAATAGAGGTTTGTTGCCAGGGAACTGTCTTTAATATTAAAAGGGCCTGCCTGCTCTATGGTGCAGGAGATACCAAAAAGCTGCCTGGTATCGTCCGCAAGTTCTTCAAGAGCATGGATGAGCCCAAAGTCTTCCAGGTTTACCGGGCAAAGGCCTTTTGCGATTCGCCTGGTCTGTTCAATTGATTCTTCCACATTTGATTTGATCTCTTCAATGTCGGGAAGTTCGGGATAGGAATGTTCACTCATGGTATGGCGTAATGCTTCAACCAGGAAGGCAATTCCCGTAAGTTTTTGTCCTAAGCCGTCGTGCAGGTTCTGGCCAATATTTTGCCGCTCAATTTCGCTGATGTTCATTATCTCCTGTTCCAGGCTTCTTATGGCGGTAATATCCATATAGTTTTTTAGAATGCCTTCAATGGTACCGTCGGGAGAGAGAAAGGGGACTGCCGTTACTTTGCAGGTAATATTCTTATTTTCTGCGGTGGAATTGCTGATTTCATATTCAATAATCGATGTTTGACCGCTGAGTATCTGCCGGAGGCTGCAATCATCAGTGCCGCATATTGGTTCATCCCATATGGCATGGCATTTTTTTCCTATTGTGGAGTTGTATTCAAGGTCAAACATGTTAACCAGGGCTTCGTTAATGCGTACAATCGTATAGTCTTTATCGATAAGGCACATGCCGGTGAGAGTCGTATTAAATATCTGGTCCAATTCGGCAAAGGCTTTTCTTCTTTCATTTTCAGCCCGTTTTTTTTCGGTAACATTAATGATAAAACCTTCCTGCCCAATGACTTCCCCTTCTTTAAATATGGGAACAACGGAGTAGGTAATATACCCGGTAGAGCCGTCTCGCAGCTTTATTCTGAATTCTCCGGTTAATTCTTTTTTTTCGGTAATTACTTTGCCGAATATTTCCCGAGCGGTTTCTATATCGTCTTCAAGAATATTTTTTCCCATTGAGTGACCGATCATTTCCTCAGGGGAAGAATATTGGAAGATATCGCAGCATGCCTGGTTCACGTTTCTCAGTTTTCCGTTTTTTTCAAGATAAAAATAGCCCGCGTTGGTATTTTCAACTATTCTGCGGAATCGTTCTTCACTTTCCAGTAGTTTTATATCGCTGGTATATTTCGCGTAAGCAATTTCTATTGTTGTCTTTAAAATATCAATATTGATTGGTTTCGGAATGTATCCGTAGGGCTGTGTGGCTTTTGCTTTTTCCAGGGTATCTTCATCGGTATGAGCGGTAAGGAATATAACCGGTATGTTGAGTTTTGTGTTAACATAATC
Source organism: bacterium (assembly GCA_024224995.1). The sequence goes on along the minus strand of JAAENB010001260.1, from coordinate 10,399 downwards.
GGCTACTTCAATCCCGTCAACTTCACCTTTCAGTTTGATATCAAGTAACAGGAGATCGGGTTTGGAATGGGTCAATGCGGTAATGGTATCTTTGGCACTGGACGCGGTACCGGTAACGGTATAACCAAAATTGGTAAGAGCGGATTCAATAGAGAGCGCGGTAATAGCCTCATCTTCCGTTACAAAAATTTTCAACCCTGAATGAGTCATAGAGCCGACAGACCTCCCTTTATCATAAGGTTTTTTTTTGTAGAGACGCTGCATGCAGCGTCTCTACAAAAAAAACCGCGTTATGGGATTAAACGATTATCGTTTTAAGCTCAGGAGTTCCTGGAGCATCTGGTCTGATGTTGTAATAGTTCTGGAATTGGCCTGGAAACCTCTCTGGGTTACGATCATGTCGGTAAACTGTTCCGAAAGGTCTACATTTGACATCTCAAGTGAACCGGAAACGATCTTCCCTCGTCCTGCCTGGGCGGCCGGACCGATATTTGCCATACCTGAGTTATTGGATACTTCAAAAAGATTTTCACCAACCGCGGTTAATCCCTGGGGATTGGTAAAAACCGACATTGCCACCTGGCCAACGACCTGCTTGGTTCCATTGGAATAAACACCGGTAATAACCCCGGAGTTGTCCACATTAAATGATTCCATATATCCCATACTATAACCGTTTTGTGATACGGCCTTAGTAGTCGATTCCGAAGAAAATTGTGTTACCCCGGAAAGAATACCCGCTTTTCCCAGGTTCAGTTCAATTGTTCTCATAGTGGGATCTCCGGCTACGGCATAGTTTACATTAACAAGGAGATTACCCTGGTTTGTTTCATCGGGAGTTCCGGCGTCTCCAACAGAGATAAGCTTACTGTCCGGGGAGAAGCGCATGTTTACCCGGGAACCGGGATTTGACTGGTTGGGCTGTCCGCCGCCTGCGGGAACGTCAAGAGTAATATTTCCCACGGTATTGGTCATGGCACCGGAAGCGGTCCACTGGTTGGCATCGGTCTTCCAGAAGGTGAGGGTAAGCCGGTGCTTGTCGCCCTTTTTGTCGAATACATCAATGTTGGTAACATGTCCTGCCGAGACCCTGGTTTTCCCGGTGGCCGTAGGAGGAACCGGGACTGCCCTTGCGTCGAGATTACATTTATAGTTTATGGCGCTTGTTTCTTTTGCTTCAACTTTGCTGAAAATGGGAACAATAATATCTTCCACAGCGCCGCTGGGGTTTACTTCCATTTCGCCGGTTTCATTCCTGGTGGCCGCCCATCCCTGGACTTTAAAGCCATTGGCAGGGTTCACCATGGTGCCTTCTTTGTCGAGACCGAACGTTCCCGCCCTGGTATAATACTTTTTATCGCCTTCACCCATAACAAAGAAGCCGTCTCCTGAAATCGCGAGGTCGGTCATGTTTCCGGTGGTTTGAATACTGCCCTGGGTAAAGATCCGGTCAACGGAAGCGATGGTCATGCCCAGGCCAACCTGTTTCGGGTTAATGCCCCCTTTGTTTTCTTCGGGTTTTGCCGCTCCGGCGATTGTTTGCGACAGCATATCCTGGAAGGTTACCCTGCTCGATTTGAAGCCGTAGGTGTTTACGTTAGAAATATTATTACCAACAACATCCATCCTGGTTTGATGGTTTTTTAAACCGGAAACACCGGCAAAAAGTGATCGCATCATAGGGCAAAACTCCTGGGAAAAAATGTGCAGCGCAAGCCGCCGTATCTTTATTAATATCGTTACTATTTAGAAAATCTTAAGCTAAAAAATTGTTTTTTATTTTTTAGTATCAACATGATGAACAGCCTGCACATTCGCTATATCAATGTATTGGTTATTAACTTTCAGGCTAACCTGGTCGTTATTATACTCGATTGATGAAACCTGTCCCGAGATTTTTTGTTGAGTGAGCGGGTTGTAGGACTCGACGTTTTTTCCCAGGAGTCCGTATGCCTCGGAAGAACGGGAGCTCTTAATGAGTGTACGGACTTCGTTATTCAGGTTTTTCATCTGTTCCAGGGAAGAGAACTGGGCCATCTGCGCGATGAACTGTTTGTCTTCCATTGGTTTGGTTGGGTCCTGATGCTGCAGCTCAGTAACCAGGAGCTTGAGAAAAGAGTCCTTCCCCAGGGTTGTGTTTTCTTCTGCGGTTTTGACCCCGAGTTTTTTATTCAGCCGGTCGGCCTCAAACTGTGTTTTGGCCATTTCATGAGGAGACATCCTTGTGTTGATTTTTCGTGCCGCTGTTTTTTTACTCGCAACGGCGTCTGTCGCCGGAGTTGTTTTGGAATGTATTTGAGAATTGAACACTGCTGTTGTTGTATTTATAGCCATAATAGTTCTCCTGTTTTCCTGTTATATTACCATGTTAATGGCACCGTTGTGAAGGGCGCCGGAGTTCGCGTCATAAACATTTTCCGCCTCAAGTACGGTGTCGCTTTGAGGAACGATATAATGATTTCTTTCTTCGTTTTCATTTGTTCCGGCTGAGAATTGTTCTCGTTGATCCCGGACGTTTACCTCGAATTCGCCAACCGTAAGCCCTTCTTCGGCCAGCTGGTCTTTGATGCCCGCGAGATTTGCCATGAGAAGGTCTTTCGCTTCCGGGGTGTCTACAAGAAACCGTCCCGTAACAACGCCCTGTTCCAGGCCCAGGGTGACGTTCAAACTTCCCAGGGACCGGGGAAAGAGCTTTACTGAATATGAGGCGTTTTTGCTGTCTTTAACCACAACTTTCGCGTTGTCAATGACGCTCCTGAGCTGGTTCCTGAATTGGGAGTCCATGGTTTGGGGACTGCCCGCTTTCGTTGAAAAAGCGCTGTTCCTGCTCATATTTAAGCCAAAGCCCTGTTTGGCGCTTCCATTCTCATCGCCCGATGAATGACTAAATCCTTCTCCTTTGCCGGAGTCGGAAATATCAAGTATTGTTTTGTTCTCCATGCTGGTGCCGGTAGTGGCGGCAGTATCGGTATTGGCATGTTTTGCGTCCACTGGTATATGCCGGTTGCGTACATACCGGCCTCCCTTATCCGAGACAAGCCGGTCCATGAGATTCTTAAGGAATGTACTAATATTCTTGAGCGGTGTTTTTTCGTCGAACGATACCGGTATTTTTTCGTTTGTGCTTTTTTCAAGTAAAGATTTAAGTTCAGCCAGAGCCTGCTTGAGAAGAGGCATCTTTTTTTCAAGAGAGGTGTTCTTTTGTTGATTGAGCGTCCCTGTTAGAAGCTCTTTGATATCTTTTAATTCTTTCAAATCATTTGATTTTTCCGGAACTGTTTCAAAAATATCAATCAGGCGGTTAATCCCTTCAAGGAGATTTTCTATTTCTTCTCCCGGGAGTTCATCGGCGTCTACCTCAAGGGAAAGTCTGCCTGTCTTTTCTGCTTCTTTGTTTTTATCGGTTTTATTAACGCTTTCTTCCCCGGTTTCTTTTTTAGCTTCTTTTGCGGCCTCTTTTACGGAGCTTTTTTCCTCGCCGGTGGCGGGCTTTTCCGTAGAACTATTATCAGGCTTAAGCGCCGTTTTTTCTTCTTCCGGCTTTGTGATTTTGGTATCCTGTTCGCTGCGGTCCCGGTTTTTAATGCTGTTCGAATAGCGTTCCGAATAGCTTTCGTTCCCGGTTTGCGCCGGCATGGCAGTGTTGTCATTGAGCCCTTTGATCTCGTGTATCTTCGTTTGCAGCACCGTGTTAAATTGACTCTTCGATGGAGAGGCAAAAGCCGGTAGTAGTGACTCTGCTTTATTTGTTTGCGTCGGCATACTGTTTTTTAATAGATCTATCATACTACATCACTCCTTGCACCTTGTACCTGTCTTTAATATCGGACATAATAGCGGAAACTGAATGGAAATTTTTCGATCGTGGGGACCTCAGAGCTCTTTATGAGAGTCGTTTTATTACCATAATCGTTAGATCGTCCTGGGGTAAGTTTGTATCCAAAAATGAGTAATAATCGTTTAAGATATGTTCCATTGCTCCGGCTGCCGTATGCGTGGGAGCGTTGCTGAAGGCTGGAATGATTTTTTTTTTGTAGCTTTCTTTATGGGGATTGGTACTGTCTGTTAAACCGTCGGAATGGAGTAGTACCATATCACCCTGTGCCATGGAGAACCGGTTTACGCCGAATGAGACCTTAAATTTTTCCAGTCCCAGGAGTCCGCCTCTAAACCCTTCCTGGTTTTTTCCCGGAGTCTCTATTTTTCCGGTTCCTGCTTTTTTATGAAGGATATCCGGGTGCCCGGCATTAACATACTCTACCTGTGGGCCCGTAAACCGGAGCAGAACCCCGGTGAGATAATTATCTATCTTACCGATCTCCCGTTTTAACCGGATATTTGCTTTACGGATTAAGTCGTTTAACTCTTCGCTGTGGTTTTCGTGAAATTGGTTAAATATGATGGAGCGTGCTATCATTGTAATGAGCCCTGAGGAGATTCCATGCCCCGACACATCAAAGAGGGAGACTCCTAAAAGCTGGTCTCCATCTTCGTAAAAGTCGTAAAAGTCCCCGGATACTCCCGCCATGGGAGTAAAGGTAAAGGCGATATCCCACTCGCTGCTTTGGGGCGGTTCTCCCGGAAAGAGCGCTGATTGTATATGAACTGCCATGAGCATATCGATATCCGCCATTTCATGGGCTGTTTTTAGCAGCTTATTTATTTCGCTCATTTCTTCCATTGTCTCTTCCAGCTGTTCCGTGCGGTCCCGTACTTTTTCTTCCAGGTTAATATTCAGTTCTTCAATTTCGTCCTGCAGCCGCATGTAGCGGTTTGCCAGTATGGCGGCAAAGAATAAAAGAAAAATAAAAAAACCGAAATGACCAACGCTGCCCCAGGGTAACAGGTTTCGTTTAACCAGGATATCGTTTATTATTGTTACAATGCCCTGGCTTATTCCCGCGAGCATGAGTAGCGCGTCCCTGTTTTTCCGCAGACTGTTTTCTATGAGGATCCAAAAGCTTAAGGAAAAGGGAACAATTAACAGGGGCTGGAGAGCCAATTTGTTTACGTTGTTCCATACGCGAATATCGCCGGTAGCGATAACTATTGCCGCTATGGTTAGCGGGATGCAATTCGCGCAATATACGAGATATTTTCGTACCCGGTTTTTAAGGGTGATAGTTCTTTCGGGAAAATAAAAGTAGAAAAAGTCGGTAAAAATGTAGAGCATAATTGAAACAAGAATATATTCGATTTTTTTGCTCCGGTAAAAATCGAGCCCTAAATAATATTTTACCTGGGAGCCGAGTATAAAGTAACCGCTAATTGAATAACAGAGGCCGGCGAATAACAGGTTTTCATAGGTCTCTCTCCTTCGTATAAACATGAATAGAAAATAGGAACCCACTGTTATTATTACAACCGAGAATAGAAAAGGGATCATATTCCATAAATATGCCGCGTTCAGTATTTTTTTTTCATTCCCCAGAAGCGCGTGGCTGATGCTTGTGTCGAACCCGGCGGAGTCGGAGAACAGGGCCTGGACCCGGATTGCCAGCACGTTTTCCTCATTATACCGTATACTTCCCGGCGGGACCGGGTAAAGCCGGATTTTATCGTAAGCGTGCTTTTTAGGGATTTCACCTCCCCTATCTATTTTACCCGATTTCCCTATCAATGTTCCGTTAAAATAAACCTCATCCGCGTCTTTTATCGGTCCTAATTTTAAAAGCAGTGAGTGAGGATGCTCTTTTTCCGGGAATTGAAATCGTACCCGGTACCAGGCAAAGTTTTCCGGTGAATAGGGGGTATATGACGGATGCCGCCAGTTGTGGGGCAGAGACTTTATAATATCCCAGGCACTGTCATCCCATTCCGGAAGCCGGTAATCCATATTGTCGCCGGGCTTAAACCGCCAGGTGTTTGGGATCTTACTGAAGTCGAGCGGTTGTTCAAGGCTTTCGGGCACGGGTATGGCTGCCCTGAGAGGAAGCCCCGGCAGCATAAGCAGCGATAATGCCAGGAGTAGTGCCGATAGTATTTTCATGTCACTGATTGTATCCCTGTTTGGGGGGAACGTCAAGTTTTTTTGGCGGGGATTTTGGTACCTTCTCAGAGCTCTTTTGAAGAGCTCTGAGGTGTTATATCTTACGAGAAAGTAGTTAGTATGACTACAGCAGGAAAGGCATAATCATTACAGGTTTTAACATCTTTTTTATGTTAACCTCACTAAATCCGTGATATATTAATTGTAGGTTCATGTAAACAGGCATGATACTCAAAATATGGGAGGTAATGATGAGAAAGTTGAGAACAATATTAGTTGTTTTATTATGTCTTGGTATTACATCTGTTTCTTTTTCTCAGGATGATGATACTGTCGAAACTACACCGGAAGAAACTGTCTCCGTGGATAGAGCGGAAGAGGTCGATTCGGACCAGGAAGAACTTGCTTTTTATTCACTGGAAGAGATGTTGAATGTGAAAGTTGTTTCTGCTTCCAAAAGCGCGGAAAAATTGTATGAAGCTCCGGCGAGAATGATTGTCATTAGCCGTAAGGATATCGCAACGAGAGGGTATACCAGTATTATGGACGCTTTTGATGATTTGCCTGGAGTTGACCTGGTGAGAGGGTATGGGGATACTTATTATAAGATGTATTGGCGCGGGTGGAAAAGCGGAGTACTGGGAATTCCTTTTATTGTAATGATTGATGGGGTTGTGTATAATCATTTATATTATAACAATGATGATAACTTTTACCCGGTGCCGCTTTCCAATGTTGAAAAAATTGAAGTTGTTTTTGGTCCGGCTTCGTCTCTGTATGGACCAAACGCGGCAATGGGTGTCATTAATGTAATTACCATAAACGATAAAAAGAAAAATGGCTCTTCATTGATGGCCCGGGTAGGATATGAAAATCATGATTTTTATACTATTGATGGAAATTATTTTTATAAAAATGATGATTTTAGAGTGAGTTTAACCACCAGGATTGAAGACGGCAATATAGACGATTTAATTCCTAATAACAACTTTGAATACACAAAAGATACGTATTATGCCAATACCACATACTGGGGCGGAGTTCTTGCCAATACTGCTATTGCCGGAAGTTTTTCCTCCCAGATGAAGTCCCGGGCTTTTGATCTTCGTGTCTTTATGAAAGGTATTGAATTTGCGGCTCAATATTCCGTTCATAAAACAGGGTATGGTGTGGTATATACAGCAGATACGACTCAGAATAACGGTGTATGGACACGGGAGCACTATGATTTTTATGTACGGTACAGTGGGGAAATAACTAAAAAAATATCATCAACTACAATGATCAGGTACCGGAGAGATGATATTCCCAATGATGCTTTTTATGTGTACAGTTATGATAACGCTTCCGTTCAAACAGTAGGCTCGCAAACCTGGCAGGCATTAAATGATAGCTGGTCTTTTCAACAGGATTTTCGGATAGCAATACTGAAAAGTCTTACCCTGGTAACAGGAGTTGCCTATGAGGCAAAGGATTTGCAGAAAGCCTATGATGTTTCTTATGGCACAGAGTACGCCGCAGCGACAATCGATTTGTCAACTAATACAAATTTTTATGCTTCCTCTATTACTGAAGCACAGCAGCATAATAACCGGGTTCTCTGGATCGATAAATCATTATTTGCCCAGGCAAAATGGAATTTTTTGGGGGATCAGCATCTTATTCTTGGCGGACGCCTTGACCATAACTCTGTTTACGGACTCGCTCCCACATTCAGAGGAGGGTATGTTGGACGTTTTGGCAGCTTCATCGGGAAAGTTCTGTATGGCGAGGCATACCGGGAGCCTTCTCCCAGGGAACTCTATGGATCATGGTCCGGTCTTGGCAGTAATCCAAATTTAGACCCGGAAAAGTCAAGGACTGTAGAAGTGGTTGCAAGCTATACAATGGATGTTCTTGAGAATCTTGTTGATGTCTGGTATGCGAACAACAGGGATGTTATTATCGCGACCTCAAGTGGAGCGAGAAATCTTGGCAACATGACGGTTGTTGGAATTGATTACCAGCTTAAAGGTATTATTCCCGTTACAGATAATTTCAGAATAATGCCCTGGGCCTATTATACCTTTGTGGTATATGATGATGAGACTAAGTATGATTCCAGTGGAAACAAAACCGGCTCCGGTGAGATTGGAGATATCGCTGATCATAAAATCTGGTTTGGGTTAACAACAATCTGGAAAGATTTAAGTGTAACTGCAAAAGGAAGGTATATTGGTAAAAGAAAAACCGTGGATACCAATCCTGTTGATGTAGATGCATATATTACCCTGGATGCCTCAATACGATACAATAATCTTTTTGTGGAAGGTCTTGCGTTATCGGTTAAGGGGACAAACCTTCTTAATACCGACTATTTCCATCCCGGTTTTGGAGATGCCAACAGTGGTGATTCCGCAGGTGAGAACCAGGGATATTACTACAATTCAATGATGCCTCAACCCGAGCGTTCCATCATGGTTTCCATAGACCTGGCGATTTAAATTGTGTCACGACCTCAGAGCTCTTTAAAAGAGCTCTGAGGTCACACCCCAAAAAAATCGGTTGACTATTACAGTGGGGAACAATACCCCTCAATATATGAGAAAACTCCAATACGAAGAGATCAAATCAACCCGCCCCAGCCTGGATGAGGCAAAGGAGCAGGAAAAATTTCCTATATCGGTGATGCTGGAAAATATCCGGAGTCTGTATAATGTGGGAGCCGTATTCAGGACATCGGACGGAGCCGGGATCGATACCCTGTACCTGTGCGGATATACCGGGTACCCGCCCCGGAAAGAGCTGGATAAGACATCCCTGGGCAGTGTGGAGAGCGTAAACTGGGAGCGCTATGAAGACCCCCTGGAAGCAGTGGAAAAGCTGAAAGCAGCAGGCGTGCAAATCGTAGCCCTGGAACATACGGACAAAAGCGTGCCCTACACAGAAGCGGATTACCGTTTTCCACTGTGCCTGGTTCTGGGGAACGAAGTCGAGGGCATCAGTGAAGAACTGGTGGCCGCTTGCGATATTGCAGTGGAAATCCCCATGCACGGAATAAAACAGTCCCTGAATGTTTCAGTAGCCCAGGGAATAATGACCTTTCACCTGGTGGAAAAGTACCTGGAAAAGAAAAATCAAGGGTGATATACGTTGAAATTGAGTTTTTTTTTGAAATAAATGTTAGTTCGTGAAAAAAAAATTAGACAAACCTAATAATTTTTTGTATATTGTTGTAAGTGGGAATATATTTGACAAAATGATTCTTTACCCCCCAGATGGGTAATATCGCAAGAAGAGGAGGTCTCATATGTGGGATTATACCGATAAAGTTAAAACTCTGTACTCGAAACCAAAGAATGTAGGACATATTGATGATGCCGATACTGTAGCGGAAGTTGGAAGCATTGTATGCGGTGACGCGCTTAAACTCTATTTAAAGATAGATGAGAATGATATAATCACCGAAGCCAAGTTTGAGACCTTCGGGTGCGGAAGCGCCATTGCCTCATCATCGGCGCTAACTGAGATGGTAATAGGTAAAACCGTTGAAGACGCGGAAAAGATTACCAACCAGGATATAGTTAATTATCTTGGCGGACTCCCGGAAGAGAAGATGCATTGCTCTGTCATGGGACAGGAGGCTCTGGAAAAGGCCATTGCCCAGTGGAGAGGCGAGGAAATTCCTGATGATGTAGATACTGAAGGTGAAATCGTATGCCACTGCTTTGGCGTTACCGATCCCCTGATCCGGAAAGTGGTGCAGGAAAACAATCTTACCACAATTGAAGATGTTACGAATTATACAAAAGCCGGCGGCGCCTGCGGTTCTTGTATCCACAAAATAGAGGATATCCTGGAAGACGAGCTTAAACTTAAAAAGGAACAGGCCGAAGCCAAACCCAAAAGGGCAAAGCTTACCAACATCAAAAGAATGCAGCTCGTGGAAGAAACCATTGCCACTGTTGTCCGCCCCCATCTCCAGGCAGACGGCGGCGACATTGAACTCGTCGATATAGACGGTCATGATGTGCATGTCGCGTTGCGAGGCAGCTGCGCCAATTGCCAGGTATCCAATGTCACACTCAAAAAACTTGTTGAAGCCCAGCTCAAGGAGTTTGTGGAAGAAGAAATTGTCGTTCATGAAGTTAAATAAGTAAGGTCATCGGTGGCCCTGTGGGCCGGGTTATCGGTTATCGGTTATCGGTAAGAAGAGGGTGCGACCCCTGCGAGGGGTTTGGTTCTGAGAGATGTTGCAGTGCAACGCCTTTACTGGCTGGTTTCTGGCCAGGGCTATGGAGAGTTTTTGAAAATCGGCTAATTTTAGCCCGGGGTTTTAACCCCACGTTATGAAGAAGCAGGGAAAAAATACGTCAGAAACTAAATAATATTGCGAGCTGCATCCGGCTTGAAAGCATGGGCTCTTTGGGT
>JAAENB010001259.1 GCA_024224995.1 bacterium | reverse complement strand
CACTCTCAAGAAACTTAAATCTAGAACCGGAGCTTCCTTCATCATAACGAGGGGCTGGAAGCCCCACGCTATGAGAAATCCCCATAGCCCGGGGAAACTAATCTATAAACAGAGCCTGTTCCCGGAAGATGTTATCCGGGTTTATGCTCTGCTGCCCCATGGGGTTAAAACCCCGGGCTAAAATTGGCTCATTTCCAAAAACTCTTGCGCCCCCTTTGGGGGTGCGACCCCTGCGAGGGGTTGGGGGCCGACAGAAACCGTCTCTTTTTTATAAATTGTTCCCTTTTATTCCCTTTTATCGCACTAAATGCCTCAAAACATCACAAAAATGCCTCAAAAAGGAACAAAAAACTTGACAGAAAACGTATGTCGGAGAAATTGTCCTCAATAGAGAACGTATATCATATTATCGATTATTTATATTATTCTATTATAAGGAAGAAACTATGAAAAGAGAATCAAAAACCAGGTCAAAATTAAAGATTGGGATGTTATTAATCCTGATAGCTATAATTTTATTAATAATAATCAAACCGGAGGAAAAGCAAATGAACGGAAAATCAATTTATAAATCACCGGAAGGGAAAAAAGAAATAGCAGGGTTTTATGAAGCGGCCCTGAAACAGTGGCCCGTAGACCACGAAGAAATGCAGATCCCAACCCGGTACGGAACAACGTTTGTAATAGCAAGCGGAAAAAGATCAGCGCCCCCAATGATACTGCTCCACGGGACCGGCAGTAATTCCGCCATGTGGATGGGTGATATAAAAGATTTCAGTAAAAGCTACCGGGTGTATGCTGTTGATATTATAGGAGATCCCGGCAAGAGCGATGAAAATCGTCCCGACCTGAACGGTCCCGCGCACAGCGACTGGATGGAAGATGTGATGAGCCATTTAAAGATCAAGGAAGCGGTCTTTGTGGGAAATTCTCTGGGCGGATGGATGTCGTTAAAATTTGCCGCGGCAAACCCGGACCGGGTGGAAAAGCTGGTACTATTGGCTCCGTCGGGAATAGCACCCGCGAGAAAGTCTTTTATCATCAAAGCCATACCGCTAATGTTAATGGGGAAATGGGGGCTTGAGAAGATGAATAAAATAGTCTATTATAAAGAAGAAGTTCCTGAAGAAGTAAACCGTTTTGGCGCTATGATCTTTAAGCACTTTAACTATAGAATGGAAGAGATCCCGGTTTTTAGCGATGAAGAATTAAAGAAGCTGGCCATGCCGGTATTACTCATGAACGGGGAAAAAGACGCGCTCCTGCGGTCGCCGGAAACAACCGCCCGTATCAAAAGTCTGCTCCCCCATGCCGACGCAAGAATGCTGCCCGATACAGGTCATGTTTTGATAAACCTGTCGGGAGAGATAATGCGATTCTTATCGGTATAAGGAAGTGACATTACGCACGATTTTGTTCATGACGAAATTGTCAGGATTATTTTGTGGAATTACTTAAAAAAATAAGCCCAACAGGGCTTATTTTTGTTATATTTAGAGTAATAATTATGAAATTAATAACAATAAAATACACGCCATTTTTAATAAGCTTTATGATAATATCTTTGTTTACCGGCTGCGATAACGGATTGAGTCTATTAATTAATAAATCAAACCAGCAGGAGATCCGGAAAAATTATCTTTTATTTGTGTCCGACAGGGACGGAAATAAGGAGATATACAAAACAGATGAAGATGGAACGGAACTGGTCAATTTAACGAATACAGCCGGTACTGATAAGTTTCCGGGGTGGTCGCCCAATGGCAACCAGATCGTTTTTGTTTCCAGTAGAGACGGAAATGATGAGGTATATGTAATGAACACCGACGGATCAAACCCGGTCAATATCACAAATAATTCCGGGAAGGATTATTCTCCAACCTGGTCGCCCAATGGCAGCCAAATCGCTTTTGTATCCGACAGGGACGGGAACGATGAGATCTATGTAATGAACGCCGACGGGTCGGGACTGGTAAACGCGACTGCAGATGCCGGTATCGATAAATACCCCTTCTGGTCTCCCGACGGCAGTGAAATTACTTTTGAATCCGACAGGGATGGCAATAGTGAGATATATGTAATGAACGCAGATGGGTCCGGTCAGCTCAATATAACAAATGACGCCGGAGACGACACGTTCCCGGTCTGGTCTCCCGACGGAAGTAAAATAGGTTTCAGGTCCGGAAGAAGCGGCAATAATGAAGTATATTCAATGGATACCAATGGAGCCGGCGTAACAAATTTAACAAATAATTCCGCCCATGATGCCCCGCCGCTCTGGTCGCCCGACGGTACAAAAATGGTTTTTAATTCCAATAGGGATGGTAACTGGGAAGTGTATGTAATGGGCACTGATGGTTCCAACCAGGTAAATATCACGAACTCAACCGGAGATGATTCCTATCCAATGTGGTCACCCGACGGCAGCAAAGTCGCGTTTATTTCAAGCAGAGACGGAAATGATGAGATATACATCGTGGACGCGGACGGATCAAACACGCTTAATCTATCGAGTAATACGGGCATTGATGATTACGCCTCCAATTCTTATCAAATATGGGCTTCTCTTGTGGTGGAGTAGTTTTAATTTAATAAACGTTATTCTCTATTCTGTGTAAGACAAATTTGTCTGGAGTTTTTTAAAAATAATTCGCAAAAATTTTTTTATTCTGCTTATTATTTAGTATATTTAGTATGACATAAAACTCTAAAACATCATAGGGAAATATGAAAACAACTAAATACATATCATTTTTAATAATTTTTATACTTGCCAGCTGTGATGGCGGGTTAAGCCTGTTAATTAACAAATCAAGCCAGCAGGAGATCCGGAAAAATTATCTTTTATTTGTTTCCTCTAGGGACGGTTACAAAGAAATATATAAAACAGATGAAGATGGAACGGAGCTGGTAAACCTGACTAATACTGCCGACAATGACTATTTACCCGCCTGGTCGCCCGATGGCAGTCAAATAGCTTTTGTTTCCGAAAGGGACGGGAATGAAGAGATATATGTAATGAACGCCGACGGGACCGGACAGATCAATGTATCGAATGATGTCGCTGCCGACATGTTTCCAACCTGGTCGCCCGACAGCAGTCAAGTCGCTTTTGTTTCCAGCAGGGACAGTAATGAAGAAATATATGTAGTGAACGCGGACGGGACCGGGCTAACAAACCTCACAAACGAAAGCGCCAATGATTCATCTCCGGCATGGTCGCCCGACGGCAGTCAAATAGCTTTTGTTTCCTACAGGGACGGAAATAACGAGGTATATGTAATGGATGCTAACGGATCTAATCCCGTAAATCTTACAAATATTGGTGGTGCCGACACTGAACCGGTCTGGTCTCCGGACGGCAGCGAAATGGTTTTCAGGTCGTACCGGGATGGTAATAATGAAGTATATTCAATGGATGCCAATGGCGCAAACCAGGTAAATTTAACAAATAATGCCGAGGTTGATTTTTATGCGGCCTGGTCTCCTTCGGGGGATAAAATTATTTTTAATTCTTATAGAGACGGAAACTATGAGGTTTATGTAATGGATTCCAATGGATCAAACCCGGTAAATCTAACGAATATTGGCGATGCCGAATCATATCCCAAGTGGTCGCCCGACGGCAGTAAAATAGCTTTTATTTCCAACAGGGATGGGAATGATGAGATATATATAATGGACGCTGATGGGTCTAACGTGCTCAATTTATCGAATCACACGAGTTCGGATATAGTCGCTACTGTTTCTCTTCAACTCTGGGCCTCTGTTGTAGTGGAATAATTATTGCGTTCAATAAAAATAATATTAGCAGCCCTTGCGATAATTTTAATGCCGGTAAATTGAGTAATCGTTTTTTATTAATATAAAAAGAAAAATGGTTGATATTTTCATGCCCGCTGCTAGTGTCCCGCTATGCTTGGGAAGAGAATACTTTTTATTTTAATCATTGGTTTGCTGTTAATTCAAAAGACATTGCTTGCCGTGGAAACTAATGAAGAAAATAGCAGAAGCCCCTTAAATAAACCCGGTGAGCTGATTGAATACCAGCCAAAACAAACCCGCGAATTTCGGCATGTAATCCGGGAAGACATCTCCGGCAGTGAAAGGTTAATCACCTTTGGGCTGATTTATACTGTTCAGTGGGGTTCCTATCTTATTAGCCAATGGGAAACGCTCCATGAACATGGATCATTTAAAAACTGGTACACAAACATGTATCAGCCTCACTTTGACAGGGACAGTTACGATTATAATCTTATTTACCATACCATTACCGGCGCCTATTATTTTCTTTTTTTCAGATCAAGGGGATATACAAAAGGCGCTTCTTTAATGTGGTCATTCCTGGCGCAATTTTTATTCGAATTTACCGTTGAAACGGCAACGGAACAGCCAAGTTTCCAGGACCTGTATCAAACGCCGGTTCTTGGGGCTATTATTGGGATGATCCTTGAGTCTGCGAGCAACGCCTTGTTAAGCACCGACTACGTAGCTGCCCACGTCCTGGGGTATATACTGAATCCATTTGCCATACTCCCTTTTTCAAGTTATGAAGTGTCTGGCGGCGTCCAGGTATCAAACAATACCATTGGGTATGGAATTACATTTCGTTTTAATATAGAGGAATTTTGAAACAGTTAAGTAACATATTAATACTTGTAATACTATTGGTATTGACATTTTCTCAATTCAGTTTTGCCGATGAAACTAATGAAACTGCTAAATCCAGTGCAGCTAATGCAACCAGTTTCGATGAGAAAAAGAAAATAATGAGGGCAAGGGTTAAAATAGCACAATCTGAAGCCGACAACCGTTTCGCCTCGAAAAAATGGCATCAAGGACCTTATTTCCTTCTGGGACTTGGGCCCTCAGGTATGACTTCCATTACCAATGACTCAAAAAATAGAAGTATTGCAGGGGGCCACATATTGGCTTCTATTGGCGTATGGACCTATAACGCTTTTGGTATTGAAGTAGGCGCCATTATTAATCTCAGTTATTTTCATGATATGACTGATTATAATTTTATAGAAGAGAGCAATGGATTATACAGAAAGGTACGTGTTGATGGGATCAACTCGTATATGTGGGATACGTCATTTTATCATGGTATAATGTTTCGTGATCCCTTTTTAATACCAACAGATCTAATAAACCTGTATGGCAAAATTTTTATTGGCTACGGAAAAAGCGTATACTGGGTAAATAATTTTCCGGAAGGTTTGCTTTCCGATGAAATAGACCGTTTCTACAATGAGGGCGCCCTGTTTGGTATTTCCATAGGCAACGTGTTTAATGCCTTTAATGACAGTACAGTCTGGTATATTCAATTTTCTATATTCGCGAAGCTATACAATGATATGATCGCTGTAAAAGACGGTGGAGTACTCCCCGAAGAAATTTCCAGCCAGCAAAACACTACTAATATGTACCTGGTCCAGATGCATCTTACAGTGGGAATTCGCTTATATTAATTATAGCACCCGGTGTTAGAGCAATCCTTCCCTAAAGGGCAATACTTATAACCTTATCCAGGACTTTTTTCCCGGCGGCTCTGTTTCCATAGCCAATATTAAAATGCGCGTCCTGCCATATTTTTTTTGTGCTATCTATCCATTTGGTTTTATCTGTAAGCGTAAGTATTTTCATACCATTTTTACGCAGAATATTTTCAAAATACTTTTCTTTTTGCGCCATCCAATTCCATTCATAGTAAACCGCTTCTTTTGCGGCTCTATCAAGAGCCTTTTTTAGATCATCGGGCAAGCTTTGATAATATCTCTCATCCATGACAATTGGTCCAACCCATAAAAACGGACCATTGAGTGTAATATATTTTTGCTTAGCTTCCCAAAATTTTGAGTCTGCAATCACACAAAAAGGATTCTCCTGTCCGTCAACAATTCCATTTTTTAAGGCGTTAAATGTATTTCTCCATCTAATTGTTTGAACTTTTGCTCCAAAGGAAGTATATGTTTCTCTCATAATCCGGTTCATGGGTGTGCGAATTTTCAATCCCTTAATATCTTCTAATTTCTGGACAGGGCGTTTGGAGTTGGTCATATGCCGGTAACCGCCAATAAGCCATCCAAGAATTCTGAGATTGTGTTTTCTAATGACGGTTCTATGTATCTCTTTATTCATATAATCACTCTTAAACAAATTTTTTGCTGAATTTACATTCTTAAATATATATGGCAGCGTAAGAAATTCCAATACCTGGGCTTTTCTTGAAATGTTGCCCGCAGCTACAACAGTAACATGAACACCGCCCTTTCCGATACTGATCATGTTGATATTAGTTTCTTCTCCTTTTATTGCCGGGTATTTTTTATTTCCCTTGTAATGTACTTCTGCTTCAAGTTTTCCTTTTGAATACTTTTTGAGCAACGCAGCAAATTTTTGCAGTGTAATCTGGTGCAGTGAACCTTTTGGATTTTCGGTAGTGCATATTATTTTACCACCTGACTCTTTATATGTTGGTGAAAACGCATATTTGTCATTTGAACTGTCTCCAGGTAATGAAGTTTTATTTTCAGGAGTTTTTGTTGTTTTTTCTGACTGATCTTTTTTGCACTGAGCAGTAAACATCAAATTGAGTATTAAAATAGAATAAATTATTACTTTAGGATAATTATCTGGCATTGTAACTCCCCTCTCTATAATTTTATTTCCGGACTTTGGCTGCGGTAGAGCAAATTACAAATACTTAGCCCTGATCTTTTTATTATACTCATCATGCTTTTTTATCAGCTTATCCACACTCTTTCCTCTGAGCCATTTAACAATCATGGGCGCGATAACAAACATCGCATCATGATATCCAAGTTCAATCCGGTCTTCCTGTGACGAGCGGGAAAAATCGAAGGAGCCGGTTCCCTTAATATCTTCCAATGGCATGCTGGGATATATTTCCACGATTTTGGTTTTGTTTTTTCGATTATTATTGTAGATGCTGTGGTCGATATCATCATCATGTTTTAAATAGACCACAATAATAATATCGCACTCTTCATCATAAACGGGTTTAACCGGAATTTTATCGATGTTTTCTTTTTTATACAGGGGATTTTTAATGCCGCCGTCCATGTAGTGGTAGTCGCCAATAGGGACCGCGTCATACATAAAGGGAATACAGGAAGAGGCGAGAAGAGCCTTTTTAAACGTATCCTTGTCTACATCATCCACGCTAAAGTATTCAGGTTCCAGCAGGTCGATATTATAGGCACAGGCATGGAGCGAAACTTTGCTTTTGGCAATTTTTTTAATATTAATATTATTGTCGATAACTTCGGACAGGCCCTTTTGAGAAAAAAAGCTCAGGTTTTGTTTGAGCAAAAAATCGGAAATGCCGTCCGAACTGTCCCAGTCCTTTTCAAGTTTTTTTACAGACTTCTTTAGAACCCGGGTAAGATCGGAAAAAGATTTAATAGATTCTTTTTCAGCATCATCTTCTTTGTAGAGAAAATTGCTGAAGTTGGCGTCTTTCCAGGTTTTTTCCCATATTTTCGGGTCATTCAGGATAAAAAGAGCTCCATTAAGCGCGCCGATTGAAGTCCCGGAAACAGTGCGGACCAATTTGTTAATTTCCAGCTCCCGCAAAGCCTGGAAAACCCCGATCTGGTAAGCGCCTTTGGCACCGCCGCCTGAGAGCACAAGACCGATTTTGTTTTTAAAAAAGAGTTCAAAATCCATAAGCGTTTATCGCACAAAAAAATGCTAAAAACAAGCACAATAACAGAAAAAATAGGTCAGAAACTGCGGTTGAACCGGGGTCTGTTTCTGTACAGAGGTACCGGGGAGAATCAGCCGAAGATTCTTCCTGAAAGCGACGTTACGTAACGTCGCTTTCAAGGTGCAGGTTCCGGGTAAGATCCCCTCGCAGGGATCGTACCCCCGGAAACAGGCCCTATTCAAAAAGAGTTTCTTGAGAGTGCGGACCCGGCCCTTCGGCTCCGCTCAGGGACCGGATGGCCGGGAAAAAATACGGAAGAAACTGTTTTTAAAAAATGGATCGGTTTCAGCATGGGGCTACCCGGGGGTGAATCCCCGGGCT
>JAAENB010001258.1 GCA_024224995.1 bacterium | reverse complement strand
TTCTGAATGCTGCGGAACTCCCTTCGGTCAAACAGTCCTCACATTCAGAAGAGGCATTAGCTCTCTGCTGGATATTGTTTTTACAGCTAATTGTTTTATTGCTATGTTTGCGTCTATAGTATGACGTTTTTTTTTGCTACCGGAATAAACACCTAATTATTTAATTCAAGATCGATAAACATGTTTAGTATTTTTTCTTTCATCCCGGGAATGGTCTTTTTTAAGTGTCCGGCTGTGGACTTTCTTTCTTTATACGCTTGTTCTATGCAGGACAAAATAGTCTCTTCCGGGTCGGAATTCATGTCCGCCACGTATTGTTCCATTCCCGCGGTTTCAAATACCCCTTTGAATTTTTTACTGTAGGCCATGCCTACTGTGGGGATACCCTGTGAAAGGGCGGCAATACAGGAATGCATCCGGGCTCCCTGGAAAAAGTCTGTTTGTTTCACTATATACTTGATCTCGTTCTGGTCAAAGTCTCCTTCAGGGACGAAGACCCGGTCTTTGTATTTATCATCCAGGGACTCATATATCGCGGCGCACGCGTCAGGGTCGCTTTCCATTTGCAGATCCGCTTCCGGAAAAACGTGGGGCACCAGGATGAGCAGTACCTTTTTCTGCGCCATGTAAAAGTCTATTATCTTACTGATTAATTGCTGGTAGTCTACTGAAAGGTTAAACATGTTGTCGCCGGTGTACCCGCCGTTGTAGAGCAGTCCGCTTATGTTTAATCCTACCACAATGGAATCTTTTTTTCGTTTTTTCTCAAAATCTCCCATAGTGAGTTTTTTTGGCTTCCGGGAATCCAGGGTAAAGGCTATATCCGGGATCAATTGCACCTTGCTTTCGAAAACCTCTTTTGGCAGAATTTTCTCCAATAACTCTACGCCTTCACGGTCGCGTGAAAAAATCGCTGCCGCCCGTTTTAATACATTTCGCGCCATTGATCTTGCTATGGATTTGAAAAAAGGGCCGTATGTTTGCGGCATAAATACCAGGGGCCGCTTGTACATCAGTACCAGTTTTTTTACAAAATATCCTTTGGTATACCGCAGTATGCCGTATATGTCACTGAAACTGTCTCCGCCCGTTATATCGGCCACCAGGTGGAATTCCAGCATCTGCTTTAAATATTCGTTTTTCCGGGCCCGGGAGTCTTTAAACCCCTGCCACCGGAATATTTTAAAAAGTATGGCATACCAGTAAAAAATAAATAAATGATTCGAAAGAAAGATGTTTTTCGCGAACCGTATGGGCAAATTCCCCATAGAGAGCTCTCTTCCCTCTATGGTCATGGTATGGGTATAGAGTTCCCGGCCCGTTCCCAGGAGCGTTATTTCCGCGTTAGGCCACCGCCTGAGAAGGCATTTTATAGATGACTCCGCCAGCGCTGAAACGCCCAGGTTCCCGGTATCGAAAGAAGCGCCTAGCAGGGCTATTTTTACCGGGTTGGTATTATTATTTGTATTTGCTATATCTCTACCGGGCATAGAATCCCCTCCATATTGTTCTATTGCCTTATTCAAACCGTGTTCTTCCACGGCAGACTGTTTAATTTTACCTGTTGGCGGCTTATGTTGTCAAGTAAAAAGCCCTTTTCCGGAATGTATACTGCATCCCGCCACGTTCTTTTACTGCCGGAGTCTGCTTCCCGACCAGGGTACTGACGCCGTAAAAGTCTTTTCGTAACCAGGGTACTGACGCCGCAAAAGTCTTTTCGTAACCAGGGTACACTCACCGTAAAAGTTTTAATGAAAGCGACGTTGCGTAACGTCGCTTTCATTAAAACTCTCTTTTTTTTCTCTCTCTCAGGAGTTGGTTATACCTCGTAGAAAGAGCACCGGTTTTTGTTTTTTTCAGAGTTGTGTTTTGTCCACTGGTTCAGGATGTATCCGCAATGATTGAATAAGTCGTCAGAGTTGCGAATGATATGGTCGTAAAACGATTTTTGCCACTTGAATCTCCGGGTGGTGTGACCATATTGATCAATGAACCGCTGCCGGTATTCTTGTAATTTTTGATAGCGTTTTTGCACTGCCGGATGAGATCTTTGCCCGGACATGAGCGCCGAAAAGTCTTCATCCCGAGTGATACGGTTAGCATTACGTGAAAAATTTGTCTTAAGTGAGCGCATAATTTCGGAATAAGTATTTTTATATTTTGGTTCTATAAGCAAATGAACATGATCGGGCATAATGGCATGTCCATGTAAATCAAACCCTTTTAAGTCTTTGCAAACCAACAATTCATCCATAAAAAGCTCACAAAAGAGCGGATTCTTAAAATACGGGTATCGCAGGTGGGTCAAAGTTGTAATAAAATAAATCCTGCCAGGAGTATATATCCGTTTTTGGGAATTTCTATGATACATAAATTTCTATCTTCCTATTATCTGTTCTTCTTCTATGCCAAACTCCGGCACGAAAGAAGTGAAAGCGACGTTACGCAACGTCGCTGTTTCGCAGTATACCGCTGTTTTTCAGATACCGCTGTTTCGCAGTATACAGCTGTTTTTCAGCTACCGCTTCTTTCCGGCTTACTACGTTGGCTTAATCTCGTAAATTATAACCTCGTTCAGGTCAAACATATCATTGAAGGAGCCATTGTCGGCGTTTCTATCTCCTGATGTTCCGTTAAAGCCACCGATGGGATCTCCGCTTTCATAGGGGGTTGCGGTTAAATTCTGACCGGTTAATCCCGAAACTACGAACTCCACAGCAATCTGCGTGGCCTCTGAAGGGTCGTTGCCGACATACGTGCTGCCCTGTGCAGTACTGGTGTCTATTTCAGTTACCCGTACCGCAAAAACATATGTCCTGCCGCCGTATCTTCTCAGCATGGCCTCAACCCTGCCTCCTGTAGGCGTTACCGTAAGCGTGTACGTGGGACTGTAATTGGAATTGTAATTGAAATCATAAGCGGAGTCGGTGTGATTCACCTTTGTCAGGAGCTCTTCGCTAAGAACAATATCCTTTAATATATTTATATCGGTCATAAATTCTTTCATAACAGCGAAGTTCGCGTCGGAGGAAATATTATGGCGGTGGAACCAGCAGATCCCTTTGGAACCGGCAATAACATTCTGCCAGATGTTCATTTTTAACTGCGCCGGTGAAATGGACCAGCCACTGCCCCATACTTCGCCAATATCCGTAGTCTCAACCCAGCTCATAAAAGGTACAAGGTTGTAGGTCTCGGTTTTTAACTTGTGCATAATGTTGCCGTTTTCTGTAAAGGTGTTTCCGTTTAGTACAGAGGTTTCTACGGGGTAATAATCAATACCGTAAAAATCACCGGTATGGATTCCTTTTAAGGGAGTGGTTATATAGCCAAAGTCTTTGGCGTTAAAAGAAAATTCCGAAGTTTTTCTTCTTCCTTCATCGCCCTGGTCTCCCCAGGGAAACTGGGTGTAATTCACCGAAACCGGGTGGTTGGGATCGGCCTTGTTGCTGGCGTACGTAAAGGCTCTCATTACCTGCGCCGGAGCGTTTGGTCCAAGATCGGGCTCGTCGCACCAGCCCCACATGAGCGTGGCCGCGTGGTCGCGATGAGTCGTAACCATTTCGGTAATTGTGGATAGCCTGGCATTGTTCCAGTATCGCACATCGCCTTCTTCGTGAATACCGTCCCACTGAATAGGGCCAATGGCTTTCATTCCCACACTGCTGCAGCGGTCCAGGTACGAACCCCAGCCGCTAACGGAGTTATCATTGGGAGCGAAACTGCCCCGGAAAGCTGTATTGGTATATTCAATAATGGGCTCTGTTCCAATGTCTATCCCGTAGTTAGGTTCGCCCTCGATAGGACGGTGACCCCATAGATTCTGATCAAAGTAAATATTTTCCAGGCCGCAGGGTGTAACAGGGAAATAGGTACTTCCGCTGCTTCCGCCTATCATAAGACCATTGTTTTTGTTAATGCCCACGCTGGGCGCTCCGCTGTACGGTTTGTTAAAACGGCGAACCCGTTTTTCCAGGGTAGCAGCACCTCCTGAGGTTCGCAGTGACACAGTGAGAACATAATCATTGGTAGAACCGGGAAGATTTTCCTGTATTATTAATATTCTTTCTTCATAGGTAAGATTGATAAAAGAAGAATTATAATTACTATCAAGATCTACCCGGGTAAGGGTGCCGGAACCGTCGTTAAGGGTTATTGCGCTGCCTAAATCACCACCGGTAATAGTGGCATATACCTGGTTGTTCGTGTCTGAGGTAATATCTCCCGGAATACGCACGTAAATATATTGGCTGATGCGGGCGGTAAAAGGCGCGTGCCACAGTTCAAAACCCACAAAGAGTTCGTTATCAATCATAAAAGGCGAAACAGGCTCGGCTTTGGTATAGGCATCTGCGGTGTATGGATATCCCGGAGTCTCCCCGGTGAGCGCCCTGTTGAATATTTTAAACTCGTCAATATAGCCGTTAAAGCAATCTTCACCATAACGGGACGCGCCAATATACAGATCGCCGTCGCTGACGGTAAGATTCCCTGAATAGCTGGCCGGGCAGGAGTTGCCCTCTTCTTCAACGCCGTCAATATACATCCGTACTGTGCCGCCGTCATAGGTAATGGCGTAATGCCGCCACTTTGTGCCATAGTCGGTAAAAGCTTCGCCGCTTTCCGAGCGGCGGGTGGTTGAGCTTGTATTAAGAGAACCCCGCAGCACTTGATTGCCTCGCATCTGCATCTGGATCTCTGTATTTGTACCGTATTTATCATAGTAATATATCATGTCTTGCGCGGCATGCTGTTTGGCCCAGAAAGATATGGTAATTCCGGAAAGATTGTTCAGGATAGTATGGATATTGGAGACTTTAATATAGTCCCCGGTGGTGCAGTCAATAGCCTTGCCCTGTACACCGTCCACATAGGTGCCGGTGCCGTTTACCCAGTCAACAGTGAGCCCGCCGATTGAATCGGTAAGGGAACCGATGCTTGGATCACTTGCATCTTCAAACCTGAGATAAAATATAGGGGCATCATTGGGCCGGGGAGCCAGTTTTTTATACCCCGCAAGAGAAAGCGCGTCTGTTCCAACATCAATAGCCGTGTCCCTGGTTATTTCAATAGTAGAGGTAAATGTAGAGGAATTACCTGAGGCGTCCGAGGTGGTAAGTGTTACCACGTACTGACCCGGCAGCGCGTAGGCGTGGGTAACTGCCGCGCCCGATACTCTTCTGTCGTAACTTAATTTATCACCTGCCTCCGTAAGGTTAATACCATCGCCAAAATCCCACTCAAAAACGACCTTCCAGATGTCATCGTCGGGAAGGGAGGTTGACGCGTCAAAGAGGATCTCTTCGTCTACCAGGTAGGTAGTGTTCTCAAGGGCAAAAGAGCCTACGAGATAGCCTTCGTATTCTCTCTGCCAGCCGCAGGTACCGCAGCCCGGAAGCTGCATTGCCGCGAATATGAATAATAACAGGATATACTGCCGCTGTGTTTTCGCGCGGGTAAACCCTTTTTTGATACTACTCATTAGATGTTTACTGCTTTTTGTAAATATATTCATAGGTATTCCTTGTCCCTCCAAAAAGATCCTTAAATGTCAATAGAACGGGTCGTAAGTTATTTACTGTGAAAGTGATACTGCATTACTCTGCTGCGATGCAAAACATGCCGGATCAATCAAATATACTGAATATAACAGGAATTGGCAAGAAAAAGCAATAAAAAAATGACATTTTTAGAAAAAAGGAGGGAAGGTGCAAGGGACAGGGGGAAAGGTAAAAGAAAAACCGTCCGGGTGGTAAAGTCTTGAACCTTGAGCCTTTAAACTATTATCTTCCTTTTAAACTTGTTCATCAGGGCCGGGGCCATGCCTGATGTCCAGAGTTTGAGGAGATTTATGTTGGATGCCGGGGGGCCGCCGTAAACAGGGATGCGGGGGAGGGCTTCGAGGTGAGAGGCGTGGACCGGGAAGATGTTTGCCTGGCGGGTTGTGGTGGCTGTGGTAAAGCCCAGGTCTTTTACGCGGGTAAATTCGCGTTCTCCGGCTTCGTTGGAGGTGCCAAAGGGGTAGGCGAAGTGCTTGATCGCTGTTCCCGTGCGTGATTCCAGCAGTTCTACCGATCCCGATATTTCGCGGGTGAGGTCGTCCGGTGAAAGAAGGCGCAGGTTGGGGTGGCTCATGGTATGGGCGCCCAGGGTTACCAGGGGATCATTGCTTAATTCTTTTACCTGGTCCCAGGAAAGGGCGAGGTCGCGTGTTTTTTGCAGGAGGTCAATGGAATAGGGGCCGAAGAGGCTGTTAAAAAGGGTTTCTTTTCCCGTGATGTCCATTGTGTTGAGTATGATATCAAGTATGGCGTAATAGGTTGATATTTTTGCTTTTTCCCATGAGCTGTCAAATGAATATGGTTTTCCTTCCAGCTCGAAAGAAAGGGATTCCTGCCGCAGTATCAGGTCTTCCAGGATATACCACCAGAGGACGGCTTTAAAGTCAGGGAAATGAGTGGTGATATAAACCGTGAGCGGGGCCTGGTGCTTTTGAAAGACCGGCAGGGCATGGATGAGATTATCTTTATACCCGTCATCAAAAGTGAAGATAACAAATTTTTTCGGATTGTTAAACCGTTCCGCCAGCTGATTGGGCGATATGATATCATACTTATTTTTCTTAAAAAACAGGATGCACTCTTCCAGGTATTCCGGTGTCACTTCCAGGAATTCGTTTACTCCCAGGCTCGGCTCTCCCGATTGGGGAATTACCCGGTGGAACATTAGTATGGAACCTATGCCGGAATAGAGCGGTTTTGCCAGGGCGTAAGTCCGTGTGTAATATAGGGTTTTGAAGATTGTTTCTTTTATTATGGTTTTTATGCTCATGGTTTTTTCTCTCTCTTAAGAAAGTTCAAGGTTCGAAGTTCGAGGTTTTTTGACCGGGGTTGATTACCCGGAAAGAGATCGAACCTGTTTTGGACTTTCTTCCGTATTTTTTCCCCGTTCGACGGGCTCCGGTGTAACTTATAAATTTAATATCAAGAGCTCGGAATAAAGGCTGTCGATATTCTCCGGTTTCAGGGTTTTGGACTGGTACAGGGACAATTCCGGGTATGGTTTCGCGAAATTGATCCGGTTCCCTTTTAAATGACGTTCGTCAATGAGCATGGATACTGCCCTGAGACGGAAGAAAAGGGAGACCCTGACGCGGGCGATATATTTTATAAAAATATCTATATTGCTGATGTAATGAACCCGCGCAAAGGGCAGCTTTTTTCGCCGGGTTTTGTTTATTACTATATAACAATGACCCTGGTCCGATTGGATAAGAACATGATACACATGGGGAAAAGGATGGTCTTTAAGGATCTTCAGATTTTCACTGTCTCCGGCCTTTTCCAGCGCCTGTTCTATTTTTGCTTTATTGGTTTTTATCGAACACCTGCTAAAGAGGGTTGTAATTCCCGGTACGGGGAGGACTATTTTAAAATGGGTATCCATTTCCGCGAAACCGAATTTTTTTGTAATGGGAATAATATCCTCAATTGGGGTGTAATTGGTTATGGTATATTTTTTTAGTTTTAATAGACGTATAAACAGGGCAAGGCTTTCGTGGCGATATTCTTTTTTTACCACCCAGTTAGACATGTTGCACAGCTTGTGCTCTTCCCCATTGATTATCCGTTTGCTAAAAATAAATCCCAGGAAACCAACTGCCGCGTCGGGGTCTTTTTCTTCGTCTATGAGCATATAGCCGAAATACCCCTCATTGCAGTCCCAATGATCCACAAAGAGCTGTTTCCAGTCCTCTTTTGTGATGCGCGGGTTGTCAAAGTCGAGAAAAAGAGGATATATTTTTTCAAAATCGTCTGCCAGGGCTTTTTTTGTTATTGTTGTCATAGTTTTGTACCTTATTGATGAATGATCCGGGACGTGGGATCATATGTTTGGTGAAATATAGCTAATACGGGCAGCTTTGTCAAGATAGTTTTGACCGGGAATTCCCGTATTGAGGCTCTTACCCTGCTCTAAAACGGGTTTTTTGCTGAAAATCGGCTTTTCAGGCTGTTTTTTCAGGTAGTTATTTCTGAAAGCGACGTGACGTCACGTCGCTTTCAAGGTGCA
>JAAENB010001257.1 GCA_024224995.1 bacterium | reverse complement strand
GTAGGGGCGAGGCATGCCTCTCCCCCCCCTACACAAAAACGTCACGAAAACCGCTCCGTGGCAAAATCCCCGGAAACCGGCCCTATTTAAAAAGAATTTCTTGAGAGCAGTTTGGTGTTGCCCCTGCAAGGAAGAAGGCAAGCCCCGTCATTGTTATTTTACCGGAAGAAGGTGCATGCCTCTCTGCGCAAGGGATGCGCAGGGTTTAGTCCGGAGGTCTTCCGCAGGACCGCAGCGAACGCGGAGCCCGGAGAAGCCCGGCCCGAAGGGTGCGCCCCCTGCGAGGGGTGCGACCAAATCCGGCTTTTATCTTCTCCTCCGAACCCGCCGCCGCACCAGCTTCTGATTCTTCCCCACCCGTTTGGCCATGGCAAGAACCTCTTTATTGATCTGGTCGATATTTTTCCCCATAAGTTCTTCGATCTTTTCGATAGACTTCCTGCCAAGTTTCACCCCGCTGTATTTGGGGCAGAGTTCATAGAGGTAGGAATTAACAAAGGGTTTCATTTTACCGTGAACCCAGAGATAGCAGAACAGGAACCTGCCTTCGGCGTAACCGAAATCGATGCTCATAAACTGGGGCAGCATAAATTCTTTTAAGGGGACAAAGCGGCCTTCGCGAATGGCCCGCTGAAGAATGGGCATTCGCCAGTTGGTATACCCTTCAACGACTTTATTCTTATATAAAAAAGCCATTTCATAAAAAGAAGCAAAACCTTCGCTAAACCACTGCTGGGTATTTCCATCAATATTCTCATCCACAAAGGCGTGGATCATTTCATGCCAGAGAGTGCCGTGGCCGGAATAGGTATAATAGGTCGTGAGGGTATGGGAGCCGGAATTAAAATACCCGTAGGCGGGAGAGCCGGTATGCTGGCGAAACGTAATTTTGGATTTGAAATAGACCACACGAAAAGGATGTTTAGGCTCATACCTGAAATACCTGGGATAAACCTGCTCAAAAAACCGGGTTAAATAGTTCTGGCGATGGTTCATTCCTTGATTGGAACAGCGATAGGCGATATTAAAATATTTGGTATTACGCGTCTTAAACGTAAGCCCGTATTGATCCTTAAGATCCTCTTTAAATTCCGCCAGTTCCTTTTTTTTCAATTTCTTATAATCTTTTCGAGAGTATTCATCACCTAAATAATGGACAGTTTTACCGTCCCTGGGAATATCTTTAAACAGCCTCCGGGATTCATCAGCCCACAGGCAGCCAACACTGAACAGTAAAACCGGAACAAGCAAAACGGCAGAAAGCCCAAATCTCATAAAGTGCCTCTCTTTTTATTCAAAATAGAAGTATATCATGTTTTTTTCATAACTCAACTATACTTTTGACACTTTACCGGGAAAAAAGTTCCCGTTTTTTTGCCCGCGCCGGTTTTTTTGCTTATGAGGCAGCGTTCCCCAGCTTCCTGCTTATCCATTTATAGGGCAGGAGCATGGATACTCTGTTCCTGTAATCCCGGTATTCCTGACCAAACTCCCGGACCAGCTTTCTTTCCTCCAGAAAAGAGCCAATAATAAAATAAGAGGTAAGAACAATATTGATGATAATAGTGCTTACATCAAGGTTCCGGGCCCAGATGAGGGGAATGATCCCGGCATACCAGGGGTGCCGGACCAGGCCAAGAACACCTTTTTCTCTTAATTTACCGCTTTTATTCATCAACTTGCCGGGATTTTCATCCGAAAGCTGGCGAATTCCCAGGAATTGCAGGCCGTCATAGAACCGGACAGCCCCTATTATAAAGAAGAGACCCGTAATTATCAGGATAAACCGGGGGATAAGCAGGAATCCTTCCCAGGAAAAAAGTGCCGGCCCATGTACGGAATGAGAATAGATAATTACCGGTATCAGCATTACAATGGTAACTCCATTAAAAAAAAGACGATAATACCGATATCCATTGGCAAGAGCCCGTTCTAAAAAACCGGTGACTGTAAGGGATATCATCATACTGTGTACCGTACAAAACCCTATCCAGGCCAGAGCCAGTATTAAATATTCCGGTTGTTTAATATATTCCATATATCATTTCTCCTTTGCCATACAGGAACAATTTTTCATCATCCGGGCAGCAGTTTTTTCCATATGCGAAAAGCACGATGAACCTTCTTTTTTATCTTCATTTTTATTTTCACCCTTTTCACTGCTCCACTTTTTAAACCAGTCCCGGCAGCTCCCCATGTCTTTCATGTCTCCCATTTCTCCGCAACACCATCCGTTTTGCCCGTTTTTCTCATTTTTCTCATTACTCATCACTTTTTCCTCCTGTAGAATATATTGTATTTAGATATTTCGAACATATTCGAAATATCTAAATACAATATAGCCAATTTCCCTCCTACCGGCAAGTTTTTTTTTAAAGTTTTACAACGTATTCAGGGGATTAGTCCCGGCTTTCCGGAACAGGAGCCAGGACGGCGACGCCCCTGTGCAAAACAGGACGTTTTATCACAGGGGTGGAGGAAAGCCGGGGCTAATCCCCGAGCGCACCAACCACTATTTTTTAACCATACTCAAATACTCAACCACCATCCTGATGGTTTCTTCATTAGCTGTTCACAAAATAGTCTGCCCGTTCCGTTCGCAGTCCACGAGCCCTGCCAGCCTCAGTTCTTTAATATGATGGGAAATAGTAGATAAGGACATATCGAAATTGTCCGCAATAGAGCAGACCGAAAGGCGGTTTTCCTCATTCAATTCTCCCGTATGCTCCCCTGCGCGCAAGCGCTCAAATATCGTAAGACGGTTTTCATTGGACAGGGCTTTTAAGGCCGTAAGCACCCGCTTCCTGTTTTCTTTCGTTCCTGTTATCGTTTCGGTTTCGGTTTTTTTAGCCATACAATATCCATCCCGTATAATAATATTCTTTGATATTCTTCGAATATTCGAAATAGTATGTCAATCAATAAAAAAATGCTTTTAAAATCATTGATTAATAGTAGTATCGCCCGGAAGAAGAGGAGAAGCGCTTATGGAAAACCAGTTAAACAGTGACCATTATATTCAAATACTAACCTGGGCCAATCATTTAACAGAACCGGCAATACGCCAGGCAATTACCCACCTGGATCTGCCCCGGGGAAGCCGGGGCCTGGACGCGGCAAGCGGAATAGGCTATAATACCCGGTTACTGGCAGAGGCCATAGCACCGGGAGGCCATATTACGGGCATCGATATATCAGGCGAACATATAGCGTATGCTCAAAAATCATTACACGCGAACGGTCAATTAAACAATATCACCTTCAGCAAAGGGGATTTGAAGAATTTGAAGTTTGATGATAATCATTTTGACTGGGTCTGGGCCAAAGACGCGCTTCTCATTGGCCCGGCAGAAATAGGATGTCCTTCGGATGATCCGAAATCCCTGGTAGACGAACTGGTTCGGGTGGTAAAACCGGGAGGCACTGTTGCCATACTCTTCTGGTCGTCACAAAAACTCCTGCCCGGATACCCGCTCCTGGAAGCCAGGTTAAACGCCACTGCTGCGGCAAATATTCCGGCTACAGAGAGCATGAACCCGGAATATCACTCCCTTCGAGCCCTGGGCTGGCTCCGGAAAGCTGGATTAACAAATACCGGGGTAAGCCATTTTATGGCGGCAGTACAGGCTCCCCTGGACGAACAGGATCATCATGCTTTAAGCGCCTGTTTCCGGCTGCTCTGGGGAATGTCGGAGCAGGAAGTGAGCCATGAGGACTGGGATTTGTTTAACCGGCTTTGCAGCCCTCAGTCACGGCAGTCTATCCTGAACCAGCCTGATTATTACGCTTTTATAACATACTCGCTCTTTTATGGAAAAGTTGAAGAAGCAGAGCAAAAAGTTTTATTCTCTTGACTTAAAATCAAAAAACTGGTTAAATTTATTATGCACCGGAAACTAATCATATGAAGCAACTGTTCCGATAATAATAAAGCAAAATAATCAAAGTATCTGAGTTATAGAAGAGAATGACAAGCAAAACAGAGACGCCAAAAGAGACAAAACCAGAGTATATAATCCTGCCGCGCGGAGGCTATCTTGTAGATACTCCCGGCGGCTATATTCAATTCGGCTCCCCTCCCGAAACCATAAAAGACACAATGCTTATGGAAAAAGGAGTTCCCCGGGTTTTTGTTCTGTCGAATGAGCTTTTTTCATGGAAAAAGGGCATTAGTATCGCGGAAGTAGAATTCCCGGTCTACTACAACTTCTTTTTCAAGAAAGAAAAGACCACCATTATCTGCCGGGAAAAACAATTTCGCCAGATAAAAAATGTCCTTGAAGAAGCGATATTTGGTCCCAAAAAACTGGATATATCTTCAGATTTCAACATAACAAACGGGGCCGTTGTTATTCCCGATCTCAAAAAAGAGATGGATTATTTCAGGAATAACATGAAACTCTCGGATATCATGTCCTTTGGATTATTCAAAAACGATTCCTATACCTATAAAGGAATAAAGATTGTACATACCGAAAATAATGACTTCACCGTAACAGAAAAGAACAGGGAAATAGCATCTGTCCCGGGCAAAATGGATTATAAGCCAACCTATAAGATTGGAGAACGGCTGCCGGAACCTTACAAACCTCCCCTCTTTGGCGTAACCTGCCTGGGCCCCAGCCACGGGTTTGATCCCGAAGAAAATACATCGGGCTATATAATCTGGCTTAATCACCAGGGAATTATGGTAGATCCGCCGGTTAACTCCACGGAATGGCTTGAAGATTCCAATGTTAATCCCAAACTTATTGATTCAATTATTCTTACGCACTGTCATGCCGACCATGACGCGGGAACCTTTCAGAAAATACTGGAAGAAGGAAAAGTCACTATTTATACCACGGAAACCGTGCTTCACAGTTTTTTACGCAAATATTCATCTCTTACGGATGTTTCAATATCATACCTCAAGAAATTATTTAATTTTCACCCCCTCAAGATCGGGAAGTCTATTTTTATTCATGGCGGGAAATTCAATATGTTTTATACCCTCCATTCTATTCCAGCCATTGGTTTTAAAATGGAATTTCAGGACCAGTCTTTTGTCTATTCTTCCGACCATAATAATGACCCTGAAATTCACAATAAATTACTGGAACTTGGCGCTATTTCCAGGGAGCGGTATGATGAGCTGCATAATTTCCCCTGGGATTCAAAAGTTATTTATCATGAATCAGGAGTTCCCCCGCTTCATACTCCCGCAGCGTTCCTGAATTCACTTCCCAAAGAAGTACAAAAAAAGACTGTTGTTTATCATATCGCGGAAAAAGATTTTCCCGAAAAGACCTCTCTTACTCTTGCCAAATTCGGTATTGAAAATACGCTCTATTTTGAGACTCGATCACCCTTTTTCGAAAAGACATACCAGCTGCTGGCGCTCTTAAAAAATCTCGATTTTATGAATGAAATCGATGTTTCAAAAGTTCAGGAGTTTTTTACGATTGTGGAAGAAGAAGTATACCGGAAAGGAGACCTTATTCTCCGGAAAGGTTCTCCCGGAGACAAATTTTTTATCATCTATTCAGGGAATATCTCCGTGGACAGTGAAGGTCTGGAACAAAATAAGATATACGGCACCTATGAATACTTTGGCGAAGTAGCGCTCCTCACGGGGCAGGAAAGGGCCGCTGATGTGTATGCGGAAACAGATGTTGTTGTATATACCATTGAACGGGAAAAATTCCTCAATTTCATTGCCGGATCGGAATTTGAAAAGACCCTTAACCGCCTGGTAAAGATCCGCAATAGCGAAACCTGGAACCTCCTGTCGACGAGCAATGTTTTCAAGCAATGCACCTCTTCGCAAAAGACCTGGCTTGAATCCATATTCATTCCCATTGAAAAAACGCATTCCGATATCCTCATCAAAGAAGGAAACAGGATCAGCTATATTTATATTATAAATTCCGGAGAAGTTGAAGTTACCAAAAAGGGACAGCCAATAGCGCGGTTAAAAAGAGGCGATTTTATTGGCTCTTTTCAAAAAGTACACAAAAAAGAGCCCGAAGATTATACGTTTTCAAATACTATTCCCGTTTCACTGTATGCCGTAAAAGCCGAGGATATACTTAAATTTGTTGAAAGCAATCCGGGCCTTTTAATGAAAATAGTCTATGATTTTTGATTAATCCAGTTCCAATCTTTCTTTAAGGGTAGAAACATAGGTTCTTCCTACGGGAAGGGTACTTTCATCACTATCATTAAAAACAGCAACATACTGCCCGCCAACATCATGCTGTATCCGGGTAATATGCTTTGTATTAACAATATATTGCTTGTGAATTCGAACAAAATCGTCAGCTGCCAGCTTCTCTTCAATATCTTTCAAGATACTGGATGCCTCAAAATCCTTCTCTTCCGTATGAATAACCGTACGTTTTCCGTGTGAAGAGAGATATATAATATCTTTAAAAGCGACCAGGCATTGTATTCTATTCTCCCTGAAAGAAAGACTAAAATCCTTGAATGAAAGCTGTTTCTCTTGACTCTCCCGTTTTGCTTCCAGGAACCTGTCAACTGCCTGGTTAAATCGTTCAAGAGGAAAAGGTTTGAGCAGGTAGTCTACCGCGCCAAAATCAAAGGCTTTAATCGCGTATTTGTCATAAGCCGTGGTAAAAATAACATAAGGAATATTATCCATCTTTTCCAGAACCTCAATTCCGGACATTATAGGAAGATTAATATCGAGCAGCAGCAGGTCGTAGTTCCCTGAAGTAAGCTTCTCTAAAGCTTCCTCTCCGTTTTTTGCCGTTCCTTCCAGCTTCAATTCCTCACGAGTAGCCAGGTAATCTATTAATAGTTCTCGAGCATGCCTCATATCTTCAGCAATAAACACCGAATAGATCTTTTTCTCGCTCATAGTGCCAATC
This sequence comes from bacterium, assembly GCA_024224995.1. The sequence goes on along the minus strand of JAAENB010001257.1, from coordinate 833 downwards.
CTTTGATAATAATGATCTTGTTATTGAATTTATTGAATACACACCAACAAATGTATAGAAAAACCATAATCTATTATAATATAGTCCAAACACCTGTTTTTATCAACTATTTTATTTCATAATCTGCTAAAAACCAGCATAAATTCATCCGGCTTTCTGTAAAGTATTATCTTATTTTAATTATCTTAATTTAAGAAAGTGTTCAGAAATGGGGGGGGTGCAGCCTGTTGTGACAGTGACACCCTTGCGGCGCGCGCACCCCTCTTCAAAAGGCTGCGGAACTCGCATTCGCTCAAACAGTCCTCACCTTCTGAAGAGGGGTGCGCGGGCCGGGCTCCTCCGGGCTCCGCGTCCGCTCCGGTCCCGATGAAACCGGTCCGGTATCACAATTTCGCTGTGCTTTATTATAAAAATGGGGCTTGCACTGGTCTCAGGACTGCGCTGTTCAATGGTTTCCCCTTAACCCACACCTCCTTTCATTTCCGGCTTATTTGAAAATAGATTTCTACCCGTGTTCCTCCCTCATCCCTGTTCTCCGCAGTCACTGCTGCTTCTTTATTCCGGTATTTGAGCCGCTGCAATATATTTCCCAGGGAGCGGCTATACAGCTCTTCACCCTCTTTTTCAAGTCCCGTACCGTTGTCTTCAACGGTAACTATCACCCTATGGTCCCGGCGTTCTGCCCGGACCGTTACTCTCCCGTCTCCTGTGTTGTCCTTCAGCCCGTGCTTTAAACAATTTTCCAGTATGGGCTGGATCGTAAGGGGCGGAATAAACACTCCGTCAAAATCACCATCCAGGGTCATTTCCGTCGACAATATATCATCAAACTG
>JAAENB010001256.1 GCA_024224995.1 bacterium | reverse complement strand
GCGGACTGTTATCCGCCCTGCCGCCTTGAGTGCCCGGCAAATGTGGATGTACAGGGCTACATAGCTCTTGCGTCACGGGGATTATACGCCGAAGGCCAGAAACTGATGCGGGAAACAAACGCCATGCCAATGGTATGCGGCAGAATATGCGCCCATCCCTGTGAAGACGCGTGCCGGAGAAACTATGTAGACGAACCGGTTGATATAAAGAATATTAAAAGATACATGTCCGATAAAGACCTTTACTCGGGCAATATGTACATGCCGAATCCCGGACCCGATACGGGTAAGAAGGTGGCGGTAATAGGAAGCGGCCCTGCCGGACTCGCGGCAGCTAATTACCTGCGGATTTTAGGGCACGCTGTAACGATTTTTGAAATGATGCCCCAGGCCGGGGGAATGATGCGGTACGGAATTCCCGAGTACCGGCTGCCAAAAGCAGACCTTCAGGGGGAAATTGACGCGATCCTGAGTCTGGGTGTGGATATACAATTCAATAAAGAATTGGGAAAAGATATAACACTCCACAGCCTTGAAAAAGAGTATGACGCTGTGTTCCTGGGAATTGGGGCGCAGCTGGGAAGTTCCATGGGAGTTCCGGGTGAGGATCTGGAAGGAGTAATGCAGGGAGTTGATTTTCTCAGGGATGTAAATCTTGGAAAAGACGTTCCACTTCATGGAACGGTTTTTATTGTGGGAGGCGGAAATACGGCAATTGACGCGGCCCGGACTTCTCTCAGGTCGGGAGCCGACCGGGTAGCCATTGTTTACCGGAGAAGTGAATCTGAGATGCCGGCAGCCAGGGAAGAGATAGAGGATGCCAAAGAGGAAGGGATAGAACTGCTGGTGTTAAATAACCCGGTAGAATATAGCGGGGAGAATGGAAAGCTGGCTTCGGTAAAACTGGTAAAAATGGAACTGGGGGAGCCCGATTCCAGCGGAAGACGGCGGCCCGTAGTTATTGAAGGAAGCGAATACAGCGAACAGGTCAATTTTGTTATTGAAGCAATCGGCCAGAAAATCGATACCGGGGCGGTAGAGGATGTTGCGGTAACAAAATGGGGAACCATTGTTGCCGATGAGAACCTGTACACCACAAGCCGGAAGGGAGTTTTTGCCGGCGGCGACGCGGTAGAAGGACCCTGGATTGTCATCGGAGCCCTGGCACACGGTAGAAAGGCAGCCTTTGTTATGGACCGCTATTTAAAAGGGCAGGAACTTGAGCCCGAGAAGCGGCTTGGTTTTCTTATTCGGAAAGAGGACTTTGCCCCGCTCTGTGAAGAGGATTATACGGATAAAGAAAAAGTACCCAGGAAACACGTAGAGAAAAGACCCGCGGAAACAAGAAAGAAAACTTTTGAAGAAGTTGAACTTGGATTTGGCGAGGAGAACCTGTTGATAGAATCGTCGCGTTGTATGGAATGCGGCTGTGAGGATATATATGAATGTAAGTTAAAGCAGTATTCAGCGGAGTATGGCGCTGAAAAAGAATTGTATATAGGCGGGGAATACCGGGAGGATCTGTACCAGTCGCGGAATGACTATATTTCCGTAAACACGGAAAAGTGTATAAACTGCGGCCAGTGTATTCGATTATGCGCTGAGGTTCAGAAACAGTCTGTTTTTAGCCTGGATAAACGGGGTTTTGATTCAAAGGTGGTACCCTATACGTTTAAGCCCCTGAGTGAGACAAACTGCACAGAGTGCGGAGCCTGCGTATCGGCCTGCCCGGTAGGCGCTATTGTGGAACAGCTTACCCTGGGCAAGCCCGGTCCTTTTGAGAGCCGGCTTACTGAATCGCATTGCAATCTGTGCGGAGACGTATGTAAGATGGTTGTGGAAACCCGGGACGGAAATTTTATTAAAATATCATCAAAAATGCGAAATGATGAATTTTTCGATAATCTTTGTAAGAGAGGCAGGTTCTGCTATGATGAATATGAACGCAGAGAAGGAGAAATCCTCTCTGAAAAAAATATCGCCGAGATCCGGGATTTTATTCATGGTTTGTATAAAGACAGTTCTCTTGTTGGAGTCTCTCCGGAGTTGACGGTAGAAGAGATTGATCTTGTTGCTGAGTATGCCGGGCATAAAGGTATAGACCTGTTTTGTTTTGAGCTGCTTCAAGACCTTGAAAACCTTAAAATAATAGATGATGCCGCTCTTATACTTGATAAAATGCCGGAACGGGATTTGGCTGATTTTACTGATATTTATTATTTTGGTTCGTTTACTGAAGAGTATAATTCCGTTTCTTTCAGGAAGATAATCAAAAATGATAAAAAGCAGAATATATATCTTACTGAAGATATGAGTGAAACATACTTCGATCATAAAAAGTTTGATTCCAATGAAGAGATGCTTTCATTTTTGAAAAATAATATCAACAATGATACATTGCTGGTTTTCAATCTTCAGCAGATCGAAAAAGCGCTTCTCAAAGAATTGGCTGAATTTATACGGGATAAAGAAGTTGATGATTACCTGGTGCTGAATAATCACGCGAATTACGGGTATATTTTTGAGAAAGTTGGAACGCTTGCCGGTATTCTCGAAGTTAAAAGTAAAATTGATGGCGGGGAGTATAAAAATTTTATCGCCGTTAACGTCAGTGAAGAATTGATCCCTGCTTCGTTTAAGAATGTTGTTGCTTTTAGTGATAAAGAGATTAAAGGGACGTATAAATATACGGTTCCCATAAATTCGATTTATGAAAAGTCCGGAACTCTTATTGACCAGTTTGGTGAAACCAAAATGATCCTTAAGGGAGCTGCCGACAGGGGCGTGGATCTAAAAGAGTTCTTTTAGAGCAGCTGACCCGGGTCTTCGGCTCCGCTAAGACACCGGATGACCGGGAAAAAATAGGTCAGAAACTGTGTCGATACCGGGGTCTGTTTTGCGAAGATGCTCCGGGCACGGGTTGGGTTCTGAGAGACGTTGCAGTGCAACGTCTCAAAACAGACCCCCCTGTTTAAAAGAGTTTCTTGAGAGCACCTGACCCCGCAGAGCGGGCTATATAAGGTATATCAACCCGGAATGTAAATTATGCCTACCGGGAGTAATACCTCTGCAGAACGTTCGGAACTCGCTCCGCTCAAACAGCCTCACAACCTGCCGAG
>JAAENB010001255.1 GCA_024224995.1 bacterium | reverse complement strand
CATAGGCAATAGTTTTGAGCTGCATCAGTTCACGCTGGGATTGCTGGTTATAGCTTGTTTTTTTAAGTTCTTCAATTCTCTCAAGGGCCTGAATATATTCCTCTTCAGAGTTAATTTCGGTAATCATGGCAGTTCCTCTTAATATGAATAGCTTCCCGGTCTTTGCGAAAGGTTAATTCCGTAATTTGTAGTAAAATAAATATACTAAAAAAAAGATCGAATGTCAATGTCGTTTATACCCTCTCACGTAGCGTTGATCCCTGTTTTTTTTTAGCTACACTGAATAAGTGTTATTCTATTGATAAAAAGGGTAAAAATTTAATAAAAAATAAAAAAAAATGTATATTTTTCTTGATAAAAATGTAAGTTTGTATATTATTATTTATCTAATATCATATAAACGAACGAATGTCAAGTTTTTTGTATAATATAAAAGAGTCAAGATTACCTCCTGTTTGTTTAGTCCTGCTAATATATCATAATATGGAATTAAGAGTTACTAAATATACTTAAGTATAGCTAAACGCTGTCATAAAGTTTACGCGTTTGTAACATTTGGAAATTTTAGCCCTCTTAATTTTATTGAATTAAAAGACGGGTCTTCGAATTATTACCAACTAAGTACGTTTTAAGGAAGAGTAGGGTTTTACATTCGAGGGGATTATTTTCAGGTTAGGATATACGCTTCGTCATACATTACCAGCTCCTGGTAAAAAACTTCAAACTGTAGACTTAAAACTTCAAACTTTTTATAATATAGAGAAACCCATGAATAATATTGCGACAAAAATGTATGTATTCTGCTGTGCCGATAGTTTTGATGTTGATGAGTTTGAAACCGGACTGGGCGAAGAGGGGAATAAACACTATAAAGTAATTACCCTTCCCTGTTCGGGAAAAGCCGATCTTTTGTACATGATAAAGGCATTTGAAACCGGCGCCGACGGCGTGGTTGTGGTAACCTGCTCAAAAGGAGAGTGCCGCTATCTTGAAGGAAATCTTCGCGCGGAAAAGCGGGCGGAAGAGGTCAATGTACTTCTTGAAGAAATCGGAGCGGGAAAAGGACGGTTAAAGGTCCTCCAGCTGACTGAAAGCGGAATGGGACCGGTCATACGCGATATGGAAAATTTTCGCGAGCAAATAACAAGAATTTAACCTGGTAATGAAACCAGGGCTCAGGATGGATATATATGAAAAAAACGAATAAACTTGCTAAGAAGATTGAAAGCGGAGATTTTATTATAACTGCGGAATACCTGCCAAAAGTTGCTGCAGGCAAAGCTGAAGTGGAAGCGGCAGCAGGGGATTTGAAAGCCGGTCCCCTGGCTGTTAATGTCGCGGATAATCCTTATGGAGCGGTACTTTCGAGCATGGCAGCATCCGTAGCCCTGGGAAAGTCGGGAATAGAGCCGGTTTACCAGCTGGTAACCCGTGACCGGAACCGTATCGCCCTGCAGTCGGACCTTTTGGGCGCGGCCTCAATGGGAATTGGCAATGTACTCTGTCTTTCCGGGTATCACCAGACATTAACCGCAAGTCCCGAATCGGCCAATGTGTATGATCTTGATTCAACACAGCTCATCGCGGCAATAAAAAAAATGTGCCATGAGGGAGAATTGCTGGACGGAACAAAAATAGAAGGCGAGTTCAACATGCTTCCCGGGGCAGTAGCGAATCCCTACATGACCCCTCTTGAGCTGAACATCATACGTCTCGCGAGCAAGGTAGAGGCGGGAGCAGCCTTTGTGCAAACCCAGGCAGTATTTGATGTTGAAGCCTTTAAGCAATGGCTGGATGCCGCCCGCGGCGAAGGGATAACCGGCAAAACCGCCATCCTCGCGGGAGTTATGCCCCTGGAAAGCGCGGCAGAAGCAGAGGAACTGTGCGAAAAACATACCGATTTTTCCATACCCGCGAGCATTATTGAAAGAATGAAAGGAGCCGGAGACGCGGCAGCGCAAAAGAAAGAAGGAATCAACATTTGCGTGGAAATAATTAAAGAGTTAAAAGACATGGACGGCCTCCGGGGAATACACATCATTTCCGGTGGAAAAGAGAATACGGTTTCCGAACTCCTGTCCGCGTCAGGATTGGCGTAGGGGACAACGCAGGTGCCATGCGTAAAACACAAATCATATATTAAAGAGAGAACCAAATGCCGGAGAAATATCACATAGAAACCAAACCAGTTCCCCCGCGGCGGCCCCGTATAGGAAAGTATGGTATTGTAGACTGGCGGGAAGACTGTTCACGGTGCCATAACTGTGTAAAAAAAGCCTGTATTTACGATCGTCACAGGGATGAAATTAAATATATTCGCCACATGGAAGATGTAGACGCCCTCTTTTTTGACTGCATGGGCTGCTTGTCCTGCGTACAGGAATGTACAAAAAACCTGCTGCGTCTTTCCATCAATCCCGTATATGAAAAACTGGGGAACAGTTACTGGACACCGCAAATAATCCAGACCACCTGGCTTCAGGCGGAAACAGCCAAGATTCCCGTTTCCGGAGCAGGCTATGGGGGAAAATTTTCCGGCGCGGGATTTGATTCCATGTGGACCGACATGTCGGAGATTGTACGCCCAACACGGGACGGTATTCATGGCCGGGAATATATCAGCACTGCGGTAGATATCGGGAAGAAGCATTCCTATCTAACGTTTGAGGGAGACAGCCTGTCAGTGGAGTCATCTCCTCTTATTTCCTTACCCATGCCCGCGATATTTGATATGATCCCATCGGGATTCGACCGTCCACAGTTAGAGACCATCCTTGCGGCAACAGCGAAAAATACCGGGCTTCTTGCAATAATCGATTCCGCGAAACTTCCTGAAATTAAAGATGATATAAAAGACTATCTGCCTAATGTGGTTTTCTATTTAAATGCGGAAGCCCCGGCAGTACCTTCTGAAATGATACAGCAGACTCAAATGGTAGAGATCCCCGATTCCGCGAATGTACAGGAACGGATCAAAGAATTGAAAAGCATCAAACCCGAAATTGTCGTATCGATCCGGGTGGAGCTCGATTCCAGGGGAGTAGCCCGTGCCATAGAACTGGCGGAAGCGGAAGTTGAAGTTATTCATATTGTGGCAGATATGAATGGAGATGAAATAGGAACGGAAAACCCTCTTTTTCTAAAGGATATGATCCGCACGATTCATACAACCTTAATAGAAAAGGGTATTCGTGACGTGAGCACGATTATAGCCGGGGGAGGGATTGGCCTCCCCGAACATATGGCAAAAGCATTGATATGCGGAGCAGACCTTGTTTCCATTGAATTGCCTCTTCTCGTAGGGGTTGAGTGCCATCTGTGTAATACGTGTACTCCGGCCCGGAACTGTCCTGCAAAAATTGAAGAAGTTGATATGGATTATGGATCAGGGCGGATGATAAACCTGATCGGAGCATGGCATGGACAGTTGATCGAAGTTATGGGTGCTATGGGAATACGGGACGCGCGACGGCTGCGTGGAGATGTAGGCCGGGCAATGTTTTTTGAACAGCTTGAGGAGGAGACTTTTGGCAAACTTTTTGGAACAAGACGATAAACTTGAGGATATACTACCGGAGAATACCCTGTCTACCAGGGTTCCCCAGTATAAAATGGATCGCGAAATTATTCCGGCACCGCCGCGGTACCGGAATGAAATGGCGAAATATATTATTCTAAGAACCGAAGATTGTGACCGGTGCGGTTTGTGTATGGATACATGCCCACAGGGAGTTCATGTATTCAGACCAGGGTACAAATATTTTGCCGAGCCCGAGAGCCATTTATGTATAGGCCCGGCTTGCGAAAAAAAAGATACCTTCTGTGTCGCGAAGTGTCCAAAGGGCGCGCTGCACCTGGAAGAGAATCCCATGATGAAGACGCTGGGAGATCATCGCTGGCCTGCGGATATGATCATTGCCACCTGGAAAATGGCCGAAACCGGCGATGTTCCGCCGGAAGAGTTCGGACTTGAATATGAAGTTGGAACCTCGGACGGAGGATTCGACCGCATTCGGATAAAATACCCGGACAAACCGGCTGTTGAATTAAAAGAAGAAGATATAGATACCAGTTTGGAATTGAATCGCCGCAACGACGGCCGGACCAGGGTCAAAATTGATATACCCTGGTATGGCGGCGGTATGTCATTCGGATCGGTAAGTAATACAACCCAGCTTTCAAAAGCACGGGCCGCCGTAGCCTGGAACACCTTCACCTGTACGGGAGAAGGCGGGTATATGGAACGGATGCGGCCCTATGATGATCATGTTATTACCCAGGTAGCAACGGGGCTGTTTGGAATTCGAGAAGAGACTATTCAGCGGGTTCCCATTGTGGAATTTAAATACGCCCAGGGCGCGAAACCCGGTCTTGGCGGTCACCTGTTGGGAGCCAAAAATACCCCGGCCGTTTCCCGGATGCGGGAAGCAGTGCAGGGAATATCACTCTTTTCGCCCTTTCCTTTTCACAGTGTCTATTCTATTGAAGACCATATGAAACATATTGACTGGATCAAGCATATTAACCGGCGCGCCCTGGTATCAACCAAGGTCTCTACTCCTGCCGATGTTGATATGGTTGCCATTGGAAGTTATTCAGCGGGCACCCATATTGTCCATATAGACGGCGGGTATGGCGGCACTGGCGCGGCGCCCGATATCGCGAAGAAAAATATCGCCATGCCTATAGAATATGCTATTCCCAAAGTACATAATTTCCTGGTGGATGAAGGAGCCCGAGAAGAGGTTGTCCTTATTGCCAGCGGCGGCATACGGAACGCTCACGATGTGGCAAAAGCAATTGCCCTTGGAGCCGACGGTATTGTTGTGGGAACTGTTGAGATGATCGCTCTTGGTTGTGTCCGGTGCGGACGGTGTTCAAGCGGACGGGGATGTCCCCGGTCCATTGCCACGACCGACAAAGGACTGGCTCCAAAGGTCGATCTTGATTGGGGAACGCAGCGGCTTATTAATGTATATAATGCCTGGCGAAAAGATCTTGTACGGATACTTATCCGTTTGGGACTGCGAAGTGTTACGGAACTGCGCGGCCGGTCCGATTTATTGATGCATCTTGATTATACCAATGACGTGGAGCATTCAGCGTGAATAAAGTAGTAATAGATAAATTATTTGATTCAAGAAAACGGCTCGTAAAGGGCCTCAACATTCCGGCTACGGTGCGGAAAGGTGAAGAAGAAGGCGGTTGCGGTGTTGTTGGTTTTTGCTGCTCCGAACCGGTTGGGGGAAAGCACATTTATGAGCCTTCCAAGCAGATGCATAACCGGGGCAACGGAAAAGGCGGCGGGATCGCGGCAGTAGGGTTTGTTCCGGAGGAGCTTGGCGTAAGCCGGGAAGTGCTGGATGATTATTATATGCTGCACGTTGCTCTTCTCGATCCAACATTCCGTGAGGAAGTAGAAAAGAATTTTATAACGCCGAATTTTGAGGTGGCGGCAGCAAGCATGCTGGAGACTGTTGACGACTGGGAAACGGTCCCTGGTCTCGAAGTAAAACCACCCGATGTATGCCGGTATTTTGTTCGGGCAAAAGCGGATGCGCTTGATTCTTTTATTAAAAAAAATAAATTACAGGAACTGGACCGTCGCGAAGCTGAAGACGAATTTCTGAACCAGAACAGTTTTCTTTTAAACCAAAAATATTACGCGGCCATGGGAGAAAAACAGGCTTTTGTTCTTTCCAACGGCAGGAACATTATGATCCTGAAGGTTGTGGGATACGCTGAAGCCATTGTTGAATATTATAAAATTGAGAACCTGCGCGCTCATGTGTGGATTGCCCATCAGCGTTTCCCAACCAAAGGGCGGGTATGGCACCCGGCAGGAGCGCACCCCTTCGCGGGGGTTAATATGGCTCTTGTCCATAATGGTGACTTTGCTAATTATCATTCCGTTTCCGAGCATCTTATTCAGCGGAATATTTATCCCCAGTTCCTTACGGATACCGAAGTTTCGGCCCTGTTGTTCGACCTTATGAACAGGACATATAAATATCCTCTTGAGTATATAATCGAAGCGCTGGCGCCAACCACAGAGCTCGACTTTGACCAGCTGCCGGAAGCAAAGCAAAAGAACTATCGCGCTATTCAGGCTACGCATATTCACGGCTCCCCCGATGGCCCCTGGTTCTTTATTATCGCCAGAACGAACCCCCTTGAGGAGGCTTTTCAGCTTCTGGGAATTACGGACACGGCAATGCTGAGACCACAGGTTTTTGCCTTTGCCGACGGAGAAGTACAGGTAGGACTTATCTGTTCCGAAAAACAGGCCATTGACGCTACCATGCAAAGCCTTTCGGAAGAAGACAACCGGATTTGTCCCGTGGCGGATCAGTATTGGAACGCTCGCGGCGGAAGCCATACCGACGGTGGAGCATTTATTTTTAACCTGGCCAAAAATGAAGAAGGCAAGATTCGTATGACCTGTTCCGACAAGTTCGGAGAACCGGTTCAAATGCCGGATGAAACCGAATCCTGTGATTTTACTTCTGATTCGTATATGACCCATTTGGTAAATGATGATATTCGGAAAAAAATTGAACAGAATTATGAAAGCGGAGCGGATGACCTTTTCGCGTATATACGGGACAATATTTCATTCTGGGCTTTTCAGGATGTCCGGGCCGTATGCAAAATGATTATTGACCGTTCCAAAGATACCAGGGGAATTGAAACCGCGATTAATGCCCTTACCATGCTTAATGATTACCGCTATCCAACAGGTGGAAAAAAGCGGAGCCATTTGCTGCATATTTTTAGAAGTGAACTTACCAGGCTCTTTAAAGGACTTCCCTACCCGGAAGAAGAAGGCGTTGGCGATAATGCATACCGCCTTATCGATTTCGAAACCCGGAAAACCCTTCGGCCGCCAAACCCCGGGGAAACAACCCTGGTGATTAACGCGGCCCATTTTACACCCGAAGGAATTGATTGCGACGCGTCTCTCTTGATGGATGCTTATTTTAAGGGCTGGAAACGGTTTATCAGTTTTGGCTGTATTGGCCAGCGATACATTGGAAACGGACTTGGTCCCGATACCGATGATGTGGTTATTGATGTATATGACAGTTCCGGGGACTATCTTGCTTCGGGTATTGACGGAATGTCAATTTCCGTGCATGATAATGCCCAGGATCAATTAGGCCAGATCATTAAACGGGGAAAACTGGTAATATACGGAGATGTTGGACAGACATTTATGTATGGAGCCAAGGGCGGAGAAATATACGTTATGGGAAATGCCGCGGGACGGCCTCTTATTAACTCTGTTGGACGGCCCAGGGTAGTAATAAACGGAACCTGTCTCGATTTCCTTGGTGAATCTTTTATGGCAGGGGATCCTCTTAATGGCGGGGGCTTTGTTATTCTCAATGCCGTTAAATTTGATGAAAAGGGGGATATCGTTCCCTTGAAAGATCCCTACCCGGGAAGTAATATTTTTTCTCTCGCGTCGGGAGGAGCCGTTTATATGCGTGATCCTCATAAGTCACTGGTTGATCAGCAGCTTAACGGCGGAGTAATAACCTCCCTGACCCATAAGGATTGGGATCTTATCCTGCCCTACCTCGAAGAGAATGAAAGACTTTTTAACATAAAGATCAGTGATCTTCTCACTGTTGACGGAGAGCGAAAGAACGCGCTTGATGTATACCGCAAGGTTATCCCCCATGTTACGGGAGAACTTGCCGGTGAATCGCTCATTGAAGATGAGTACACGGAAGAAGAAGTTATGTTTGATAAAAAATAAGAAGAAGGATCTGAGCTATGTCCATACGTATAACAAAACAAGAAACAGGAAATGAACTAATATCGCGGGTAAAAGAAATGTCCGGAGTTGATATTGGTCTCTGCCTGCAATGTAAAAAATGCAGCAGCGGGTGCCCGGTAGGAGATTTTACCGAGTCCTCACCATCGGAAGTAATCCGGCTTTTGCAATTGGGCGCAGGAAAAGAGCTGCTCGATAGCAGCCTGGTATGGACCTGTGCCTCATGCGAGACCTGTTATACCCGGTGTCCCATGAAGATCGACATGGCCTCGGTTATGGACGCGTTACGGGTTCTGGCAAATGAGCTTGGCGCGGCAAAACCTGAAGGGAATGCTCCTCTTCTCAACAGTATGCTGTTAAAAACCGTAAAGTCCTTTGGCCGGACCTATGACCTTGGAATAATGGCTCTGTATAAAATGGGAACATCAACATATTTGAAAGACACGGGAAAATTTCCCACTATCTTAAAAAAAGGAAAAATCGCGCTTCTCCCGCCGCGCGGCGCGGATAAGAAGATAACAAAGCAGATATTTAAGAAAGTGAAAGAGAAAAGATAGGTTCGAACCTCGAACTCTATTACAAAAGTAATAGAAAGCAGTAATAGACTAAATATTACAAAAGGAATTAAAGATGAAATACGCGTATTATCCCGGTTGTTCGGCAGAATCAACGGCAAGAGATCAGCATACATCGGTTGTGGCAGTGGCAGAGGCTCTGGGGCTGGAGCTTGTTGAGCCCAAAGGCTGGACCTGCTGCGGTTCAACTCCCGCGCACCAGACCGACCAGGCGCTTGCCGTGTCACTGGCAGCGGCCAATCTTATAAAAGTGAAAGAGATGAAACTCGATATGGTAGTAACCTGTGCTTCCTGTTACAGCAGGATGAAGGCCGCGAACCATGAGATCGCGAAGAGCCCGGAAATGCGGCAGAAGGTAGCGGAAGCGCTGGGACAGGATTACGACGGTTCCGTACGGGTCCGGCATATTGTGGAAGTGCTTCTTGAAGACGTAGGCATGGAAACCATGAAAAATTCATTTACTCATACACTGGGAGGACTGGGAGTGGCTTCTTATTACGGCTGTCTGCTTGTACGGCCCCCGGAAGTAACTCAATTCGACGATCCGGAAAACCCGGTTACCATGGACCGCCTGGTAGATTTAATGGGCGGCGAAAGCGTAGACTGGCCTCATAAAGTTGAATGCTGCGGCGCGGCACTATCTTTAACAAGAACTGACGTGGTAGTAAAACTCTCCGATTCCATTCTAGGAATGGCGGCAGACGCCGGAGCGAAATGCGTGGCAGTAGCCTGCCCCATGTGCCAGATGAACCTTGATTTACGGCAGCAGGATATGGCGAAAGTCACCGGACGGCAGCACAATATGCCAATATTATACATTACACAATTGCTTGGATTGTGTCTCGGTATTTCTCATAAGGAGCTGGGATTAAAGAGACTTATGGTAGCGCCCGAAGCCGTAGTGGAAGCGGTTGCAGCGGTTTAATATAAAGTATTATTCACAGGATAAACAGGATATAAAAGATTATGAAAGAAAGCGGAAAGAAATTAACAGGAGCAGTGCTGGTACAGGGAGGCGGAATCGCCGGAGTGCAGGCATCTCTTGATCTTGCCAATTCGGGCTTTAAAGTTCACCTTGTGGAACGGTCTCCTGCCATTGGCGGGATGATGGCTCATCTCGACAAAACCTTCCCAACCGGGGATTGCGCGACCTGTATCGTTTCACCAAAACTGGTAGAATGCGCCCGGAATTTAAATGTAGAGATCCATACCCTTTCGGAGCTGGCAGGTATAGAAGGCGATCCGGGAACCTTTACCGCGAAGGTAAAACAAGCGCCCCGGTATGTGAAAGATGATATTTGTAATGACTGTGGAGACTGTTCCGCGGTTTGTCCTGTAGAGGTAAAAGACCGGTTTAACCGCGACCTGGGAACCCGGAAAGCAATAGCAAAATATTCCGCCCAGGCAGTGCCGAATGTACCAGGCATTGTTAAGCTTGGACACGCTCCCTGTAAAATAGCCTGCCCTGCAAACATCAATGTTCAGGGATACATTCAGCTCATAAAGAAAAAAGAATATATAAAAGCAGTAGACATGATACGCGAACGGAACCCGCTCTCTGCAATATGCGGCCGGGTTTGTACTCACCCCTGTGAAACCGTTTGTACAAGAGCACAAGCCGATTCCGCAGTAGCGATTCGGCAGCTGAAGCGTTTTGCCAATGATAAAGAAATGGAAATGTTGGAATCGGGAGAAATTACTCTGCCCGAAGAAAGAACCGTGCAGGGAAACGCGAAGAAGGTGGCCATAGTTGGAGCCGGCCCTGCCGGTTTAACAGCAGCGCAGGATCTGGCAGACCGCGGTTACGGAGTGACCATATATGAGTCAAGACCCGCGGCAGGCGGAATGCTTCGCTGGGGAATCCCTGAGTACCGTCTTCCCGACAATATCCTTGACTATGAAATTGAACTGATCCGGAGAAGAGGCGTAAGGTTTGTATTTAACAGCGAAATTGGAAAAGATATTACCATAGAAAAATTGCGCGAAGAAAATGAAGCAGTATTTGTGGGTGTTGGAACCCAGGATAATACCTCAATGGGAGTCAAGGGAGACAATCTTCCCGGCGTGGAAGAGGGCCTTGATTTTCTGTATCGCGCTAATACAAAAGATAACAAACCTGCTTTAAAAGGGAATGTGGCTGTTGTTGGCGGCGGAGACGTAGCAATGGACGCGGCCTGTTCCGCCATCCGTCTTGGCGCTGAAAATGTAACGATTATTTATCGAAGAACTGAAGCGGAAATGCCCGCGAATAAAGAAGAGATTGAACAGGCAAAGGCCGAGGGAGTACAATTTCAATTCCTTACCAATCCCGTGGAATTTATAGACAATGGCGAAGGAAAACTGGGTAAAGTCCGGTGTATAAAAATGAAGCTTGGCGAACCCGATGAATCGGGCAGACGACGCCCGGTAGCTGTTGAAGGCTCTGAATTTGACATGAATATCGACACCATGATCCTGGCTATTGGAAGCCAGCCGAATATGGCATTGTCGGAAGCAACACCGGGTCTCCCGGTTAATAAATGGGGAAACATTGAAATAGACGATTTTGGTGTTACCACTCTGGAAGGAGTCTTTTCCGGTGGAGATGTTGTAACCGGACCCGCGACAGTTATTGAAGCGGTTGCCGCGGGGAAGCGTGCTGCCGAATCGATTGACCGGTATATTCGCAAAGATGATTCTTCTGCTCCCCGTTTTGAAGAGAGCCTCAAGCCCGTTCCGGAAGAGCTGCTTCCCGATACCGCTGACGAGGAAAAAAAGGATAGAGCAAAAGCACCTGTGCTGGCTGTAGAGAAAAGAGAAAATAACTTTAACGAAATAGAAGGCAGCTTTTCCGAAGAAGACGCTATTGCCGAAGCGGAACGCTGTCTTAACTGCGCCTTATGTTCCGAGTGTAACGAATGCGTGGAAGCATGCGAAAAGGACGCAATTGATCATTTTATGAAAGAAGAGGAGCTTGCTCTTGACGTCGGTTCCGTAATCCTGGCTCCCGGTTTCCAGGAATTCCAGGCCGAAGAAAAAGGGGAATTCGGTTTTGGCCGTTATTCCAATGTTATAACCAGTGTCCAGTTTGAACGGATGCTTTCCGCTGCCGGTCCATACGAAGGGCATATTCAGCGCCTGGACGGCGAAGAGGCCAAACGGATCGCGTTTATTCAGTGCGTGGGCTCACGGGATTCGGGCTGCGGGAATGAATATTGTTCATCGATTTGCTGTATGGCAACAACCAAGCAGGCCCTGGTGGCAATGGAACACCAGGAAGGGCTGGACATATCGATCTATTATATGGATATACGGGCGTATGGAAAAGATTTCGATCAGTATTATGAGCGCGCGAAGGGCACGGAAGGGATTGAATATGTAAAGAGTATCCCGTCCCGTATTATTGAAATGCCAAAAACAAAAGATCTCCGGCTTCGATACGTGAATGAGCAGTCGGGATTTGAAGAAAAAGAATACGACCTGGTAGTACTTGCTGTGGGCTTAGACGCGAAAGCCTCAGTGTCCGATACTATCTCCCGCCTGGGAATTGAGCTGAATGATTTTGGTTTTTGTAAAACCGACCGGTTTGCCCCTCTTGAAACATCAAAGCCCGGGGTTTATGTGGCGGGTGCTTTCCAGGAGCCAAAGGATATTCCCGAAACCGTAACCCAGGCAAGCGCTGCCGCATCCATGTCCATGGAACTGCTTTCGCAGGTACGGCACAGCATGGTAACGAAAAAGGTTTATCCCTATGAACATGATTGTACCGACGAAGATGTCCGCATTGGCGTGTTTGTTTGCCATTGCGGAATAAATATCGCCTCTGTTGTTGATGTTAAGGGAGTGGTGGAAGCTATAAAGAACGATCCTCATGTGACCCTCGCGACGGATTCAATGTATACCTGTTCCGATTCCAGTCTTTCGGATATTAAAGAAGCCATCACCGAACATCGTTTGAACCGGGTAGTCGTAGCTTCCTGTACACCGCGAACTCATGAAGATCTTTTTAGAGAGACTCTTCGTGAAGCAGGATTAAATCCATACCTGTTTGAGCTTGCGAACATCCGGGACCAGTGTTCCTGGGTTCATTCTTCTGAGCCGGAATTCGCAACGAAAAAAGCGGTTGAGCTGGTGCGGATGTCTATTGGAAGAGCTTTTCTTCTTACTCCGCTGGAAGGAGAGTCCCTGGCTATTAACCAGGACGGTATGGTTATTGGGGGGGGCCTCGCCGGAATGACCGCGGCCCTTTCACTGGCAGACCAGGGTTTTAACGTTACCCTGGTAGAGAAAGACGCGTCCCTTGGCGGGAACATGATGCAAATACAAAGCACGCTTGAAAATAAAAATGTTTCCTCTCTGGCAAAAGGGATTATCGATCAGGTCGATAATCATCCGAACATCCGGGTCAACCTGGGAACCAGGGTCTCGGGAGTTGACGGGCATATTGGCAAGTTCCAGGCAAAACTGGCGCAGAATGGAAACAGCCGGGATGTTGCCTGTGGAGCGATTATTATTGCCACCGGGGCAGGGGAGGCCGAAACCTCTGAATATCTAAATGGAACATCCGCTTCGGTTACTACGCAGCTTGAGCTCGAAAAGAGTTTAGCCGCAGACAGTTTTGAAACGAGCGGTAAAAATATTGTCATGATCCAGTGTGTGGGTTCCCGGAATGAAGAGAATCCTTATTGCAGCAGAATATGCTGCTCCATGGCTATTAAGAACGCGCTTGCGATAAAAGAAAAAGATCCCAATGCTAATATTTATATCCTGTACCGGGATATTCGAACATATGGTTTTAGAGAAAAGTATTATAAAGCGGCTCGTGAAGCGGGAGTGGTTTTTATCCGGTATAATGAAGGCAAGCCGCCTGTAGTAACAGACGATTCCGGTCTGTTGGTATCGGTTGACAGTCCTGACATTGGAGATACCATAGAAATAGAGGCTCATAACCTGGTTCTTAGTACCGGAGTTAAGGCTTCAATTGGAAACAAAGAAGTTTCCAACATGTTAAAAATACCGCTTAATGGGGAGGGCTTTTTTGTGGAAGCTCATTTAAAACTGCGGCCTGTTGATTTTGCCACTGAAGGCGTGTTCCTTTGCGGCCTGGCCCATTCACCAAAAATGATCGATGAAAATATATCGCAGGCCCGGGCAGCGGCAGCGCGTGCGGCTACGGTCCTTTCAAAGACCCATCTCGAAGTGGGAGCCCAGGTTTCTGAAGTGAACCAGGATAAATGTATATCGTGCATGACCTGTGTTCATGCCTGTCCTTACGGCGCTCCTTTCGCGAATGCCGATAGGAAGGCGGAAATTGCCGCAGCCAAATGTATGGGATGCGGGATTTGCGCGTCGGAATGTCCGGCTCGCGCTATTGAGCTCCATCATTTTGAGCGAGCTCAATTTAATATTATATTGGAAAGTGTTTTCCAGGCGTTGAACGCGGAATAGTAAGTTAATAACGGCGTCTGATTTTTGCTTGCCCCCCAACCCCCGGAGGGGGCGCAAGAAAATTGAAAAGGGGGGGATGGTGCCCCCACAGGGGGATAGGGGGCGGTCAGCAAGGAGCTCTTGAAACTTCAAATTTGTAATTAAAAAAAGAAGGTTACTATGAATAACAAAGATGTTGATATGAATTTTGAACCGAAGATCATAGCATTTTGCTGCCAGTACTGAGCGTACTCATCTGCGGACCTGGCAGGTTCGATGCGATTACAATACCCAACCAATATCCGAATAGTCCGGACTCCCTGTACCGGCAGGCTGGAGGTTGAATACTTTATGAAAGCCTTTGAAAATGGTGCCGATGGGGTGCTGGTTGCCGGCTGCGAAGAAGGCGGCTGTCACTTCATTGAAGGGAACCTTCTGGCAAAGGGAAGGGTAAACCATACCGGTGAATTTTTAGAGGAAAGCGGACTGGAAGCAGGGCGAATACGGATGATAAATATCTCAGCAGCCATGGCCCGTCCATTTGTGGATCATGTCAATGATATGATAAATACCGTTCGTAAATTGGGGCCAAATCCATTGCGAAAGAAAAAAGCAGCTGTAAGCTAAGTAAAGGAGAGTATATACATGATTGTAGCAGAAAGAAAGAACATACCGGAGCTT
>JAAENB010001254.1 GCA_024224995.1 bacterium | reverse complement strand
TATTGCGATCTGCATCTGGCCTGGAAGTATCCCTCTTCTAAATGTGAGGACTGTTTGAGCAGAGCGAGTTCCGCAGCATTTAGAAGAGGGATGCTTCCAGGCCCGCTCACAATCAAAATTTAGTTTCTTGAGAGAGTTTCTTGAGTAGTACTTGAGTTCTCCGGCTGAACAACAATAAAAGAACAAGCATCCTCACTATTTTTTCTCTTGACTTTCAACCTATTACAGAGTAGACTCTTGAGTTCAAATTGAACTAAGGAATAAAAAAATGTGTGGAATAGCCGGATATTATAACGTACAAACCGGGCAGCCTGCTGAGCTGCCCCTGGTCCAATCCATGACCGAGTCCCTTGAGCACCGTGGTCCCGATGATTACGGGTATTTTACCAGCGGCCCTCTTGCCCTTGGCCACAGCAGGCTCAGTATTATTGACCTTGCAGGCGGACATCAGCCCATTTTTAACGAAGACAAAAGCATCACCGTTGTTTTTAACGGGGAGATCTTTAACTATATAGAATTAAGGGCGATATTAATAGAAAAAGGGCACCATTTTTACACTCAGAGTGATACTGAAGTGCTGGTCCATGCCTATGAAGAATACGGTAAAGATTTTGTTCAGCACCTGAACGGCCAGTTCGCAATCGCGCTCTGGGATGAAAAAAAGAAAGAACTGATCCTTGCCAGGGACCGGGTTGGAATCCGGCCTCTCTTTTATTCCATATTACCCGACGGTTCCTGCGTCTTTGGTTCCGAAATGAAAGCTATTTTCCGCCACCCCGGAGTGAGCCCGGAACCCGATCCAATCGGCCTGGACCAGGTTTTCAGTTTATGGGTAAATATCCCGCCCCGGACAGTATTTAAATCGGTACAGGAACTGGCTCCGGGACGGATGCTTTGCATTTCCCGGGAATCGGTAAAAACAGAACAATACTGGAAGCTGCAATACCCGGATGAACATGCCTATGAAGAACGGCCCATTGAATATTACAAGGAACTGCTCAAAGAAAAATTATACGATGCCGCAACAATCAGGCTCCGTGCCGATGTTCCCGTAGCATCATATTTAAGCGGCGGGATCGATTCATCAATAATCTCGGCCATGGTAAAAAAATATCACAATAATGATCTTATTACTTTTTCCGTGGCATTTAAGGATGCCGAATACGACGAGCGCTCATACCAGATGGAAATGGTAAAATATCTTAATACCGACCACCGGATCATAGAAGCGGACTACGGCAGCATTGGCGACGCCTTCTCAGATGTAGTACGGTTCGCGGAAAAACCCATGATACGGTCGGCGCCAACCCCGCTCTATTTACTGTCGGGCCTGGTCCGGAAAGATAATATCAAAGTAGTCCTTACGGGTGAAGGAGCGGACGAAATTTTTGGCGGATATAATATTTTTAAAGAAGATAAGATCCGCCGGTTCTGGGCACAGAACCCCACCTCAAAATTACGGCCCAAGCTCCTTTCGTCGCTCTACCCCTTTATTGCGAAAGATCCCAGGGCAGCCCGGTTCTGGCAGCTCTTTTTTAAAAAGAACCTCACGGATACGGAAAACCCTTATTATTCCCATATGATCCGCTGGAACAACACTGCCCAGGTTAAGACCTATTTTACCGGGCAATACCGCGAGCAGTTTAACGAAGAACGGATCTTCAGCGACCTGGACGCCTATCTTGATCCCGATATAAAACGCTGGCACCCTCTTTGCCGGGCTCAATACCTGGAAGCAGCGCTCTTTATGCCGGGTTACCTGCTTTCTTCACAGGGCGACCGCATGATGATGGGCCATTCCGTTGAAGGACGCTTCCCTTTCCTGGATCATTCTGTTGTGGAATTCGGCAGTACCATACCGCCCAAATACAAGATCCGCAGTTTAAACGAAAAGTATATTTTAAAGGAAACATACCGGGACCTGCTTCCCGATTCCATAACCAAACGGGAAAAGCAGCCCTACCGGGCACCCATCAGCCAGTGCTTTGCCCGGAACAACGACAACACCGCCTCATCTATGCTCTCCCCGGAAAAATTAAAAGAATTCGGCTATTTCGATCCCGAGAGCGTGGAAAACCTTCTCAAAAAATTCGACCCTGAAGAGAAAAAACAGATCAGCGCCCGCGACGATATGTCCCTGGTTGGGATTGTTTCAATGCAGCTGCTGCACCATCACTTTTTGGGATAAGCCGCCGGGCCACAAGGGCAACGGCTACTTGCCCGGCGGGACCCATTGGCGTTTTTTAAAGATATATTTCAGTTGTAGTAAAAAATAATTCTTTTTTTTGCTGCCGGTTAAAGCAAAACCAATAACCCGTAAGAGGGAGCCGGTAAAATAAAAGTAGAGTGCCGTATAATAAGCAAACAACCCGTAATTTTTCTTAAAATAGTATTTAAAAGACTCCATACTGCTTTTGGTAGTCCGCTCCCAGCTTGCTTCGGCGATTACCCCGCCAATATGGATAATTTCACTGCCGGGATAATAGATGAGCCGGCAGCCGCTGCGAACGGCCTGGAGGCAAAAATCATTCTCTTCGTAATACATAAAATAACCGTCATCGAGAAGCCCGGTCTTTTCAAGGATCTCTTTCTTGAACATTAAAACCGCTCCGCCAATAGACTCAACATCGGTTTCTTTTTCGTAGTCCATATAGTTCCGGTAATAGGAATTAAACAGTTTTGAGCCTTTGAAAATTTTATACAAATAAAACTGTTCACAAAAAACTTTCCACAGGGTTAAATAGGACTTGGCCGAATAATACGAGTCATTACCGCCGTCCACTCCCAGCAATTTTGGCCCTGCCAGATGGACCTCAGGATCTTCTTTAAGCCGGGTATAGAGCTTTTCAATGTCATTACCCTTGAGATAGGTATCGGGATTGAGCATGAGCATTGTATCGCCCGATGAAGCTTTAATTCCAACATTGTTTCCGTACGCGAATCCACCATTATGGGGCGCGTAAATAAGATTAATAAATGGAAAATTCTGCTTCAGGGATTCAAGGCCCGGGTCACCTGAATTATTATCGACAATAATAATCTCGTATTCTTTATATTTTGGTTCGTGCTGAACAATGGATTCCAGGCACACAGCAACATCTTTTGATGAATTATAATTCACAACAATTATACTAAGCATAAATTTCACTCCTTTTATTTACAATCAGTCTCGCGACAATCCCCACCATAATCCAGAAGAAAAAATGGAAGGACCAGAGAGCCACTACATAATTTACCAGGGCAAAAACAATAAAACTCATAAGGATCAGGGGAAGCAAGTCATCTTTTAAAATTTGCACCCCGAAGATCATAATGGGTTTAACAAATGCCGTAACCAGCATAAGTATAAAGGTTATTAGCCCAAAAACACCAAAAAAATAGAGATACAGTAAATAAAAATTATCTATCGTTGTCGTATACCGGTTGGGCTGCAGCATCTGGGCCGGGAGCGTAGACATACCGTGTCCAAAAACAATATCATCTTTAATAAAATCCATATAGTAGGTAACCTGGTTATTCCGGGCCATGGATGACGATTCCTTCTCGGCCTGTTCTTCGGCACTGGGAGTCAGCTGTACCTTATCAATAACCAGGGGAACCGCTAATATAAGAATCGGGATAATAGTCAGGAGTAATACATTCAAATGTTTTTTACTAACAAAAATATAATAGAGGGCCACAAGGATCATAGCCCCTAAAAGCGCGGCTCTCGATTGGGTTCCCAGTATGGCCAGGAAAACCCCTCCCATTGACAGGGTAAATTTTATAAAATTTTCTTTATAGCGGTAAAAAAAGAAAACCAGGGACATGGCGAGAAAACTCCCATAGGAAATTGAATGTTCAAAAGGCCCGGCAGTTCGAATAACGCCGCCCCGCATCTGGTGAGCCAGCCCCCTGGCCAGGGCCGGGTCAAAAACCCCGAAATTAAAAAAGACATTATTCCAGGTAATCTTTTCATAAATGCCCAATACTACAAGAACCGCTGCCGACCAGCAAAGCACTTTCATGAGTTTGTCAATGTCTTCACGGGTTTTAAACGCGGAAAAAACAACAGCCGGCAGGGTTATGGTCTCGAACATAAATGAAACGGCAAAAAAGATGGTTGTCCCTTTTGCCGTTGAAAAATACGCGGATATTCCATAGGCAAAAAATATAAGGAATATCTGTTTGGTAAAGACATTTGATTTTAAAAAGTCACCATAATAAGTGAGAAAAACGCCCCGGTTAACCAGGACAAACAGAAGAGCAACCATAGCCAGGCGATGCGATTTAAACGCCGGCAGTCCCCCAAACCGTACCCCTGCCATACAGGGAAGAAGGGGGTAAATAAAGAAAAAAACCAGTATAAATTTTTGTAGATCAACCTCTTTTGCCAGGCCCCAGCTAAAAGCCCCTACCATTATAACAAAACTCAAAGCAATAGCTGCCGCAGGCTTTTCAAGACACAACTTTGAAAAGGCCGCGGCAAAGGCAACGGTAATGATTATTTTGACAAAGGCTATGGGGACACTTCTACTAAACATGGTTAACCCGGAATTAGAACCCCTTTCGATACTCTCCGCTTATAATCCGTTCTATCCATTCCGCGTTGTCCACATACCACTGAATAGTCTTTTTGATCCCTTCGGGAAACTGGATAGACGGTTCCCAGCCCAGTTCATTTTTAATTTTGCTCGCGTCTATGGCATAGCGCCTGTCGTGACCGAGCCGGTCTGTTACATAGGTAATAAGAGACTCCGGCTTTCCCAGTTCTTTCAAGATCAGTTTTACAATATCGATATTAAACCACTCATTATTACCACCGATATTATAGACTTCCCCGAACGTTCCCTTATGCAGCACCGTATCAATGGCTGCGCAATGATCTTCAACATAGAGCCAGTCCCGCACGTTCATGCCGTCACCGTATACGGGCAGGGATTCATTGTTCTGGGCTTTGCTGATCATGAGGGGGATCAGTTTTTCCGGGAACTGGTAGGGACCATAATTATTTGAACAGCGGGTTATGAGCGTTGGAAACCCGAATGTTTTAAAATAGGCGTTAACCAGGAGGTCGCTTCCGGCTTTACTTGCCGAATAGGGGCTGTTGGTTGTAATCGGTGTCTCTTCAGTGAAGAAACCGGTTTTGCCCAGGCTGCCGTATACTTCATCCGTTGAAACATGCAGAAAACGCTTAATATCATTCGACTTCGCGCTCTCCAGGAGAATCTGGGTTCCCAGGACATTTGTTTTAATAAAAACCTCTGGCCCTTCAATACTCCGGTCCACATGGGATTCCGCCGCGAAATGAACAACAAAATCGGCGTTTTTCATTGCGCCGTCTACGTCTTCCCGGGAAGTAATATCGCCGCGAACAAAGGTATAGCGCGGATCGGCTTCAATGTCCTTGAGATTGTCGGGATTTCCCGCGTACGTAAGAATATCAAAATTAATAATATCATAGTCCTGATGTTTATTCAGCATGTATTTTACAAAATTTGATCCAATAAACCCGGCTCCGCCGGTTACCAAAATAGTTTTCTTTTCCATAGATAGACTCCTTGTTCTTGTTTTACTCTCTTAAGAGACTCGATTTAAATAGGGCTTGTTGCTGCTTGCCCCCTTTCCCCCTGAGGGGGCACCATCCCCCCCTATCCCCCCGAGGGGGAAGAAGATGATGGAAAAAGGTTTTTAAACTCACAAAGGTACAGAACCTTTCCAAAAATTCTTGCGCCCCCTTTGGGGGTGCGACCCCTGCGAGGGGTTGGGGGCCGACAGAAAAAGACCTATCTCTATCAAGTTTCTGACCTATTTTTTCCCGACCATGCCGGTGTCTGAGCGGAGCCGAAGACCCGGCCCACAGTTACCCTTTCCCCTCGAACCTGTCTTCCACATACCGGCCCAGGGCATCCTCCCATGAAGGGATGGAAATACCCAGCTGCTCAGACAGGACGGCATTGGACATGGGAGAGAACCCGGGACGCTCCGCTTTTGTTTCAAAAGAACTCATGGCTACGGGGATAACAATATTATCAAGGTCCATTGTTTTAAGAAAGGCCCGTGACAGTTCATAGCGTGACGCATAGCCGCTGTTTGTCAAATGATAGAGCCCGGACAATCCTTTTTCCAGGGCAAGCAGGGTCGCGGAAACAATATCTTCCGTAAAGGTAGGCACCGATGCCTCATCGGAACTTATTGAAAGCACGGGGTTCTTTTCGGCCCAGGTGGAGAGCTTGTATAAAAAATTCTGCTGCCCTGCTCCAATAACCCAGCTCAAACGGAATACCAGGTGCGAGCAGCCCGATTCCCTTACCAGCTCTTCTCCCTTAAGTTTGCTCTTCCCATAGACATTAAGGGGATTGGGGATATCGTCCTCGGTATATAATCCTTTTTTAGTACCGTCGAACACGTAATCGGAGCTGTAGTGGACAAGGGTGATATTATTTTCTTTGCACAGGGACGCGAGATTCCCCACGGCGAGGCTGTTAATTTCAAAAGCCCGCTGCTCATTATCCTCGGCATCATCAACAGCATTATACGCGGCACAATTAACAATAACCCGGGGACAAACAGACGCTGCCACATCACGAACATTGTCATAATTGGTAATATCCAGCTCGTCTTCATCAGGGGCGGCAAATGAAAGCCCCCTGGAATTTAGCTCCTTACGAAATTCCCATGCCAGCTGTCCTGCCGACCCGATGATTAAATATTCGCTCTGCTCCATTTTTGTAACCCTTCTTACCCGTTATATACAAAATTATTCTTTGCCTTTTGAAAAGACTCAAGCCCCGTATCTTTTTCCGAAAGCAGGGGATCGCTTATTGGCCAATTGACCTGTATATCGGGGTCATTCCATAGAATGCCGCAATCACAGTCCGGGGCGTATTCTTCCGAACAATAATATATCATTTCAGCGCTTTCGGACAAAACGCAAAACCCGTGAGCGAATCCTTCGGGAATATAGAGCATCTTCCGGTTCTCAGATGAGAGCGTAACACCGACCCACTTTCCGTAATACGGTGACCCGGTTCTCACATCTACAGCAACATCAAAGATCTCTCCGGACACTACTCGCACGGTTTTTGCCTGGGCACGGGGATTAAGCTGGTAATGCAGCCCCCGAAGCACTCCCTTTGATGACCGTGAATGATTAACCTGAACAATGGGCGTTTCAATCCCGGCTTCTTTAAAGTCGGAAGCTTTAAACGCTTCAAGAAAAAAGCCCCGTTCATCTCCAAAAACCTTTGGCTCAATCTCCATTACTCCGGGAATTTCCAGTTGTTTAAAATAAAAAGGCATTTTCTCCCTCTTCCAGTACGTTTAATAAATATTCACCATAATTGGTTTTTATCCCTTCGGCAATGACTTTCAGCTGCTGTGCCGAAATAAACTTCATTCTATATGCAATCTCTTCAATACAACCAACTTTGAGCCCCTGCCGGTCTTCGATTGTTTTAATATACATTGCCGCGTCTACCAGGGAGTCATAGGTCCCGGTGTCGAGCCAGGCGTATCCCCGTCCCATGAGAAAAACCGAGAGTTCATCTAATTCACGATATCGATTATTTATATCGGTTATTTCAATTTCTCCGCGAGCCGAAGGCTTTACGGATTTGGCAATATCAATAACCCGGTTGTCGTAAAAATAAAGACCCGTAACAGCCCAGTTCGATCTCGGCTTTTCCGGTTTCTCTTCTATTGAAAGAACTTTGTTATTACTGTCAAATTCCACAATTCCATAGCGTTCGGGATCTTTTACATGGTAGCCGAAAACCGAAGCTCCCTTCTCTTTCGCGGCCGCTTCCCTGAGCAGCTCCACCAGGCCATGACCGTAAAACAGGTTGTCTCCCAGCACCAGGCATACCGAATCATTGCCAATAAATTTTTCTCCAACAATAAAAGCATCGGCCAGGCCCCGGGGGTCCGCCTGTTCCTCGTAACTCATTACCATGCCAAGATCGGACCCGTCTCCCAGAAGATCTTTAAACAAGGGAAGGGCTTCGGGCGTAGAGATAATAAGAACCTCCTTAATGCCGGCAAGCATTAAAACCGAAAGAGGATAGTATATCATTGGTTTGTCGTATACCGGGAGTAACTGCTTACTCACGGCCTTGGTAATGGGATACAGGCGGGTTGCTTTCCCCCCTGCCAAAATTATTCCTTTCATAGTATTGCTCCTCTATTTTTTTTTACAAACGGTTATAAATTATCTTCGGAATTAAATAAGTCCTGTTATTCAATATTGAACCAACAAGAGTAACATCTTTAAGGCGGAGAAGACCAACGGCATTCTTAACAACCTGGCGGCGGTCTTTCCCCTCTTCAACAGTAATAACAACCCCGCCAACAAGCGGAGCCAGCATTGATACATCCTTGAATTCACTCATGTTAGAGCAATGAATTAGAATAGTATCGTATTTCTTTTTACCTTCTTTTACCTGCTTCAGGATCTTATCCAGCGCGAATGCCCCCAGGAGGTTTGCCGGGTTTTTTTCAGTGCTCCCTGCCTGCAATACGGAAAGTCCGTATTCAAACGTATGGATCATCTCCCCTTTTTCTCCATCAAGCATATTGGCAAGTCCCGGCCCTTCATCCAGGTTCAATACCCTGTTCACGGAAGGACGCTTTTTATTCTTCTTTATATTCCGCATATCGGCATCAATAATCAGGGTCTTATGCCCCAATTTTTCCGATAAGCAGTATCCAAGATTCGCCACAATCGTTGCTGTCGAGCTTTTTTTCTTTTTTAAGGCGCTTGCCACAAGAACAGACCGCAGGTTTTGTTCTTTCATGGCGGCAAATAACTCTATCGCAAGGTCTTCATAATGCTGCGTATAAACAGTCGATTTTTTCGCGTCCACCACAAGAGGCTTGTCTCTCAGCTTTCTTTTTGGAATTGACCCCAGCAAAGGAATGCCCAGAACGCCCTGGCAGTCTTTTGGAGATTTCATGGTGGTGTTCAAAAAATCGAATCCAAAAGCGAGCCCAATTCCCAAAAAGATGCTTACGAAAAATCCGCTTAGAAAAAAAACAAATTTCGACTTTCCAACAGGCTGAAAATTCGATGATGCCTGTTCCACGATTTTAATACTGGCCGTTCCCATTGCTTCCAGGTCCGGAAGCGGCCGCCCATGAAGCCTCCTGCTCATTTTCGAAATATTATCCTTCAGCTGCATTACTGCCGGGTGAAGCTTTCCGTATATATTCTGCAGCTCTGCCAGCTGCTGCTGGTGATCAAATACCGTATAGGACCGGCTAATAACATTGGCAATCTCCATTGCCTGGGCCGCGTCATAATCTTCCACAACAATCCTGAACATGTCGGTATTCGGGATCAATTCTGTTTTAACACTAATCTTTAAGCTGTGCAGGGCTCTCCGGAAAAGAAACTCCTTTTTTTCTTTCGGTTTTAACGCGTCGAAATTCGCTTTGGTTTTTTTGACCTGGCGATCTATTAAATACTGCTTCAGTTTCTTTGAAAATTGTTTCTGATAATCAAAAGGCCGTTTGTCGAGTTTCAGCGCTTTGATTGAACGGGTCAACACCGGGTTCGATCTGACTATTTCCATCTGGGTAAGATGAATTCTAAAAGGACCGATTCCCCGGTATACATCGGAAGTGGTCTGGCTCTGTCCCCTGATGTACATTTTCACCGTAGCCTGGAAAACAGGGGTTCGCAGCTGTAGTCCCACTAAAACTCCCGCCATTACCACACAAATACTAAGAAAAATAACTGCTTTCTGCCGGAAAATTACATTCAATGAGTCGCGAATGGTTATTTCTTTTAGATTGGCCCCCAAACTCTGCTTAACATCCATGTCCCCTGACCTCAAACCTCTTCTCTAAACTCTTTTATATAAGCTCTTGCACCTTGCACCTCATTTACCGATATAGAGCATGGATAAGCAAGCATTTTTTTGTGTCATTATTTACATCATTAAAAAAAGGACTCCGATACCACAATAATATCACCCGGTTCCAGCAGAATATCGGCGTCGGAATCTCCGTCCATTACCTTTTTGATATTCACTTTAATCGTGGTATAGCCCGGTTTACCTTTCCTTGGCCTGAGAACTTTCACTTTACTGGACGATCCAAACCTGGTAAACCCGCCAGCCACCGATATTGCCCGCAGCACAGAGGCATTCTCCGTTAGAGGATATGTTCCCGGCCGGTTCACTTCACCTGATACGGTAAATCTCCTGCTGTTCGTTTCCGTTAGTGAAACCGTAATTACCGGGTACTTCAAGTATCCCTGGGAAAGCCTTCTCTGAATAATCTTCTGGATCTGGGATACTGTCCTGCCCTTAACCTGTACACTCCCAATAAAGGGTACTGAAATATCCCCTCCCGGAGATACTGTTGCCGTTGTGGAGGACTGATCCGGCCGTAAGATATTTATTTGCAGAACATCTCCCACTCCAACCGTATACGGTTTGGCTTCTAATAATTCCGTACAAATAAAAAATGACAGAATTAGAATTACTACCGTTATAAAACGTTTCACTCTTCGGTTCTCCCTATGATACAACATAAATATATATATATATAATATAATCAAAAAAGTTACATATTTTCAATATCTTTTTTATTTTTATTTACCGCGCTGAGGCTTAATTCTCCAATGAATACGTTACTGCCACCATAAACATGTTCCTGGTTGCTTTTATGTCCGTCCCTGCTTCATTGTCCAGTGTCCGGGACCAGGTAAAATTATTCTGGACCCGGCCTTCAAGCCGCCTGGTAAACGCGTATGTAGTGACAATTGAACCGCCTGCCAGATCATACTCTGTATTCTGATAATTATCAACTCCATGCCCGTAAAACAGGGTGATATTAGCTGCCCAGCGGTCCGTAAGGTCCCTCCGGTATCCGCCGGAGACCCGGTATGTGCTGCTGGTCATCTCATATCCCTTAATAAACCCGAGATTCGCTGCTGAACGGGCGTCTATGACGTCTTCTACTGTTAATGTCAGCGTCAGGTTATTGTATTGTTCGTTATTAAGGGTATTTACAAAAGAAACCCCCACTCCTCCCGTTACTGTCAGCTGCCGGGTTATTCCATACTGATACTGCGCTGCCGGCGCGTGGATTATCGATGTTTGTGCCGTTTCAAGTCTCAGGTATGAAAAATCATATAACAGGGTCGCCATATGTATGGACGTAAAACTATACATTAGTGATGTTCCGGCACTATGCAGCATGCTGTCGGCCACGTCGCCTGAGAGATTCTTCACGTAATCAAATGTATACCGTGTTGCCGTACCGAACTTCCTGAGAAATTCTTTGGTATAGGTCACATTCGCGGTCTCGCGCAAATACCCTTCCCTGTTGCCGGACCTTCCAAATAAAGCTTCAATCCCCACTGGCTCGGGATAATGAAGAAACACGTTATTCAGGCCAAAAGTATCCCGTTCGGTCAGGTTATAGGTCCCGGTGAGCGTCAGATCCTGTGAATTACTGTTGACCTCACTATGAGCGATATAAATCTGCTGGTATACATGACCGATTATATCCAGGGATTTTCGCCTGCCTTCATGACTTACCCCCGCTCCCAGTGAAATACTCGAAAGCAGGTCGGCTTCCCCGGACGACGCGACATTGGTATCAACAGTCTCTTCAAGTGTTCCCGAAAGTACCCAGTTAAACGCAAAAACCGGGCTCGTCATGAAAAGGCAAAACCCCAGCAGGAGTTTGGATATATTTCTGCGCTGTGTCATATTATTAAGGCAAGGACCAGCCGTGCCCTAGTCGATAACCATCTCCCCATATTCATGCTCACAGGTAATGGTACCTGTTAAATCCATTTCGTATGTTTTATTGCCGTCTCCGTCTTCTTCAATCACTGTATATCCCAACCGCTCAAAAAGGTCTTTTACAGGTTTGTTTTTTTTCGTTGGGTAGAAATGTGTCCTGAATTTTGTAAATCCTTCCTCTTTTAACCGGTTATGGATAAAATGGATAAGCTGGTCTTCCACAAACCGGCCCATTACTCTGCAGCTCATTAAAAAAGTATCCAGAACCGCTGTGGTTCCTTCTTTTTTAAGGATCAGTTCCGAAATTATTCCATTATCGCCATACTTGTCTTCTACTGACGATATATATATATCGTATTCCTCTGAGTTTATAAAATCCTGTATATCTTTTTCCGTATATCGCTTTGTTGTAAGATTAAACTGGTTTGTTTTCTGGGTCAACTGCGCTGCCCGTAAAATATCCTGTTCCTTGATACTCCAGACCCGTATTGTTGAATTCAGGGATTTCAAAAACCCTTCAAATGATGCCGATGACTTCATATCGGTTGCCCGTTCCGCGTTCTGACGGTACATCTCGGTTTTCTTCTTATCTTCCTCTGAAGATTTTAAATAGAAAAAATTATCAAACGACAGTTCCGTTGCCAGCAGCTCCATTTCCGATGTATCTTCAGGAAAATCAGCTACCTGTACCTGTGGAAGCTCACTCTTTACACTGTCCCGTTCTACGGGGTTATCATCTATAAATACAAAGCTGTCAAGCCCCAGGTTCAGCTCTTCCGCAAGGTCCGCTATGTTCTGTGCCTTTAAATTCCAGTTGATCTTCATTGCGGCAAAATCTTCTTTTTTAAGTACCATATGAGGGTGATTTTCAATTACTTCCAGGGCATCTTCCATATTATTCTTCGATACTATGGCCAGGATTGTTCCCTGGTCCTTCATCTCCTTTATCCGCCGTTGAAAATCCTTATACCGGGCTCCCTCTTTCTGCTCCGAAAGCTGAATGCCCTCCATTCCGTCTTCTCCAATAATGCCGCCCCACATGGTATTGTCCAGATCAAGGAGCAGACACTTCTTCCTGACCCCTTTGTGAGCGTTGAAATAGCGGCCTATCTCCTTTTTCAGGAGTTTTTCCCCTTTCAATGAATATCGCATTCCGCCTAAATACCATAACTTGGGTGAATAAAATTCCCTGCGGCCCGACTCTTCTATCAGTCTTTTAATATCAAATATATACAGGTTCTCATGGCGGTCGTTTAACCCGTTCAGCATTTCGAGCCATATTCCTTCTATTAAACGCTCATACCGGGGCTCTTTTACGCTCTTTATATCCCGGGGCTGAATATCCAGGTTGGACACAAAAAAACTGATATCAGCATGGGCCTGTACCGCGCTCTCAATATGCCCTATTGCCGCGGCGAGCTCCTGCTGCACATCTTCCGCGCTTTCATAGGAAATCCCGCGAAGTAATTCTTCTCCATCAAGCAGTACTACCAGGCACTCCGGGCTCGACGCGTACAGGGAAGATCCGGGATTGATTATCTCCTGAACCCATACGCCAAATCCCTCAGGAAAATAAATATCATGTTCCTTCTTTATTCGCTTGGCCAATGATTCAATATTGATATTCGAAACTGCCGCAACATTCATAGTATTTGCCTCTCTTATTTGCCCTCAATATATTTTAGGAAATCTTTCACTTTCGTTATTTTGGTGATATCATCTATGGGTATGGTTACCCCGAATTCCTCTTCTACTTCCGAAACCATGTTTATATGTGCGACGGAATCCCACTCTTCCAGCTCCTCTGCTGCCGATTCAAGTGTTAACTCTTTCTCATCTATATCCAGTGTCT
This sequence comes from bacterium, assembly GCA_024224995.1. The sequence goes on along the minus strand of JAAENB010001254.1, from coordinate 680 downwards.
CTGCTGCCAGTTTTATCAATCTTTCCATGTTATCGCTCCAACCTGTTTAATTTATTTATTAAAATATATGTGGAATGCCTTTTTTTATACTTTTTATTTTTTATACAAACGAACATCAAATATACTAAAAAATTTTAATATTGTCAAGTAAAGAGAGTAAATAATCTAATAAATACCGGCGTCTCTGTCAATGAGTTTATCGGTGTGAAATGACGCATTTTAACCTGAATTCGGGGCTAAAACAGGTTTTTTCGAGGTTTTTTACCATTGGAGCGGTTTTTGAGACGTTATGTGCCCTAATATTAAGATAAAAGAAAAAAATTATCAGCCTGATATCTGCTGCCCGGGAGCCTCCTCTCATAACGAGGGGTACCCCCGATAAACACCCCGTAGGGTGCCCCTACGGGTACCGAATACCCTCATACCCCGGGGTCTGCACCTTGAAAGCGACGTGACGTCACGTCGCTTTCAGAAAGAATCTTCGCCTGGTTCTCCACGGAACCTGCACTGAAACAGGTCCGTTTTCAAAAACGGTTCTCGGGGATTTCGCCGCTGGGTCGAACCCACGGAGGGGCAAACACCCCGCAGGGGCACGGCACGCCGTGCCCCTACGGGTACCGAATACCCTCATACCCCGGGGCATGCACCTTGAAAGCGACGTGACGTCACGTCGCTTTCAG
>JAAENB010001253.1 GCA_024224995.1 bacterium | reverse complement strand
TTCATGCGTGAATACATATCGGAGAAACTAAACCCGTTTCCCTGGTTATCGGTCGATCCGGAATTATTGGAAGAAGTGAGACCTGCCTCACACCCGGAAAAAACCGCTGCCAAAAGAATCAATGAGAATACTAGAGACGCTTTACGTACCTGTTTCATACTATTACCTCTTATTTTTTTGATTAAAAGGTACAGCGGGAGGGGGCAATATGCTATACCTTATTTTATGATTATTATTATACAAGTTGATGATACTATTTGGCAATTGATTAATTTAAAAAAACAAAAACACTATAATATGGTTATTGCGCTTGCCAAAGTTTATTCTTTTAAAAAACTCTTTTTCAATAGGGCTGGTTTCCGGGCATTGCAGGGATTTGGTAGAGTTCAGGGACGGGCAGAAGATTGCTGCGAATGGGGCTCATGATTGGGAGTATTTTAATATTGATGGAACAGAGATGCATCTTACAACACCAATTCCATGATCTTTGAAGCGGAACTTGATTGATCCCCTTCTCATAACGGTCGAGTAGACCGTTATGAGAATTAACCACATCTACCGAAAAAAAATACTTGCCAAAATACACACTCAAAAAGTTTTATGTAAATTACCGGCATGTTCCGGTTAATCAATTCAATTCAATTCAATAAAGGGGAATTTTTCTATGAATATAATTATTCAATACATCAAATTTTTCAGATTCTTTGCTTTTGCGGGGATTCTGCTTTTTACATCCTGTGGAGACGCTTTTATCGATGACGATCCGGGCATTCCACAGGGAATGACCGTCAGCCAGGGAATGACCGTCAGCCAGGGCACTACAGTGCTTGCCCATCGTTCGGGGTCCTATGATTTCGGTTCAATTTCCGACACCGGAGAGTCTTTTCTTTCCGATGGAGTTGTTTTTTCTATTAAAAATACCGGTTCCGCAACCCTGGATATCAACAGTGTGATAATCTCCGACACCGATAACTTTTCTCTCGATGACTCTTCAATAAAAAGTTCTCTTACGGGGAACGAAGAGACTACTTTTTCAATTCGGTTTACTCCTATGGCACCGGGAAATCCTGCGGCACTGGTTATTATCGACATGAATAATTCAGAGTATATTTTTGTGGTTTCCGGGCATTGCAGGGATCTGGTAGAGTTCCGGGACGGGCAGGAGATTGCTGCGAATGGGGCTTCTGATTGGGAGTATTTTAATATTGATGGAATAAATTATTTAGCAGTGGCGAATTATCATAACGGTTCCTCTCACAACACTGATTCCGTGATTTTCCGTTGGAACGGAAGCTCATTTGAAGAATTCCAGACTATTGCCACAAACGGTGCCAGAAATTGGGAATATTTTAATATTGATGGAATAAATTATTTAGCAGTGGCGAATTATCATAACGGTTCCTCTTGCAGCACGAATTCCGTGATTTACCAGTGGAACGGAAGTTCTTTTGAAGAATTCCAGACCATTCTCACAAACGGTGCTAGTGATTGGGAATTTTTTACAATGGGGGGAGAGAAGTATTTAGCTGTGGCTAATAGTTACAACGGTTCCACTCGCAATATCAATTCCGTGATTTACCAGTGGAACGGAAGCTCATTTGAACAGATTCAGACCATTCTCACAAACGGTGCTATTGATTGGGAATTTTTCACTATGGGGGGAGAGAAATATTTAGCTGTGGCTAATTTTTATAACGATTCCAACTGGAACATCAATTCCGTAATTTATCGCTGGGACGGAAGTTCTTTTATAGAATTTCAGCTTATCCTCACAAGCAGTGCTCATGATTGGGAATATTTCTCTATTGGGGGTGAGAGTTATTTAGCTGTAGCTAATCACAATAGCTCTTCCTCCAGCAACATTGATTCGGTTATTTATCGATGGGACGGAAATTCTTTTGAAAAATTTCAGTCTATTCCCACAAATAGCGCTCAAGATTGGGAATATTTCTCTATTGGGGGTGAGAGTTATTTAGCGGTGGCTAATTATTACAATAATTCCTCTCGCAAAATTAATTCAATTGTTTATCAATGGGACGGTAACTCCTTTGTGAAATTCCAGTCTCTCCCCACAATTGGTGCAACAGACTTTCATTATTTTAGCATGGACGGGAAAGGCTATTTAGCTGTGACGAATCATTACAATGGTTCATCTTACAACATCAATTCCATGATCTTTGAAGCGGAACTTGATTGATGGTTGAAAATTGATCCCCTACCCCTGAGGATCGAGAAGCTGATTGAACAGGTTCTCGATCCCGGGTTGGGAAAGATTTGGGCTATTACCAGTACCTGGTGGAGTGAGGCGTAAAATTCGCTCCCGAATAATATTTTACCACATAGGTATAGTGCATAGTGGAACCGCATTGGGGATTTACCCGCAAACGAATATTAAACCCGGAACCAATTTCGATATTGTTATAATTGCCTGTTGAACTTCCATTATACAAGTTAACTTTATCTCCCCCACCTGATGCTGACACCAGGTTGGAACTGACCTTGTCTCCTGCCATTATAACCCATTTTTTATAATCAAAATAGTTATTAGACCTCTCAAATCCTCTGTGTGATCCAAATAATTCAATTGTTATGAAGCTATTGGAACCCGTGTCAGTTATTTCCCCGATATACACGGTTTTTGCCCCTTCCGTACACTCCGGCCAATTACTGGGTCCTCTTATTCTCCCGGAAAACTCTTTTACATACCTGCTTGTTTGCACTGCTTCTGCCGCTGTATCTACCTGAAATATTCCGCCCACATCAAGATCCGCTGCGGGATTTGCCGTGTTTATACCCACACTTCCTCCGTTCCAGGAAATATCTCCCGCGTTTCCCCCGGCTTCCCAGGCAG
>JAAENB010001252.1 GCA_024224995.1 bacterium | reverse complement strand
TTTTTGTTTCTTTCTACCGGCATTTGAATAACTGAGCAGCAGGGCCAGGGAATAATAAAAAAAATGAAGAGGAATATACAGAGAGGAAACGATCCCATCGAGATAGGTCTCCTGTACCAGGGCGCTTTCAACCGCTTTTTCATAGGTGCCAAACAGCACAAGAAGAAACAGTTTATTTCCCAGCAGCGACCCCAATCCGTTCCGTTGATTCACCCCGGTCCAATACGGTATAGTTTCCTCTTCGTTAAAGGCATCTCCTTTAATTAGTTCCCGGTTCCCGTTCTCATCACATAAATTCAGCAATAGTTGGTAATGACATTCAAAAAACAGAATTACATCAAGCTGCTGCGATGCTTTAATCTCGTCGTAATAGACTGCATACCGTGCTTTCGCTTCTGCCAAGGGCTGGCCCAGAAAAATTTCCCGGTATACACAATTCTCCACGCCATAAAGCCCAAATGTGATATCACCCGCTTCCGGTCCATACTTATAGGCTTCCATAAGATACGGCAAATCCTTTCGTATGTGGTCTTTCCAGTGATTAATAAAACCGCCAACAATATGATTCACCTTTGGTTTTAATTCCACGGAGTCATATTTTGCTACAACACCCAGGGCCAGCATGGCAAACTGGTATCCTTCCTCAATTTTCCCCAGTATCCCGCATAAAAACATCCCATAGGCGGAATAGGCAAAGGCAGTTCCCGGCGAATTTCCGTGCAGTAATGAAAGATTGAGAAATTTTAATACCACTATTGGAAAATATTCAGGCTGACCAATATAGGAGGTTGTAATACAATGCATCAGTATCCGGGTTGCTGCCAGTTTCTCCGGGTCTTTGAGAATTTTTAACTCTGCAAGGGATTCAATGGTTTGTCCTTTCATTTTTATTTTAAATTTCACGAGCTCTTTTAGTATTGTCAACCGGTCGGCTTTCGCTGGCATGGGAAAACCAAGAAATTTCAACGCCTCTTTCCCCAATTCCAGGGCTTCGGCGTGCCTGTTCCAGATAATATAGATATTGACCTTAACTTCATAGACACGCGTTTTATCAAGAGTGGTCCGTGCTTTCTCAATAACCCTATTCAAAAGCATATCTGCGGATTCCTGGTCTCCCGAAAGATGGGCCGACTCGCCTCCTTCGGTGTATAAGGCCAGGGCCAGGTCATACCGGTTTTGCCACGCGTCCGGTGATAAAAGATCAATGCCGAATTTAAAAAAATGGCTGGCTGAATCAAAGGCCGTCGATCGCCTGGCTTTCTCCCCCGCTTCCAGGTTCAGCCGGGCCAATTCA
>JAAENB010001251.1 GCA_024224995.1 bacterium | reverse complement strand
TTCATTCTCATAACCTCTCTTAAGAAACTTAATTTTGCTTGTGCGCGGGCCTTGAAGTAGTATGGGCTCTTTGGATTGCTCCGGAACTCGCTCCGCTCAAACAGTCCTCACAACCCAAAGAGCCCATACTACTTCAAGGCCAGATGCAGCTCGCAATACTATCTGGTTTCTGATCTTTTTTTTCCCTGTTACGCAGGGTTCGTTGTTCTTAAATAAAGCGCGATATTATTAAACGCTGGATCTCTGATGTTCCACCGCCAATAGAACCGATCTTGGAATCCCGCAGGTGCCGTTCTACCGGGTATTCATGAATATATCCATACCCGCCAAAAAGCTGTACTGCTTCGTTAAAAAACTGGAATCCCCAATCTCCCACAAATGCCTTGGCAATAGATGCCTGCAAATGATTTACCGAATGCCCGGCATCTTTTAGCGTAGCAACCCGGTATATTGCCAGGCGCGCGATCTCCAGGGTTACCTTCATGTCGGCAATTTTATGCTGAATAGCCTGGAATTCCTTAATAGGCTTGCCGAATTGCTTACGGTCGGTTGCGTACTGTGCTGAGTCTTCAATAACACTCATCATTCCGCCAACAACCGGGGCCAGGAGAACACTCCGGTCCCATTCCAGGGTCTGGTGGGTCATGGCAAATCCCTTTCCAACGGTACCAAGCACATTCTCTGCAGGAACTTCGCAATTGTCAAAAAAGACTTCTGAGGTAGTGGAAGATCGACAGCCCAGTTTATGAAATGGCTTTCCCGTTGAATAACCTTTAAAATCCTTTTCAACGATAAAAGCAGTAATTCCGTCACGTTTTTTTTCTTTATCAACAGTCGCGTATACCACACAAACATCAGCGATAGGCGCGTTGGTAATAAAGGTTTTGGAACCGTTTAACACCCAATGGTCTCCTTTTTGAACTGCTGTTGTTTGTACGGATGCCGCGTCCGATCCGGCTTCGGGTTCTGTTAGTCCCATGCAGCCCATCATTTCACCCTGGGCCAGTTTTGGAACATATTTCCTTCTCTGCTCTTCAGTTCCATGCCGGTATATAGTATCGGTACAAAGGTAGGAGTGAGCCCCCATTGATAACATATGTCCCTGGTCCACACCCGCGTGTGAAAGAGCCTCTGAAGCAAGGCAGCAGGTTACAACATCGGCGCCCTGTCCGCCGTATTCTTCCGGGAACGGAAGTCCAAGAAGCCCCATGGCCGCAAGTTTTTGCCACACCTCAAAAGAAAATTTGGAATCGCGGTCCGCTTCTTCACAAAACGGAGCTATCTCCTTTTTCGCATATCGATACACTGTATCTCGAAACATCTGTTGTTCTTCGGTAAATTTAAAATCCATTTATCTCCTCCGGCTTAAGTTTAAAGTTTAAAGTTTGAAGCTCAAAGCAAAGACTCGGGGATATCTACAATCCTGGAACGGACGTACTCTCCAAGAGTTTTGGCCTGTGGATCGCTTCGTACGGATGCTGCTACTCCATCACCGAGAATGCCTTTGATATAAAAATTCAGCGCCAGCAGGTTTGGAAATTCGTAGCGTTCAATTTCGTAATCTTTCATGTCCGTGAAGAGCTCTTTTAGTTTTTCTGTTGTGAGAAACTCATTCAAAAAGGCATAGGCTTCGGGTGTTTTGCCCCAGATTCCAAGGTTGGCATTTCCTCCCTTGTCTCCCGAACGAGTTGCGAAAATCTTTCCAAGCGGTGCCTTTGTGGTATTTCCCCCGGGAACGTCCGGAATTGATACTGCCGGTGACTCAGGAGATTCTGCTTCGCCCTTAAACTGTACGGAATCAAGAATCATTTCCCTGTCGTTGACATAGACCTTTTCCTGAATATACTCTTTTGATACCAGTGCCGGCCAGTGCATAATCGCGGGACCTCCTTTGTCCGGAGGCCCGGTCAGGGTAAAGCCCGGAATATTGGCAAGGGCAAGTTCTACGACCTTCGAAGTAAAAAGCTTGCCTGTTTTATTCTGATCAGGGTCCATTACGGAAACACGAAGCTGCGCGAAAGCCTCCTCATTGATAGGGGCATCATCCTTATGAGTTCGAATGAGCTGTACATCGGCAAGGGCAAACTGATCCTTGCCGCCCAGGGAATCAAAAAGAGCATCCTCTACTATCTTTGCTTTTTTCTCAATGTCGAGTCCCGTAAGAATTACGGTCATTGAATTACGGAACCCCCGCATGGTATTGATACATACCTTTGTGGTTCCCGTACAGGGTTCCCCTTTTACGTCCTTTACCAGGACTCGGTCATCGCCCTCTTGCGAAATATTAATTGTATCAAAGCGTGCGGTAACATCAGGAGTAAGATACTGGGGCGCCCGTATTTCATACATAAGCTGGGCAGTTACCGTTCCTACAGAGACCAGTCCACCGGTCCCGGGATGTTTGGTTATAACAAATGATCCGTCATTATGTATCTCCGCTATAGGAAAACCCACATTAGCAAATGAAGGAACTTCTTCCCAGAAAGAATAATTCCCACCCGTTGCCTGGGCGCCGCATTCTATTATATGCCCGGCAGCGGAAGCACCAGCCAGTTCATCCCAACTGTCCTGCTTCCATCCGAATTTCCATGCCGCAGGCGCTACGGTCAATGCCGCGTCAGCGATCCGTCCGCCAACCACAATGTCGGCTCCTTCTTCCAGCGCCTTCACAATACCCCATGATCCAAGATAGGCGTTTGCCGATATGGGGAATGTCTTTGAGTCCTGGAGGGTTGCTCCCTTATCCATATGAGCAAAATGCTCTCCTGCCTTTTGCAGATCACCCAGCCGCGGCATAAGGTCATCACCTTCTATATAAGCAATCTTAGGACTTATTCCAATCTCTTTAGCAATCCGCTCAAGCTGTTCTGCCAGCCCTTTGGGATTAAGCCCTCCCGCGTTAGAGACGATACGGATCTTCTTATCCATACACTCTCCCATAACCTGTTCCATCTGCTTCATAAAAGTAGAAACATATCCCCCGTTAGGATCTTTCTTCTTTATACGCAGCAGTATGGCCATGGTAAGCTCAGCCAAATAATCTCCCGTAAGGAAATCAACAGGCCCGCCCTGCACCATCTCTTGAGCCGCGCTAAAACGGTCCCCAAAAAAACCGCTGCAATTAGCAATTATAACTTTATCATTTGTTCCACTCATTATTCACTCCTTCTATGGAAGTTTGATGTTTCAAGTTTGAAGTCCAAAGACGCTGCATGCAACGTCTCTACGAATTTTTCTTCACCTTTTACCTTTCGCCCTGCCCCTTGCACCTGTTTTCCTACTTACCTTGAAACACAGGTTCTCTCTTCTGAATAAACGCCGTAATCCCTTCCCGGGCATCTTCAGTACTCGCAACTTCAGCCAGCTGCCCCGAAAGGTACTTAAGAGCCTCTTCTACCGGCATCCCTTCCATCCCGGAAAAAGCATTTTTTCCAATCTTCATCCCAATAGGACTTTTTGCAGCAAGGGTTTTCAAAACAGCATTAACCGCATCTTCAAGCGAGGCGGCAGGGACAACCCTGGTAATAAGCCCCATAGCCAGGGCTTCATCGGCGCTCATTCTTTCGCCCAGGAGCATCATCTCCATAGCTTTTTTTCGCATAACATTCCTAAAAATAAGCGCGCCTATCATCATAGGCCAGAGCCCCACATTCACTTCAGGAGTACCGAATTTGGAATCGTCACTGGCGATAACTATATCACAGGCAAGCATAAATCCCATGCCGCCGGCCAGGCAATAGCCCTTGATCCGGGCAACAGTGGGCTTGGGAAAAGAATAAAGCCTGTTTAACAGTTTCGCGTAATTGGCAAAGGTCTCTTTCCCGTCACCGGACATAGAGTCGCCAAGTTCCGCGCCCGTACAAAAAGCCCGGTCACCGGCGCCGGTAACCATAATCGCCCGTACTTCGCTGTCGCTTTCGGCCTGGTCCAGGTACTCCAGAAAAAGAGAAATAGCCTGTGCGCTAAGAGAGTTCCGCTTTGCTTCGCGGTTTATTGTTACATACCCGATGTTGTTTTCAACTGTATATAGTAAATGCTCTTCACTCATTTTTTACCTCCGGGAAATAAGTTTAAGGTTTGAAGTTACAAGAATTTAATATTACCGTATTATTCTGTTTCTTCCGCTTCTTCATTTTTTTCAATGTCTACAAGAATGTCGCCGGGCATTACTTTTTCGCCTTCGGCGGTGTTTATTTTTGTTACGGTGCCGTTGTATGGGGCGCCGAGAGTTGTTTCCATTTTCATGGCCGAGACCACAACAACACCCTGGCCTTTTTCCACTTCATCGCCTTCGGCAGCCAGAATCCGCACAACAACCGCGGGCATGGGCGGGGTAACCTCCGCAGGGGCTTCCCGTCCGCTCTTTTTCCGCCTGCTCTGCTGAGCATCGGCGTCCTGCACAACATAGGGAACTCCTTTTATGACAACAACCTTGCCTTCATCGGACTCCGTGACAAAGACGTTAACACCTTTCCCGTCCACATCCAGGTATACCTGGTTATTCGAAACCCTGGTATACCGAACAGCATGATTTTTTTCTTCTATAATTACTCGTAGATCATTATCACTCCCTGTTTCCACTTCAAAGGGATAGGTTTCTTCTTCGATCTTAAGTTTATATTCCACTTTTTTCTCCTGCCTCCTAAATTTTCCAATTTCCCAGGGTTTTCCATGGAGAATTAGTCTCGCTCTCTACTGCTGCAATAGAACCGCTTTTCTTTTTAGCGCTGAGTTCATCAACGATATAGGCGATGCAGGCAATATCATGATCTGTTAAAGACGGTTTCCATTCACTAAAATATTCGGGAATAAAGTTAGTATAGGTTTCCCCGGATTTGAACGGCTCCGATGATAAAATATCTATCAAAAATGGGATAGGGCTTTTAACTCCCAGGATCACGTAATCTTCCAGAGCCCGGATCATACGATCAATATTCTTTTCCCTGTTTTCCGAATAGGTAACCAGTTTTGAAAGAATGGGATCGTATTCAACCGGTACGGTAAAACCGGAATAGATACCGCAGTCGTTCCGGATTCCCGGTCCCGAGGGTTCTTTCATAAATTCGATCTTGCCGGGAGAAGGAAAAAAGTCATTCGCAGGGTCTTCCGCGTAGATCCGGCATTCAATCGCATGCCCTCTTCCCACAATATCTTCCTGCTGTAATGAAAGCGGGCTGCCTGCCGCCACCTCTAATTGCTGGCGCACCAGGTCCACCCCCGTAATCATCTCTGTTATGGGGTGCTCAACCTGCAAACGGGTATTCACTTCCAGGAAATAAAAATTATTCTCCCGGTCCAGGAGAAATTCAACAGTTCCGGCATTAACATAGCCCGAAGCTTTCGCGGCCGCCACCGCAGCCGCTCCCATTTGTTCCCGCAATTCCGGGGTCATTGCCGGAGAAGGTGTTTCTTCAATAATTTTCTGATGACGTCTCTGGATGGAACACTCCCGTTCCAGGAGATGAATGACATTGCCGTGAGTATCGGCAAGAATCTGAAATTCAACGTGCCGTGATTGTGAGAGATATTTCTCCAGGAATATGGCGCCGTTCCCAAATGCCGCTTGCGCTTCACTGGACGCCGAAACCGCCGCGTCTGCCATTTCATCTGAGGAGTTGACAATCCGTATCCCCTTTCCTCCGCCGCCGGCTGCCGCTTTGATCAAAACAGGGTATCCAATCTTTTCGGCTTCCGCAGCCATAATCTCGGGGTTCGGATTGTCATGAGTTAAACCCGGAACAACAGGAACATCGCCCTTTATCATAATATCCCGGGCGGTGATTTTATCGCCCAGATCACGAATAACCTGTGCCGGCGGCCCAATAAAGGTTATACCCTCTGCTTCGCATCTTTCAGAAAATCCGGCATTCTCTGCAAGGAAACCATAACCGGGATGTATCGCTTCGGCCCCGGTCTCCTTTGCTGCCGCAATTATCTTATCAATGTTCAAATAACTTGCCTGCGGTTCAGCATCACCCAGGCATACCGACTGATCTGCTTCAAGAACATGCAGCGCATCCCTGTCCACATCGGAATAGACTGCCACGGTTGTAATCCCCATCTCCTTACAGGTAAAGATAACCCGCAGCGCGATCTCTCCCCGGTTAGCAATAAGTATCTTCTTAAACATTGTAATAGTCCCTTTGTTAAATTTTATTTAAACAGTCTACGTTACATTCTAAAAATTCCATACCCGTAATCATCATCACGGATAGGAGCGTTTAACGCTGCCGATATTGACAGACCAAGCACGTCCCTGGTACTTGCAGGATCAATAATTCCGTCGTCCCAGAGATTGGCAGTACTGTAATAGGCATCTCCTTCTTTTTTAGCAGCTTCCATAATAGGCCCTTTCAAACCCTGAACCTGCTCATCAGTAAGCGGCGGCTGTCCTGCCCTGGCAAGCTGGTCATTCTTCACCGTAACCAGAACATCAGCAGCCTGCTCTCCCCCCATAACACCAATCTCGGCGTTAGGCCAGTTCCACAAGAAGCGCGGAGAATATCCCCTGCCGCACATACCATAGTTGCCGGCGCCAAAAGAAGCTCCCATCATAACAGTGAACTTCGGTACCGTACAGGTAGAAACAGCAGCAACCAGTTTGTGCCCGTTCTTGGTAATTCCGCCCCGTTCGTATTCACGCCCGATTATAAAACCACTAATATTCTGTAAAAACACAAGAGGGATCTTTCGCTTGTCGCAGATCTGAATAAACTGGGTTCCCTTGAGGGAACTGTCGGAAAAAAGAATCCCGTTATTAGCAAGAATACCCACGGGATGGCCATGAATGTTAGCCCAGCCGCACACCAGGGTAGGACCATACATTTCCTTGAACTCCAGGAATTCACTCCTGTCTACCATACGGGCAATAACCTCACGTACATCATATGGTTTGCTGAGACTATTTGGAACAATGCCGTAGATCTCTTTTGGGTCATATAGAGGAGCCTCCGGATCGCGCATGGTAAGCTTTGATTTTTCATTGTCCGGAAGATTCTTAACAATGTTTCGAATTATGGATAAGGCATGAGCATCATCCTCGGCATAATAATCGGAAACACCCGACTCAGAGCAATGCATTTCAGCACCGCCCAGTTCATTGGCTGTTACCTCTTCGCCTGTTGCTGCCTTTACCAGCGGCGGTCCGCCCAGAAAAATAGCGCCCGTATTTTTAACATGTATAACTTCATCCGACATGGCCGGGATGTAGGCACCACCAGCGGTACAGAGTCCCATTACCGCGCAAATCTGCGGAATCCCCATCTTCGACATCACCGCCTGGTTGTAAAATCCTCTCCCCCCGTCATCAACATCAGGAAAAATCTCCGATTGCAGGGGAAGAAAAGCCCCGCCCGAATCAATAAGATAAACCAGGGGAAGCCGGTTCTCCATACACATGGTATGGCTCCGAAGCATCTTTTTGACCCCCATAGGATAAATGGTCCCGCCTTTAATAGTAGGGTCATTTGCCTGGATCATAACTTCCCTGCCTTCAATAATCCCAATCCCCACAACAGTACCGGCTCCGTGAACCTTACCGTCATAAAGACCCTTGGCAGCAAGGGCACCAATTTCAAGAAAAGGAGTATTCTTATCCAGAAGCAGCTCAAGCCGCTTCCGAACGGGCAATTTCGACTGTTCCGCCAGGCGGCCTTTGGCCTTGTCGGAACGCTGGTCCCGCGCGATTTTTAACTCACTTTGCAAATCCTCCACAAGAGCCGCCATGGCCTCGTAGTTCCTTTTGTAATCATCTGAATTTTTATCGATCTTAGTTTCAATGACGTCCATAATGCTCCACCGTCCCTTAAATTTGAACCGTATTCTATTATTATTCGGTTTTTGATTGGACAACCAACCAACTTTTACCATGAGGCATTATTTTGTCAAGAATTAATGTATTTTTTTTAATTTCATGCATCCCGTATGCTGAACGTAAGAATTATGCGGGCTCCACCATTTTCGTTGTTGCGGGCTTCCAGGTCTACATCATCAAAGTAAAATCTGAGCCTCTTTACGATATTCCCAAGACTGCGCGAGCGGTTAACATCACCATCAATACCTTTCCCATTGTCAATCACCTCAACCACAACCCTGTTTCCCTCTTTTTGAGCAAAAACGTTAACATATTCATCATCTCTTACATGCATGAGGCCATGTTTCATGGAATTCTCAACCAGGGGCTGGATCGTTAAGGGCGGAATAGTCACCTCGCTGAAATCTCCTTTTTTTTCCAGCTGTATCAAAAGAGTATCCACATACTGAAGCTTTTCCAGTTCAAGGTAATTCCCGGTAAATTCCCATTCATCATCAAAAGCTATTCTGGGCTTATCTGACTGGTCCAGCATATAACGGTAAATATCGGCCAGTTTGAGAAGTACTTCATTTGCCTTTTCCGAATCACGGTAATTCATGGAATAGATCGAATTCAGGGCATTATAAAGAAAATGAGGGCTCATCCTCTCCTGAAGCAGTTTCAACTCTGCCTCGGCATGCTTTTTCTCAAGCTCAAGCTTTTCTTTTTCAACCAATACCAGGCGGGCATTATTGATTGATATGGCTGCCTGGGAAGACAATAATTCCAGAATTTTCACCCGCTCCTTTGAAAAAGCTCCTGAGGTAAGATTATTTTCAAGATACTGAACACCCATTAAGATACCCTGATTAATTATGGGCATACAGAGTATTGATCTTGGCCTGTTCTTTATCACATAGGGATCTCCAATAAATTCCCCTTCATGTACGGCATCATTGAGAAGCAGGGTCTCTTTTGTTCTTGCGGCATAACTGATTATGGCCTGCGGCAGGCCCCGATGATTTTCAACAGGAATGGATTGCAGTACGGCAGCATGTTCATCATGTATCTGCCCTTCTGCTTCAACATAAAGCCTGCCGTTCGTTTCAAGTACCAGGCAGCCCTTTTCCGCGCCGGCGTTTGTTATTGACAGAGTAATGATCTTTTTAAGAAGCTTCTCGACCCTCATCTCTCCTGAAATTGTTTCGGACGCTTTCATTACTGTTGAAAGGTCGAGTAATTCCAGCGATGTATCGGTTCCGGAGACCGAAGCATCATCGGGATGCGCTCTTTCCACAGCCCCCGAAACCAGGGAGGGACAGGTTTCCTCAAGTTGAGCGACCTTGCTCCGGGCTCCCCACTCCACATAACAGTCATAAGCTCGTGAAATATTCATTTGAACAATATCATCAAATCCTTTTTCCCGGTAAAACATCGCGCTAAATTCATGCGCAATGGCTTCTTCCTGAATAAATTCAATTTCTTGTGTTTCTTTAATTGCTTTTTGATAGAATTCCATTGCCCGCACGTCATTTCCTTTTATACGAAACAGCTCTGCTTCAATTAAATAACATTTATACCGATTGTTCATTGGCGCGTGATGCGCCCACACCTTGATTTTTTTTAGATATATATTTACTTTTTTAAGATAATATTTCTGGCTTGCAGGGGCAGCATTCGAATAATCAGCCAGCATTGCAAGTGAAGAATAATAATAAAAAAACGGGACCATAACCATTCCCATGGCTGCCTCAATATATTGTTCCGCCTCCATTGAAATCGTGGCAGCATCTCCATACAAGTTAAAAAGTACATGATGAAATATCTTAATAATATACAACATAATAAGACCGGACACATGACCCAGGCTATTGAACACAGTCACTATCTCATTTTCATCAATTATTTCACCCTTAATCTGTGTCCGGCTGCCTGTATTTTCTCTTAAATTAATAACAAATTGCAGCCATAATTCATAATGTGGAATAGAGTCGTATTGATTTATCCTGATAATAACTTTATAATTTTCAACCATTGTCTCCTCTACTCTCTGCAATGGAGTTCCCGCAAGTATCAGATTCATGGCATGGTTGAGCAACGAGTACCCCACATAGGTGAGGTCGCCAATATTTATTCCGGCATGATAGGCAATAAGATGATTTTCAATATTATCTTTTAGATAAACTTTCCAATGATTAATAAAACTATAAAATAAAAAATTTACCTTTGCGGAGAATTCCCCGGCATTAGTTCTTTTAAGAACTTCCACTGCCAGTTTACCAAACTTATGCCCCCGTTCAATATTTTCCAATTTATCGCACAAGAAGAATCCCCATGACGCGTAGATAATAGCCGCGTATGGTGAATTTCCGTATTGTAAAACCAGGTTCAGAGATTTAACCAAAAATACAGGCATACTTTTGGGTAAAGCTATATACGACAGCCGAACACAATTGAACATAGTTTCAAGAGCTTCCTGTTTTTCCCGGTTAGTCAATTCAGGTAAATTAATCAAATCCTCTACCTGTTTATTCCTCAAATAAAACTTTGTGAAAAGTAACTCCTTAAGAATAAACAACTTCTCAAACCTTGAAGGAATCCTAAAACCAAGCAGCAGTAAAACTCTCTTGCCCAATTCCAGGAGTTCGAAAAAATCGCTGGTAGTAGTGATGTTAAACATCTTAATATTATACGCTTTTATTTTATCAAAGCTGGTTTTTGCCCTGGTAAGAACAATCGAAAAATACTTCTCTCCTTCCTCGGTGTTCCCGCAGATAAAATTCATTATTGAGCACTCAACATGGGCGTTAAACATTAAATCATAATCAGACTGCCATAAATTACTTGAAAAAAGAGTAATACTTTGCGTAATATAATTAAGAGAGGATTTATATGCTGTAGACAACTTTGCCTGTAGTGCGGCAGTGAGATTAAGTTTAGCGAGTTCATTTTTCTCATTTTCAGTCCCCAGCAGGTCCCGGGCAATGTTCAAATTATCAACAATAAAAAAAATCTTATCCGGCCGGGAGCCTCCCGATGTCTGCTGTAATACGGTTCTTCCAATTGTTAAATGAATTTTTTTCTTTTCATCTTCCGGTATTTGTGTGTATATCGCTTCCTGGATCTTGTCGTGGCTGAATTTGTAAACATCTTCCAACAGAACAAGCAGACCTTCCTCAACAGCCGGGTCAAGATATCCCAGGATCTCAAGCATGGGCCTGTTATCAACTTCCGAGAGCAGCTCAAGATCAAACCTGTTGCCGGTGCATGCGCAAATTTTTAACACCTCCCGGGTTTCATCGGCCATTTTCGAGATCTTGTCGACCATAAGATTAATAACACTGTCAACAAAATCCAGCTCCTTGATTTTTTCAAAATCCAACGCAGCAGCCCCGGGATCATCCATACCCGAAAGTTGACCGGTATATACAGCGCTGATGAACTGGCTCACAAAGAGGGGGTTGCCGCCTGTTTTGCGCAGAACCTCACCGGCAAGGGGATATATCGTTTCCCGGTGAAGACGCAGTGATTCACTTACCAGGTCAGTAATATCATCAATCGTAAGCGGTGATAATTCAATTTCATCCATAGGTAATCCCTTATCACATAAGGAATTAATACTCACCAGCAATGGATGCTCTTCCGCCACTTCATTATCTCTATAGGCACCAATGAAAAAGAAATAAAGCATATCGGCATCGGATAAAATATTTTCAAGCAGTTTAAGGCTTGCCCGGTCCGCCCATTGCAGATCATCCAGGAAAAAAACCAGGACATGCTCTTTCCGGGCAAAGAGTCTCATAAAATTCATAAAAACAAAATTAAACCTGTTGTTTGACTCTTCCGTACTGAGCAGGGGAACATCACCCTGTTCACCAATAAGCAGCTCAACATCAGGAATCACATCAGTTATGATCCTTCCGTTTTCCCCCAGCACAGAGAGAATTTCTCTTTTCCAGGTTTCAATGCTTTCTTTGCTTTCCAGTAATATCTGCCGGACCAAATCCCGGAATGCCTGGATGATAGCCGTATACGGAGCATTATGCTCATATTGCTCATATTTACCATTAACAAAATACCCCTTTTGGGTCATCATCTGTTTTTGCACTTCACGAATAAGCGCCGATTTCCCAATACCCGGCGCGCCGGGTATAAAAATAATTTCACGATTCCCCCGCCGAACCCGGTCAAATGCCGAAAGCAAAGAATCAATCTCTTTTTCCCTGCCGAATAGCTTTTGCGGCATAATAAATTTAGCCGGAACATCTTTTTGAGCAAGGGAAAACTCCACAATCCTGTTATCGGCATGAAGGTGCTTACGGCATTCCTGTAAATCATACATCACCCCAAAAGCACCCTGGTATCGCTCTTCAGGCTCCTTTGAAAGCAGCTTTAGTATAATATGAGAAACAATTTTTGGGATATCAAGATTAATCTTTTCAGGCAGCAGGGGCTTTTGGGCAATATGGGAATGTATAATTTCAAGCGGATCATTAGATACAAAGGGCGCTCTTCCCGTGAGCATCTCATAAAAGGTCACGCCCAATGAATAGATATCCGTCCGGTAATCAATGGAACGATTCATCCTGCCGCTTTGTTCGGGAGAAATATAGGGCAGCACATTCATAATAACATCTTTATCATACAGCCTGCCGGGTTCATGAGTTATCTCGGAAAAAACAGCAAAGCCCGTAAGCTTTAATTCACCTGTTTCGGGATTAAGCAGGATTGTATTGGGATTTATATTTTGATGTATGATATTATTCTTATGAAGATCTCCAACAATTCCGCATAACAATATTGCTATATTTAAAAACCATTCAATCTCCCGCTTAGCTGCTTTTTTCAACGGTACGGCATCAAAATATTCCTGTACCAGGATAATTCCGTCAATATCCTCGACAATATCAATTGTCTCAATTAAGCCATTAATACTTTTATTTCGGAGAATATCATATTCATGTTTAAACCTGGCTCTCTCAGCAGGAGTGGACTGAAGTGTTTGTAAGCGGGTTACTATTACGGAATTATTTTCATGATTCTTTTTGGCCAGGTATGTAATGGAATTACCGGTCTCTTTGATTGTCTCAAGTATGGTATACCCTTCAATTTTCATAAAATTATTCCTTACTTCACCCCTTTAAAAAGGAGAATATAAGAAAAAATAAAAAAATTCAAGAATAAAAAATATGACTTACTTCTTTAAAACCATATCAATTATATGCTCAGTTACCCTGTCCACATATTCCCCATACTCAAAGGCTTTATCATCAATAACATATCGAACAATAACTCCCTGTACCAGGGAAAGAATTACCGAAGCAGTATAGGAAATATCCATTTCCGGGAACGAGCCCTTTGTTACGCCCTCTTCAAGTATCCCGGCACACATACTGTGATAGCTATTCAGAAGTTTGATATTTGTCTTTTTCATGCGGACATTCCGGTTTGCCTGGGACCAGAAATCAATAAGAACATAATAAAACTCTTTCTCTTCTACCACCTGTCCAAAAGCAAGGTCTAAATATATTCTCAGTTTTTCCTCGGAATCTTCTGTTTCGGCCAGGGCTGCCACAGTATTCTTCTTTAGATTATTATTTATCTCTTTCAAAAGATTAAGCAAAAGGTCTTCTTTATCCTTAAAATAATAATGAACAAGACCGGTAGAGAGATTTGCCTCTTTAGCTATATCCCTCACCGTAAAATTACTAAACCCCTGTTTACTCACAACCACATAGGCAGCATCAATTAACTGCTCCCTTCTCTGATCCACAATCTCTTTTCTTGTTTTTCCTGCCATAGCATCCTCAAAAAACCCTTTTTTGATTGGTCGTCCAATCAATAGATGACTTATAAAGGAAAACAGTAATACCTGTCAAATATTTTTTTTTATTGATTTTTATCAACAATTATTTTCTACTCGGAACCTGGAATCCAGGCGGAAGGAGCTTACTCGATGAAAAAAAGATACAAACTGCTTATAATTATCATACTAATTATCATCATTTCCATTCCCACATCATATTTTATATTAAAAAACAAATTCGACAGTTCAGTAAACCCCGTAAACGGCAGTCTTAACATTCCGGGGTTAAAAAACGAGGTATTAATCAGGCGGGATTCCCTGGGAGTGCCCTATATTGAAGCACAAAACGAAGAAGACCTCTTTATGGCCGAAGGATATGTCATGGCCGAAGACCGGCTCTGGCAGATGGTCTTGATGACCACGGCCATGCAGGGACGGCTTGCGGAAATCGCCGGTGAAGAGGTCCTGCCCGTGGACGTTCTTATCCGGAGCCTGGGAACTGAAGAACTCATCACCCGTGCCCTGAGCGAAATGGACGCCAATTCCCTGCTCATTCTTGAACAGTTCTCCCGTGGCGTTAACACCTATATTAATACCCATGACAATTTACCGGCCGAATTTGTGCTCAGCGGCCTTAAGCCCGAGCCCTGGCGGCCCGTTGACTCATTGTACGTATTCGGTATGCTCAGTATGGGTGTTTCGTTTAATTTTGTTGAAGAGCTCAACTTCCTTATCCTGGCAAATAAACTGGGCTATGAAAAAGCTGCCTGGTGTTTTCCCGTATATCCCCGGGTCCATATCCCTTTTGATGAAGCCGCAAAACTCAAAGAAATAGACCCCAAAAAACTGGCTCAAATCGCCCAGGGCCTGAGCCGCATAAGAAACAAATTCAAGGATATGCTGCCGGTCAATTCTCCCGCCTCCAACAATTGGGCTCTTTCGGGAAAACGGACCAAAAGCGGGAAATCCATCATTGCAAACGACACCCACTTATCACTCATGATCCCCAATCCCTGGATGATCATCCATCTTAAATGCCCCACCTATGAGGCTGCCGGTACGGCAATTCCGGGCATCCCGGTTATTACCGTGGGATTTAACGGTTCCGTTGCCTGGGGTGTTACTATGGCCATGGGCGATAACCAGGATATTTTTATCGAAAAGATGAAACAAATAAACGGGAAACCGCATTACCGTTACAAAAAAGAATGGATTCCCGCCCGCGTTCAAAAAGAAGTTTTTAAGATAAAAGGAAAAGAGAACGTCACAAAGGATATCATACTTACCCGTCACGGCCCCCTGCTGAACGACGCGCTTCTTACGATTCCCTTTCCACCTCTTCTCCCGGTCCAGCCCATGCCCATAAAATCGGAATACGGTCTTGCTCTTTCCTGGAAGATCCAGGGCGGGGGAACTACTTTTGACGGATTTTACCGGCTCGGAAAAGTGAAAACCATACAGGAAGCACAAAAAGCAATTTCCGGGATTCAAGGCATATACCTCAACTTTGTCTTTGGCAACAGTAAAGATATAGCCTGGCAGGTTTCCGGAGCCTTTCCGCTGCGCAAAAAAGGAAAAGGTATGTTCCCCTCCCCGGGCTGGAATGGTGAATACGACTGGAAGGGGATTGTTCCCATTGAAAAACTTCCCAAAAAGATCAATCCCGCAAACGGGTATCTCGCGACTGCCAATAACAAAACTGTTGATAAAAACTATCCGTATCATCTTACCAACTCCTGGTATCATCCCGACAGGGCTGAGCGGTTAAATGAAGTCCTGGGAACTCTTAAGAATGCCGCGCGTGATGATATGATTAAACTACAGTTCGAACACTTTTCTCCCATGGCCAAAAAAATACAGAATCTTCTTTATAATGAACATGTTTTTACAAAGGTCAATAACGCTATTAATAGCTGGACAGATAAATCCCGGAAAGAAAAAGCTCTTGAAGCGATCAACCTTCTCAGCCCAAAAAACTTTGACGCAGTTATGGCCAGAGATTCCGGACCAGCGGCAGTACTGGGCGCTTTTGTTCAAGCCCTTACCAAAGAAATATTCCTTGATGAACTGGGGCCCGAGGATAGCATTAGCTGGGCCGTTTTTATCGATACAAATATCATGTCCTACCCGGCTCCGGAAGACCACCTTCTCTACCGTGAAAATTCTCCCTTCTGGGACAATACTGCCACCCCGGCAAAAGAAACAAGAGAAGATATCATTGCTGCTGCTCTTGCGAAGGCTATCGTGCTCTGTGAAGAAAAAATGGGGACCAACAGGAAAGATTGGTCATGGGGCTCTATCCACACCTATCACTGGAAACATGAAATCACCAGGGCAACGTCCCTTCTTAATACTTATTTTAACCGGGGCCCATTCCCGGCGGGCGGAGACAACCACTCCCTTAACGCCAGCACCTTCTCCTGGGGTGAAAACTTCGATGTTTTCAACATCCCCGTAATGCGCATGGTCGTCGATTTCGGGCTCGAAGAACCGCTATTCCTGGTTAGTACACCAGGGCAGTCCGGAAACCCGTCGAGCCCTCATTACGGAGACATGCTCCCCTTTTTCCTGGAAGGGAAAAACAGGAATATGCCCTTTAAACCGGAGGCTGTCAAAAAGCACTATAAGGATGTTTTCAAGCTGATTCCGGGGGAGTAAGTCAGGGTGATATCGCTCTATCCTTGACTTTTG
Organism: bacterium; assembly: GCA_024224995.1. The sequence continues at coordinate 309 of JAAENB010001251.1, read as the reverse complement.
TCCATGAAATCGAAAAACATCCTTGATTTTTGTCCATGGAATACAAAAAACTGAACTATGAACACTGAAATGCTAAAAATACTACAAGAAATCTACTACAAGGGAACGGGGGGAGAATTTACAACCCTTTATGAGCTTGAAATAGAATTCGGCATGTCGGGATCGGAGCTTCGTCCTGTGCTGGAAGACCTGAAAGAAGGGGGGTTTATTGTGGAATTTCCCGAAGGTTTTGAAATTACCGGTTCGGGAAAACATTTTGCCCGGGGAAGATGGGATTAGGCCCTTACGGGAACCGGTCTACAACACTAT
>JAAENB010001250.1 GCA_024224995.1 bacterium | reverse complement strand
GTCCAGGCAGTACGCGGAAAAACGCGGAGCCCGGTCATTGAGAGAACTGGCTTCGATATCATTGAATATTGTTGCTTCAAAATCCTGCCCCTTTGGAATATCCAGCTCCGGTAAAACGTCCTGTTTAATTCGAAGCATTACCGGTCCCATTGCGCACTGAATAAGAAATTCACTAAACGATCTCCGGTCATCCATAAATTCGAACTCCATCTCTTCATCGATATCCAGACTTTTTTCAAGTTCGTTCCAGTCCACAAGCTCATAGTCTGCCATATCCAGAATTTTCCTTTCGGCGCTTCCCGCCTCCATAACACCGAGCGGTCTAAGATATCCTCTGACGGAACAGTCGTTACGCGTTGCTTCACCGCATGCATAATTCAGATAGAACCGCTCCTGCTCTTTTCCAATAGCGATCCAGTCAAGCCTCTCCGGATTACTCCATAAAAGGCGTTCTTTTTTATCCGGAGGAAAAGACGAACGAAATGCTTCGGCATACATGGTATAAATAGCATTAATCAGATCTTCATACTTTTTCATAATAATTAACTACTCCTCATGTCTTTTCATATAAGTGTGATTTTTGGCTTAAAAGGGGTAATTTTTAATAAAAAAAAGGAAAAAATAGGTCAGAAACTTGATAGAGATAGGTCTTTTTCTGTCCGGGGGATATTAACCGGAGCCTTTTCTGTTCCCGGGGTTAAAAACCCCTCGTTATGATGAAGGAAGCCCCGGTTCTAGATTTAGTTTCTTAAGAGCAGCTGACCCCGCAGAGCGGGCTATATAAGGTATATCAACCAGGAATGTAAATTATGCCTACCGGGAGTAATACCTCTGCAGAACGTTCGGAACTCGCTCCGCTAAAACAGCCTCACAACCTGCCGAGGCATCACTCCAGGCAGGCATAATTTACATTCCGAATAACGTTTTTCGGTATACTAAGACACGACCGACCCAGTGTAGCGGGGAAAAAATACGGAAGAAACTGTGTTGATACCGGGGTCTGTTTTGCGAAGATGCTCCGGC
>JAAENB010001249.1 GCA_024224995.1 bacterium | reverse complement strand
CCCTTTTAAAACAATGTCCTCACAGATAAACAGTGTTTATCAAAAAACACAATGATTACAAAAATTGATTTTTGTGTAGTTTTTTAAGAGTAGCGAAGCCGGGTCTTCGGCTCCGCTCAGACACCGGATGGCCGGGAAAAAACAGATCAGAAACTGAATAGCATTGCGAGCTGCATCTGGCCTGGAAGTAGTATGGGCTCTTTAGGTTGTGAGGACTGTTTGAGCGGAGCGAGTTCCGCAGCAATCCAAAGAGCCCATACTACTCCCAGGCCCGCGCACAAGCAAAATTTAGTTTCTTGAGAGAGGGGTATAAATGGAAAAATTTGATTCCTTAATAAACGAACTGAATTTGAACAAATCTCTTTTTGAAGAGATACTCAAAAATCCCGATTATAAAGAAATAATGGAATCCCTGGTCGATTGTTTTTCTGAAAAAGAAAATACGTACCGCCAGATCATTAAAAGCTATGAAACCTATAAACATTCTCCTTTCCTGAAAGGAGCTGCCGATATGCTGGAATTCAAGGCTACCCTGAATAGAAAATTTGTAGTGGAGAACGAATTTAATAAACGCATAGACGAAACCCTGGGAACCATGTATTATTTCAAAGAAAAAACCAAAGAATTCTCACATATTGCCGGTATTGATCCCGATGAAATGAGAATGGCATTTTCCGAAGGGATCCAGAACGTTCTTGAACACGGCCAGGGGGAAAGGGTGGAACTCTATCTCGCGGTAAAAAATATCGCGTCGGAAAATGTTTATATGGAAATGTCTTTTAAACACTATCTCGATTCAAAAGAATTCTATTCGTTAAAAAAAGCCAACAAAAGCGCGGATGAAGGGATCCTCAATCTCGACAGCCCCCGGGGAAGAGGGGAATTTATGATGCGAGAGATCATGGATGAACGCAAATTCATCAATGGCCTGGAAAAAACCGAAGACGGATCCCGGTATTATTTCTTCAAGCGCGTAATGAGGAAATATAAAAACTCAAAACCGAAAGAAAAAACAGAACGGTTAACCGAAGAATTTAAAAAATATATCGATTCTCTTCAGGACTACAGAACAGCTCTGTTTATACGAATGGATTATTTTAAGAATAAAAAAGAGCTGGTGCTCCTGGAAAATAAAAGTCGGCTCGAAAGCATAAAAAAAATAATGCAAAAATATGGGTATACCTTCAACGGCTCCGATGTCTACAAGCAAATAAACTTCACCTTCTGGGAAAATGATCTGCTTCCTACTGATTCCGATGATGTTTTTAATGAAATAGTTGTTGAACTACAGAAGATTATTGATGAAGCAAAAGAAATCTAAAAAAAAGCTAAAATGGTCAGGGACGGAATCGAACCGCCGACACGGGGATTTTCAGTCCCCTGCTCTACCGACTGAGCTACCTGACCGCTCTTAACTGTGGTATTTTTTAATTATAGTGGGTAATTATGTCAATAAAAAAAAATATATTTTTTTTTATATCTTGTTTTATTCTTCTTTTCTCTCCCGGTCTTGCTGCTAAAAAACCTTTTAACACTACCTGGCAATATTATTTCAAAAAAGGGGTTTTGCAGTATAAGGCCGAAATGTATGTGTACTCTTTTGAAAATATGCACAGGGTTCTGAATCAGAATTCCCGTCACTTTGAGGCATGTAATTATATTGGTCACATCTATATAATCAGGAACGAACAGCTTAAAGCAATGGACTTTTACCGCCGCTCTTTAAAACTTAATCCAAAGCAGCCGGGAATTCACAACACCCTGGGTGAGTTCTATGATTATTTCTTTGAGGAGGAACTTGCGGCAGGGCACTATAAACAGGCCATTTTATATAATCCTTCTCATGACAGGGCTCATCTCAACCTGGCGCGGTATTATACTCTTAAAAATGATAATAAAAACGCGGGCAAACATTTTCAAATAAGCCATTCCATTGGCAAAAAAAGAGCACAAAAATTCATATATGATGCTTTATCAGCGGAAAGCGTGGGAGACCATAAAAAGGTCATTGAACTGCATATGCACATCATTTCCATTAGTCCTTCCCTGCTGGAGTCATACTTCAAACTATATGAATTATACAGGCAAACCGGTAAGTTTGTTAAAGCCGCCGCGATCCTGGAAAAGCTTGTTTATGTTAAGCCCGATCATGAAAAAGCCTTTATTAATCTTGGTTATCTTTATTTCACGAAAAAATTCCCCGGTAAAAGAAAGTTTTACCTGGATAAATCGATCAAGAACCTGGAAAGAGCCATTGAATTAAATCCTTATAATTACGAGATTTACCGCTTCCTGGCGCAAATATACGAATTTATGGGTGATGATCTGAAAGCCGAAGAATGGGAAAAAAAAGCCAAAAAAATGGAAGAATCCCATCCCGATGCCTGGGGTTCCTCTACGGATTCGCCTTGACTTTTTTTCCGTTTCGCGCATAAATGTTAAAATAATACAATAACACAGGATGTACTATGGAAACGAACCAGACCTCTTATGAAATCCCTAAAAAACCTTTCAAAGAAAGGCTAAAAAATATTAGCGGTAAAAGAACCGGGATTATTCTTGCCCTGGTTATTTTGCTGTTTCTCTTAATGCCCCTTATTCTGGGGATGTGTTCTTCATACAAAGCGCTTATTAAAAATACTGATAAAAAATATTATAAGGCCAAAGCTGTTTATATTATTGGTGATACGCTTTTGTGTCTTAAAGATTCGGAGATCTATACAAGCAGGAAGCGGGCTCTCAAAGGGGAGGACAAAAGTTTTAGTCCTGCTATTGTTTCCATGAAAGATGTCGTTTTTATTGAACTCATTCATGATCCGGAAGAGAAACCGGAACCGGAAGAAAAACCCCGGGCTGCGGGCTCTGTTTCCGGGAGATACCTGGGAAAATACCGCATTAACGCTGAAAATAATCACGGGTTTCTCTATCTTAAAAGGTCAAAAAGCGGCAGGGCTTACGGATCAATTGTATTTCCCAAATGGGCCAGGGGAGTTTTTGAAAAACTCAAGAATGTAAAGGTTGAGAACGGCCGCATCCGGTTTACCCGCTCCGCCACTTCCCGGCAGGAAATGGAACGGCTGGGAATAAATAAGCCCTTTACCCAGAAATATTCCGGCGTGTACAAACAGGGCGGATACCGCATTGACGGAACCTATTCCATCCCTACGGGTAACCGGAACTGGGCTGCTGTCAAAGTGAAGTAAGCAGGTTCTGTAAGCCGGGAAAATAGTCCCCCCTCTTCCGGAGAGTGAAAATATTCTTGTTTCACTCTCCGGAAGAGGGGGGACTATTTTCCCTGATTGCGTTAGGTTGCTGCACTTTTACTGAGCAGGTTCTTTGGGTTAAATTCACTTATGGAGCAATCGAGCTCAAGCTCCTGTAGAATTATCTCTTTCAGGGATGCCGGTTCTTTTATGAGTTCCTCTTTTTCCGCGCGGTTTCTTTTTTTTATGAGGTGCTCAATCTTCAGGGCTGTGCCCTTTGTGTCGTGGAGCTTCCAGCAGGCCGCGATTCCCAGGGGCTTAAAGCTCCGGGTATACTTCGATTTTGCGGTTCCTGCCATATGCTCGGAATATCTTTTTTCCAGGTCCACGGTATACCCGGTATAATAACTTCCGTTCTCACATGCCAGCATATATATCCAGAACATTGAGCTATTCAATTCTTTTCGCGCGCCGCTTTTTAAGGGGGTATACAGTGTCACTGGAATCGATCTTGTTTAAATAGGATTTTTTTTGCGGTTCCGCGTAGGAAACCAGGGTACTTGTTTCTCTTATCGTAAAGACCATGGATCGTTTTCCTTCCTTTTTGCTGGTAAGTCCCGGTTTTGTGTAAATTACCAGTTGTGATCCCGGTTCCATTCCGTCGTACAGTCCCAGGTTTACCAGGATCCCTTTGTCCTTTAGCTTTAAGACCTTTCCCTTATAGGGTATGAGCCCGTATATCCTCTTGGCCGCTCTCAGGGAAACTACGGGAAGGCTTTCTTTTCCCGATTCAAAAATATTGAATTCTCCAATGACTATCCCTTTATGGAAATCGAGCAGTTTGCTTTCCAGGTAAATCCGGTTGCCGGTTTCATTATAATTCCCGTAAACCACATAATCAACAGGAGCAATTTCTCCTGCTTTTATTTTCTCCCCGATTTTTTCAAGGTTTTCCTCCAGGCGTCCGGAACCACGGTGGAGTCCCTTCACTGCCAGTGCCCGCTCCCTGGTTCCCAGGGGCTTCATCCGGCCATACTGCCGCATCACAAAACTCACATAGTTGCCAATGACAGATCCCGCGTCCTGGTGGGTTGTTATGGTTCCCTGTGATTGAAAATCAAGCACCAGTACAACGGGCACATCCCGGGGCGGTGTTTCCGCGGAATATCCCTCTTTATGATACAAGAGCTCTCTTCTTTTGATGACTGCCACGCTCAGCAAATCCTGGTATTTTTTTCCGGGATAGAGCCGGAGCAGGCTCTTGATCTCGTCTATATAAAAGCGGTTATAATTAAGAACCGAATAATAACTCATGAGTTCTTCCCTGGCATTGGCGTTCATTGGATTGAGCAGCAATGTCCGCCGGAGATACATAATTACTTCAGAAGGAAGGTTTTTGCGCCTCTTCTGACCGGCAAGCTGGAAATGTTCTTTATTCAGCATAATCCTGGCCGGGTGTCCTATTTTATAATCACTGTATACCAGGAAATATTCCAGTCTGCTTCTCAGTATGGAATCGGAGGGTGTTTTTTTGTATGCTTCCAGGAAATATTTAAGTGCCTGCGCCTTGTTTCCTGCCATATCATATGATATGGCCAGACTGTAGAGCATTGAACTGTTGGGACTTTCTCCCTGTGCTTTTTCAAAATAAGATACCGCAAGGGGATAGTTTTTCTCTGCCAGGGAAATATTTCCCATTACCCTGTTCGCCCGAAAACTTTTGGGATTAATGGAAAGAGCGTTTTTGAGTGAATATTTTGCCTCTGCCAGGGAATCGCTGTTCCCTGTTTCCAGGTAATGATGAAACAGTATTTCCCCGAATTTGGTAAATCCCCGGGGAGATTCGCTGTTGGAATCGATTGCTTTTTGCGCGAATTCCTTTGCCTCTCCCAGCCTCTTTTCCAGTATTTTTATATCTGCCATAAGGAGCAGGGTATCGTAATGAAAGGGGTCTATTCGTAAAATATGATCTATCTTCCGTTTTGCCCATATTTTTTTATTCATGGTAAAATAGAGATTTGCTATTCCATAGTGCGCTGTTAGAGCCTTTCCCGGTGCTTTTATTGCTTTATTAAAATATTCAAGCCCCTTTGTATAGAGTCCCATTTTTGTAAGGGTTAACCCCGCTCCGACCATGGCCCTGCTATCATTCTTATCAACACCGAGAGCCAGGTTAAAGAGCTCCAGCGCCTGTTCATATGCCTCTAACTCATGATATGCCTTGCCCAGGCCTATGAGCGCCTCCTTATATTTCGGATTCTGTTTTAAGGCATTTTTAAAACTGAATATGGCCTTATAGGCATAACTCCGTTCAAGATGCTTCCATCCCTGTTTGTTATAAAAACGGGCGTTCTTTCCGTTCGCCGTAAAAGGCTGCATTAAAAAAAGCAGCCCCACGAGCCCGCAAAGTATAAGACGTTTTTTGTTGATATATGTATCAAAAAATTTTATTTTCATGTTTAGTTATCCTGAATATATTCACGCTTCCACCACCGATTACCTACTCACCAAACAACTCCAGCTCATTTACCATAATCCCGTCTACCAGCCCCATCACGCTCAGCCGCTCTATTGTCCCCCGGTTGTACGCCACCCAGGGATAGACCTTAAGACCCTTCTCTTTTGCCCACTTCACCTGCCCCGGTTCAACTACGTCTACGTTCGGATGGATGGAATACAAATCCAGCGCCTCTACCTCTTGCCGGAACATAAGCCATTCCGAATCATAGAGCATCCCGGTTTTTATTACCGGTTCAATATCTTTTATGATCCTCAGGGAAAAATGATCAAAGGATGATATTATCGCACTTTCAAGAAAACCTTTCTTTTTCAGGAGCTCCACCAGGGCCGCTTCTATTTTATCATATTTCACCGGGCATTTTTTTATCTCAATATTCAGTTCTGCTTTTCCTTTTACCAGGTCTAAAACATCTTCCAGGGTTGGGATGGCCTGGTCTCCGCAGGCGCTGTTCCCATTATTATAATTAAAGGCTCTCAGTTCTTCCAGGGTCAGATCCTTTACCATACCCTGCCCGTTCGACGTGCGGTTTATATAATCATCATGGATCACTACGGGAATACCGTCTTTTGACAGGTGAATATCGAGCTCTATCATGTGAGCGCCGTGTTCAATGGCCTTTTCAAAGGCTAAAAGAGTGTTTTCCGGATATTTCTCAGAGTATCCTCGATGCGCGATCTTTTTCATATATTTGCCCTCTCAAGAAACTAAATTTTGCTTGTGCGCGGGCCTGGAAGTAGTATGGGCTCTTTGGATTGCTCCGGAACTCGCTCCGCTCAAACAGTCCTCACAACCCAAAGAGCCCATACTACTTCCAGGCCAGATGCAGCTCGCAAT
>JAAENB010001248.1 GCA_024224995.1 bacterium | reverse complement strand
CCCTTTTAAAACAATGTCCTCACAGATAAACAGTGTTTATCAAAAAACACAATGATTACAAAAATTGATTTTTGTGTAGTTTTTTAAGAGTAGCGAAGCCGGGTCTTCGGCTCCGCTCAGACACCGGATGGCCGGGAAAAATAGATCAGAAACTGAATAGCATTGCGAGCTGCATCTGGTCTGGAAGTATCCCCCTCTTCTAAATGTGAGGACTGTTTGAGCAACGCGAGTTCCACAGCATTTAGAAGAGGGGGATACTTCCAGACCCGCGTACATGCACAATTAAGCTTTTTAAGAGGTCTCACATGGAAAAATTCTTTACCCCAAAAACTGTTGCCGTTGTTGGCGCTTCAAACTCTCCTTTTAATCTTGGGGCCACTATTTGCAACGCTTTGAAAGGCTTTCTGAAATATAAAGGTGAAACCTTTGCCGTAAATAAAAAAGGAGAAGCTGTTGCCGGCTGCCCGGGCTATACTGCCCTTACGGAAATTCCCGGTGAAGTTGATCTTGCTGTTGTTATTGTTGCCGCAAAACATGTTCCCGGTGTAATCAAAGAATGCGCCGTTAAAGGCATCAAGCATGTTATTATTGAAAGCGCGGGGTTTTCCGAAGGGGGAACCGAGGGTGATATCATGCAGAAAGATATCGATGATACGGCGCGGGCCAATGGTATCAGGATCATGGGTCCAAATTGCCTGGGTACTCTCAATGCTCACGGCCGGTTCTGCTGCTTTTACGGGTTCGATCCCAAACTCCTGGGGGAACTTGGAGCAATCTACGACAATCCCGGTACAATCTCCTATGTTATCCAGAGCGGCGGTGTTGGGGTTCTTATCCTTGAATCTCTTACTTCGGACGTTGTTGGGGTAAACAAAATGGTCAGCATTGGGAATAAATGCGATGTTGATGAGGCCGATTTTATCGATTACTTTGAACAGGACAATACCGAAGTAATTGCCATGTACCTGGAAAGTGTCCGGAACGGCCGCAAACTTATGGATGCCGCGAAAAGAGCCAAAAAACCAATTTTGATATATAAAGTCGGCCGTACGGAAGAAGGCGCCAGTGCTGCCATGTCTCACACTGCCGGTATGGCAAACAATGACACCATTTTCGACAGCGCCTGCAAGCAATCCGGTATTATACGGTGCAAGTCAATCACGGAGCTTCACTCTCTGCCAAAAATGTTCACTCATATGCCTCCCATGAAAGGAAAAAAGGTCGCTGTCTTTACCAACTCCGGCGCCTTTGGCGGTATTACTGCCGATTTCCTTATTGAAGCCGGACTTGAAATGGTTACCCTTTCTCCAAAAACACAGGAGAAGTTAAGCAAAACCGGGCAAATATTCAATGTTGCAAATCCCGTAGATTTAGGTCCGGCAATGTCTCCCCAGACCTATCTTGATATATTTGAAATTCTGCTTTCCGCTGATGAAGTTGACGGGCTGCTCCCGGTTCCCAGTGTTTGGCGTGAATTTGTCATTGACGCAATGAGTGAACTGGTGAAAATGTGCCAGGTGTACAGCAAGCCCGCTGCTATTTATACGCCAAATGCCGTAAAGAAAACGATTGGCATACGGGAGAAATTTCAAATCCCTCTTTTTGAGACTCCGGAAGAAGCTGTTCGGGCTCTGTCGGTATCGTATGAATATTATGCTGCTCTTCAAAAAAAAGAAAAAGAAGCTGCCTGGAAGGATTGCAGCAACAAAAAAAATCTGGGAATTGAGTGTACGTGTTAATAAATCATTAAACTTCAGGAGCGTTTACGATGAAAGAAATACTTGAAAATGCAATAAAGAACGGACAAAAAGCTTTATCGGAATATAATTCAAAACTTGTTATTGAGGCTGCCGGAGTACCCATTACCCGTGAAAAACTGGCCACTTCTGCGGAAGAGGCCGTTTCCTTCGCGAAAGACATCGGCTTCCCTGTTGTTCTTAAAGGTGCCTCACATGCCCTTACGCATAAAACAGAAATGGGTATGGTTAAACTGAACCTTGCTTCCGAAGAAGAGGTCGCCGCGGCGTATGCTGAAATTACCGGTTCCGGCATGGAACTGGACGGTGTTCTGGTCCAGGAAATGATCAAAGGGAACCGTGAATTTGTTATCGGTCTTAGCAGGGATCCCCAGTTTGGGCCCTGTGTTATGTTTGGCCTGGGCGGTATCTTTACTGAAGTTCTTAAAGATGTTACTTTCAGGATCGCTCCTATTACGGAACTGGACGCTCTGGAAATGATCGATGAAATTAAGACCAGGTCACTGCTCGATGAATTCAGGGGAAGCCCCGCTGTTGATAAAGAGGTCCTGGTTAAAGCCCTTGTGGGCATTGGTGAACTTGGCGACAAATTCGATGAAATTGCCGAGATCGATATCAATCCTTTTATTATTTCGGGTAATAAACCCGTTGCTGTTGACGCGCTTGTTATTTTGAATAACCCCGTGCAATAATTTTTATTACACGTGAGTTATATATGCCCTGGTTAGATCGCCGCATGGGATTTATCCCTGCGGCAGTTTTTTAATTTAGCTGCTAACTTTTTGCAGAATATAATACCCTCCAGGAAATCTTCCCGGCAGTCCCCGGTTTCGGCGGCTGCCGGGGGGAATTCCGTTTTTTAACCGCGGACTATTGCCTATAAATATCTCTTCTTTGCAACTATCAGAAATACGTCTCCCTCTGTCTTAAATACAGAAGCTTTCGCTTCGGAGCTGTGCCCCGTTCCCCAGAAGAGGTCTACCCGGTGGCCGGTTATATATGAGCCCGTATCCTGAACCAGGACAAAGCGGCTTACGGCCTGCCTCTTTGTTTGTATAAAGGCCAGGCTTCCCCGGGGAATACGTGCCGTATCCATTGCGATTGACCGTCCCGGCGTTAGTGCCACATTGATATTTCCAAGCGGTCCGCGCTCTACCTCATCGAAAAAGATATACCGGGGATTACGGTTTAGTACCCGGTTTATCTCCGCGGGGTGGCGAAGCAAATATTTCTTAATGGACTGCTTCGACAGGCGGCATTTTCCTTTTAACTGCCCTGTTACCGGCACAAACGCGTGCCCATTGTCGCCGCTATAGGTAAGCTGTTTTCGTTTTCCACCAGGCAATTCTATTATTCCCGATCCTTCGATTTGCAGAAAAAAAAGATCTATGGGGTTGATATAACAGAGTACTCCGGCTTTCCCTTTAATTGAATTCCGGGAAACTATCTCGGCCCTGGTATGATAGGGAACCAGTTTCCCGCCTTTTATCCGTCCAATTATGCTAATGTTCCTGTTTCTTTTCAGAGCAGGTGTTAGAGAGCTGCCGTATTGGGTTTTTGCCCAGTCCTTTAATTTAACCGTAACCAGGTCCTGCGGCTTTTTGTATACAGGGGCACTAAAATACCGGGTAGGCTGCAGCTTCCCTTTAATTATGGGTTCATAATAGGCGGTAAAAACCGAGCTGCCCGGCTTTTTCCCGGCCTTAAAAAAGTGAAACTCCGCTGCCATGCGGCGCACCCGTTCCATTCCGTCATAACGCCGGTACATTCGCAAAAAACGGCGCAATGACCGGATCATCTCTTCCGGTTTATACGAATATCCGCCAAAAACAAAGGTCCGCTTCGGGGATATTTTGCTGTAATATTCAATTGATCCGCCTATTGCCTGTTCAAGGGACTGCTCATCCAGATCGTCAAATAGGTCCAGCCGGGCTATATCCTTTCCCGCTATCTCCCGCAGTCCATTGCTCCATCGTGCTGCTGTTGATTGTTCTGCCGAAAACAGCTGTATTATCAGTACGATTACAGCCATAAGCAAAAAAGAATATGAAAATTTGTTGTTGATATATCTCTTCATTGAACTCCTCATAGAACTTCTCATACTATTCTTATCGTTAGGACCGGTATTAAAGTTTATATCATTTTCGGGTTCTGCCGACTGTATCTCTGCACAAAATATTGTATTTGACAAATTGGATCAATTATAGTCATGATAACATATAAAATAAATACCTATAAGGAGGATATATTTTGCGAGCAGCAATTTTTATTGATGGGGGTTATTTCCTTTCTCTCATGAAAAATAACGAAATCACCCCGAGATACGATGAACTTGCCGATTACCTGTTAAAACCACTGAGAAAATCAGTTCCCCTGGACCTGCTGCGCTGCTATTTTTACTATTGCGCTCCCTGGATGTCGCCTGATCCGTCTGAAAGCGAAAAAAGACGAATGGAAGAACATGGAGCTTTTATGGAAGAGATAAGCACCCTTGAACGATGGGCAGTACGCCTTGGAAAGCTCCAGCGGCGATGGGACGGCTATAAAGAATATTTTGAACAAAAAAGGGTTGATGTTCTGCTTTCGGTAGATATGGTCCGACATTCCGCTTCCGGACATATTCAGCATGTTATTGTTATTGCCGGAGACAGTGACTTTATTCCGGCTATTGAAGCCACCAAAGAATCGGGTGCTACGGTTTCCCTCTGGTACGGTGACGAAAGCACCATTCATAAAGACCTTCTGGCTCTGGCCGATATTACTCATCAAATTGACTGGAAAAAAGTTCCAAAGAAAAAAAACAAAGGCAAATCTCTCTTTGGAAAATCGGAAAAGGCTAAACCCCAACAGAAAAAAGACTCGGGACAGAGAAAACCCCAACCCGATCGTCAGGGGCAGCAAGGAAATAAAAGCCGCGGAAACCGGCCGCAACAGAGCGGTCAGCAGCGCTCTAAAAGAAATACCGGTTCATCTCAGGGCGGCTCTTCACAAAGGAATAAACGGTAAGCACTTTACTGAATTTTACTGATGAAAAATGAAAGCGGCGCCGCAAGCGCGTCGCTTTCATACCCCTAAAAATCTCATAAAGAATATTGAATACACTTTTTATTACAAACATCGGCGCATGCTCCGCACAAGATGCATTCCGAGTGTGCCATATCTTCATTCTGTACCATTGTGTTTACATCCAGTGACATCTGGCATTCTTTGTTACAGCGTTTGCAATCAATGCAATTTTCCTTTTGGGCCTTTAAGCGGAGCGACGGCAGTTTAAGCAGATTTCTTATTTTGTCTCCCAGTATCATAAAAGGGGCCATCCAGCATACGTAATGGCAAAATGCTCTGCGTCCCGCTGTAAAAGATAATAATACAATGAGTCCCGTAAATCCGTAAAAGACTATATATGACATAGTCGATGACACGGAAATACCGTTATTCGTCTGGTAGAATACATCTACACTATTGATCCCCCCGGCCTTTACAAACAGTATGATAATTACACCTAACCAGGGCACCCAGATAAAATATTTTATCCAATTTAACTTTCCGTTTTTCGCGGGTTTGTCCGACGCCGCTTTCGCGCACTCCTGCAAGCCCCCTGCCGGGCAATACCAGCCGCATATGGCCCTTCCCAGGAACAGGGAAAGGAGAAACATCACTGAAAAAGTGATAAAACTTCCTGCTGCTATCCCTTTAAACGCGCCCATTATTATAACGACGGGTGAGAAATAATATATTACTATTGGGAAGGTTAAGAATGATATAAAGACTACTGACTTCCGGATTGTTTGCCGCATGACGATACCTCTTTCTAAAATTTATCAGCATTTGCTGCCGCTGTTCAATCAATATAGAGATATTTTTATTAGATGTCAATAGCTCCGGAATCAACTATACTAATGCGGGAATGAACCATACCCGGCGGAGAGCCCCCCTTTCTGCTGGGGAGCTCTCTGCCGGGAAAATGATCCGGTGCTTAATTGGTAATATACAGCTTATTGGTAGAATAATGTCCAAGCTGATCCTTGCTCTCCATGCAATAGAGCCAGTACATAACCGAAAAGGAGTTTGCCTCATCCAGACCTAACGCGGATAAAGGGAACTCTAAGTGATAATTTGTCCCGCTCACTACAGGAGTTCCCGTATATCTTAGAATATTAAAATATCCCGATGAACCTGTTTTGACCTGAAATTCATTGAGTTTACATTCTATAAAGTAGGTTGTTGAACTTCTTTTTACATAAAAAGAAAATCTGTCCAGATCCGGGTTGCCGTAAAAGACTACATCAACAACCAGGGAATTATTATCGATATAATGAGTGATACTTTTGAAATCCTGCCAATCGGGCACGTCGGATTCATTTGGATCTGTCACCGTTACCGGTTCCTGGCGAAGAACTATCACACTGAATTGTTTTTCTTGTTGTACTTGCTGCGCCCCGCTTCCTTTGTAAACTACTGCCGTTAGTGTTACACTGGTATTTCCGCTGCCGTATGACGGCCGCGTTACTGCTCCGTTTGCGGGATCTACAATAGTGGAATTACTCGATCTCCAGAAGATGCTCGTTGAATAGATTCCTGTTGACGGCAGGGTGAGGCTGCTTGTTACGGCATTCGCGCTGTTCCCCCTCAGGATATCGTTATAATCAAGGTCATTCAGAGCCGCGGTTACGGCTTCCGTATCTGTTATCTCCTGCTTAATAACCGTAAAAGAAAATGTTTTATTCCTTGATGATGACCCGGATTTACTTACTGTTGCAGTTAGAGTTACAGCTGCATTTGAATAATTATAGGCAGGACGGGATACCTTCCCGGTCCCGGGATTAATAACCGATGAAGCAGTGGATGTCCAGGAAATAGTGGTTCCAAAAACCCCGGTTTTTGGCAAATAAAGATCACTGATAACATTCGTTGAACTTGAATTACCGTTTAAAAGATCACTTTCGGTTAAATCGTCCCAGGCTTCATCAACTGATTCCTCGGGAGTTACATCATTTCGTTTTACAATAAAAGTAAATGTGGCACTGTTCCGGGTTTCCGTTCCTTTTGTTACCCTGGCATAGAGCCGTACTACTATATCTCCGTCCGCATAGACCGGACGGCTTACAATCCCGTTCAGGGGATTTATTACTGACGTGTTATCGGAAACCCACTCAAAAGTGGTCCCGTATTTTTCATCACCGGGCAATGATAGATCCCTGGTGATGCTGTCCGCGGAAGTATTGCCGTTCAAAAAAGCTGAGATTTCCAGATCATTTATGGCTGCCGCTACGGACTGCTCCTCTGTCATTTCTCCGTTTGCCGCAATAACCGTATAATGCTCTGTTGTTCCGTCCTCTGCTATTACGGTATAGATTATTCGGCTTGTTTCAAAATTATTCCCGGTAATGCCGGATTCCTGCGTTTCCCCGTCTACTGTTACCGCTGCTCCGGTATAGGTAAAAGCTGCTTTCAGGTTTTTAGTTTCAGTTCCGTGTGGTACCGTTATAATAATCGTGGTTGCCACGATCTCTCCTTCTACATCTACCGACAGCACTCCCGTGTTATCTTCAGCCTTAAAAGAAAATGCTGTTATTTCTTTCGCGTTACTGGATGGCTTTATTTCTCCGTCTTTTTCAAAACCCTCATCATAACATCCGGAAACAGGCATTAGCGCTAATGCTAATAGTATCATCACATTAAAATTAAAAAATCTTTTCATGAAAAATGCTCCTTTTATATAAATATTTGGATATACAATACCAGGAAAAGGGGTTAGGGGGTGTGCCCTTTCCTTTGTGTCTATCATATAGTAGTATTATTTTGGGCTCTAAAAGGGTAAATTTTTTTTGCTGATTGTCTATTTTTTGTGGGAAATTACTCTTGAAAACGGCTGTGGGAAACTTCTGAAGGTACTTCAGCTGCCACGCTCATTGACGGACCTTTTTTCCAAGCCCCTTTCTCAACTCTTCTACCTGTATATGATACCGCCACCTTTTTCCTGCCGGTCGTTTCCCCGCGAAAAAGCCCAGGTTTATAAAATTGTTTCCCGCCCGGGACGACGAATTATGTATTCCATCACTAAATATTATTATCTCCACGCGGTTCTCCGGATCTTCTTTTGCCTGTTCATCTGCCGCTGCTATGGCCTTACGCAGCATCTTTGAGATATTGGTTCTCTCTCCCTGTATCTCGCTCATTGAAATATATTTTTTTAATATATACCGGTCATTTTCATTATCTACGATCATAACCGGATTAATCTTTACTTCCTCATCAAAAGTTATAAATCTTACCCGTGATCCATGGGCCAGGCTGTTGTCGATGAGCCGGGTTATTTCCATATGCACGGTGTTTATTATATCAGCTCCGGCTTCATCCCTGTGTTCCCTCTGTCCCGACATACTGATTGATGTATCCAGTACCAGGATTATATTCTTTACGGATCTTGTTTCCAATGATACCGGTCCCGTGGCGCAGGCTAAGCCCGTAAGGATGACTATCAACATTATTGTGTTCTTTCTGCTTTTTCTGCTTTTCCTCATTGCGGTTCTCCTGCGTCTGATTGGCTTTTTGTTTGTAATAGCAGCAATGCCCGTTTTGTCAAGGAAATTAGAGTTAGACTGCGGACACAACTATCGGGCTATTCTTTCGGTTCTGATTTTTTATTGAGCGGTTTTTGTGCCTAAATGAGCCTGCACCCAAGCAAGTCCGCTGTTTTTTCCGGCAGCCCCCAAAAAAACTGCCAGGAAATCACTCCATGCATCTCAGAGGAGCTTATTACATAATGATGGAAGCGATAAGAATCGCTTTTCAACGAGTCTTCCGGGGTCAGGCCCAGGATAGTGTCAAGGTACTCCTCAACGGCAGAGGCGACAACGGCGGAAACCGACTTTTTAAGGAGTTTTCTCAGGTCAATAAAGAACTCGAACTCGTCTTCCTGGAAAGAGATATGAAACTTGTGCCAGTTATCAGGATCGGGATCGTCATCTTGATATTGAGCGGCCCGGCCCATAATAACGGGGAAACTTTTTTCATTCATAACCATCTTTAAAAGCCTGATAATAATCTTTGTACGGGAGATCCCCAGGGATTCGGCAGCGGCGGTGACTTTTTCCAGAACGGGAACCCGAAAGTTAATTGTAGTTTTAATTATCATAAAAATTCTCCAAAATGAGTTTCAAGGAACAAGGAACAGGTGAAGACTCTTCTCTATAGACTTTCACCTTGGACCTTTAACCTTTCCCCCTTACTTATAAAGCACCATTTTCGGGCAAAAAGTAACAAACTTTTTTAGGAAAGATAAAAAAAATTACTTATTACGTATTTACGGATACAAATCATAAATTAGACTTGATTTTTACATTTAAACCGGTCAATGTTATTTTCTGACAAAACAAAAAAGGAGCCTCCCGTGACAGAAAATATTGATAATAACATATATAGAGAAATACAGAAAAAACTGGATACCTACTCTGTTGGTTTCCCCGAAACCGAATCCGGTGTTGAAATAAACATTCTTAAAAAACTTTTTAACCGCGAAGACGCCGAAATGTTCCTGGCGCTGTCCCCTCTTCTCGAAACTCCCGATTCCGTGGCAGGCCGCCTTAACCTGCCCCTTGAAAAAGTGAGTGCTCAACTTGAAAATATGGCTCAGCAAGGGCTCCTGTTCCGCCTCAAAAAAGAAGGCTCCGTTAAATACGGCGCCATTCCTTTCATTCACGGCCTCTTTGAGTTCCGGGTTGGTCGTATTGATGCCGATATTGCCAAACTCTTAGAGCAGTATTACGAAGAAGGTCTCCGGGATTCTATCGCGAAAAGTGCCGGTAATTTCCTGCGTACCGTTCCTATTATGAAGTCTCTTACCCACGAAATTCATGTTTCCGCCTTTGATGATGCCTGCGAAATCTTAAAAAAAATGAACACCATTATCGTCACTGACTGCGTTTGCGCGGAACAGAGAGGCCTTATTGCTGATGCCTGCCCAAATCCTAAAGAAGTCTGCTTCATGTTCGGCTCCATGGCTCAGTATTATATCGACAATAATATGGGCAGGCAAGTTGACGCGGATGAGGCTATTGCTATTGTTAAAAAAGCGCAGGAAGCCGGCCTCGTTACCCAACCAGCTACGTCACAAAACCCCTCTGGTATGTGCAACTGCTGCGGTGACTGCTGCGCCGTTCTGGCTTCCACGAAGATTCACCCTAAACCGGCTGAACTGGTCTTTTCAAACCACTTCGCTGTAGTTGACCCGGACTGCTGTATCAGCTGTGAAAACTGTCTTGACCCCTGTCCCATGGACGCTATTTCCATGAACGATGATGCTATTGCCGCTATCAATTACGACCGGTGCATCGGCTGCGGCGTTTGCGTCCTTTCCTGCTCCTCCGATGCTATTAGCCTTTCTCTCAAACCGGAGGAGAAACGGCGTGTTCCGCCGAAAAACAGCGCGGAACAGATGATGAATATGGCTAAAGACCGGGGGCTTTTGAAATAGTAGGACACAGCTATGGGGCTGTTGTATGCAAAACGTCTACAGGAGATGCTTTCTTCCGGGTAGTTGGGCGCACCCTTCGGGCCGGGCTGCTCCGGGCTCCGCTTCGCTCCGGTCCTGCGGAAGACCTCCGGACTAAACCCTGCACATCCCTTGCGCGTCCTGGTGGGGGCCGCATTTACTTAAGAGCATCGGACCCGGCAAAGCCGGGAAGAAATACGGAAGAAACTGTTTTTAAAAAATGGATCGGTTTCAGCATGGGGCTACCCGGGGGTGAATCCGCGGGCTACATGACTATACCCCTCCGGGGG
>JAAENB010001247.1 GCA_024224995.1 bacterium | reverse complement strand
CGTGCCCTATGCGGTGTTTATTTGGGTTTACCCCTCAGTGACGTTTTTGCGTAGGGGCGAGGCATGCCTCTCCCCCCTACACAAAAACGTCACGAAAACCGCTCCGTGGTAAAATCCCCGGAAACCGGCTCTATTCAAAAAGAGTTTCTTGAGAGTGCGGACCCGGCCTGGCCGGGAAAAAATACGGGAGAAAGTCCAAAACAGGTTCGATCTCTTTCCGGGTAATCAACCCCGGTCAAAAAACCTCGAACCTCGAACCTTGAACTTTCTTAAGAGCAATGAAGTATCGTTCCAACATGCTCATTATTGAGCGCTTTTGTGATATTTCCTTTTACCATACCGTTTATAATCTGTACCCGGTCAATAACCTGGCTGTTGAGCATTATTTCCAGGCAGGGCCGTTCCAGGACGAGATCATCCAGGTTCCGCTCCATGAGTTCGCTCACACTGATTTCCGGGATAAACTCAGCATTGGGTTCTTTTTTCGGATCATTGGTATAGAGGCCGTTCTCATCCTTAACGAATATCACACTTTTTGCGCCAAGCAGATCTGCAAGAATAAGAGTTCCAACATCGGTGCGGTGAATTGGAATTCTTCCTTTTACCGGGGGAAGAGCGTAGAGGTCATAGGGAGGCATACCATGAATAACGGGGATGCTTCCAAAGTCCAGGTATTGTGAGAGTTTTACCAGCTCGTCGCTTCCTATTTTAATTCCCCCATGTTGAGCCAGAAGAACAGAAACAAGCAGGGCGTTCTGGTCGGAAATAGTGGTGCCGAATTTAGCGATAATACCCGTAGGCATGCCAAGCTCAATTCCGATAGAATAGATATGCCTGCTCCTGGTACCGCCGCCTGTAGTAATGAGCATTTTATGTTTTTTATTATTTTCCGCTATTTCATCAATAATAGGAGGAAGAGCGTTTTTCCCCCTGTCGCAAATGGACTGTCCGCCAACTTTTAATATATTTAACTCGGGAAAGAGTCTTTTTTGCTCGGGGTAATCCAATTCATCAAGAAAGGAATTGCTTACCAGGCTTTCGCCCATTAATTTACTTTTTACGTGAATCCTTTTTCCGTCACGATCTCGTGTTAATGCCATAGGAACCTTTTTTCGTATTAATTTATTGAGGGTATACCCGGTTTTGAAACCGAAACCGGGTTATTGAGTCTCTGATTATTTCTTTACTTCTACTTCGTCTTTATCTTTAGGGTCAATTTTAAGAAGGATCAGCTGCGCGCCAACGTCTTTGGCGATCTCTTCCAGTTCTTTTTTTCTCAGGTGTTCGCTATAAAACTGTATATTTATACCTTCAGTCGCAACCAGTTTAAAACGGGGTTTTCTTTCTTTTTCACCAACTTTGCTGCGTTCACGATAAAATATTTTTCCGGCCATACTATACCTCTCTTATCTGTGGCTTTTATTTGCTACTAATAATATCCCCATAGAATCGGGGAAAGTCAAGTATTATTTGCTTTTTGGGAATAAAGCCGTTTTTGCCATTGACAAAATTATTTCTGCAGATAACAGTACAGTATGAAGAAATATAAGAGGTCTTTATGAAATTTAAAATAATAATTTGTGCGATAAGTATAGCTGCCGGTTCTTTGTTGGTTTGCAATGCCGTGCACTCAGAGCCTGAAACGCTTCCCCGGAACGCGATAAACATGGTTGATAAATACGAGCGGTTTCGATTGGAGCTGCAGCAGGAAATGGAGAAAAAGCTCGCGGTAAAACGAGAGGGATTGATTAAAGAATTAAAAAAAATTCAGGATACCCGGGCATGCCAGGGAGACCTTGACGCAGCAGTAGCAGTGCGGGATAAGATCCGGTCGCTAAAGCTGGAAGAGACTCTGAAACAGGAGCTGCCAGGAGTAACTATTCGTGATTTTGACGGTCCTTTGGGCCGACTCCAGGCAACTCCGGGCGCTGTTATGTACTTCCGGGTAGCGGGCAAAACCCAGGACGGACCGGTCTGGGGGACGGATATGTATACCGCGGATTCGGCTCTTTCCCTGGCTGCTGTTCATGCCGGAGTGCTCAAAGCCGGGGAAAAGGGGATTGTAAAAGTAACGTTTAAACCGGGGCAGCAGAAATATACCGGTTCCGGAAGAAATGGCGTAAACAGCTCTTCCTGGGGGCGGTTTCACTTAAGCTACAGTGTGGAAGGGGTAGATGAATAGCATCCCTTCCCAGATTGTTTCCATCGTTTCGATTTTTTCTTCTAGTGACATTTTATCCAGGGGAATGGTAACTGTCATTTTTCAGCTCCTTCTATATCTCTTTTCTTCCCATAATACGGTTTAAAAGCGCCTCGAAATCTTTTGGGTCTCTTTTGGGAAGACTCCGGCGCATGGTTATTTCTTTACTGGTATTGTTGGTAAACAGTTTAAATGTATAGTTAAACAGAATAGTCTCCTTTTTTGGGGAAATACCAAATCGAAGGTCGTTAAACATAATTGTCCCTTCTTCTTTACTCATGACAAAATAATTATTGCTAAACCATACCAGTTTGTTAATGCTTTCCCTGTCCCGGATCTCTTTAATAATGGCCCGGTTTTTTGGAATAGTAACAAAATTAATATCCGGAGATGAATCCATAAATGAGTATAATCCAACCAGGTATTGATCCTTTTGTTCAACCACCCCCTGCCAGAGAACATTGTTCAGTATTGTGGGATTGGTAAGGAGCCTGGAATATTGAATATTCTTTTTTTGCAGGAATTCCTCAAAAACAGCGGCAGCCCGGAAGCTGTTGGTAACGGCAAAACCCAGGTACAACATACAGACCAGGAGCCCGGCTCCGGCAAAACGGTATGATTTTTTATATATCTTTCTAAATAAAAAAGAGCAGATGAGCGCGAGTAAAAGAGGAACAGTAAATAAAGGATCAACAACTGATATGATATCCAGCGTTACCCGTAAATTGGAAAACGGGTAAAAAAGCTGTGTTCCATACGAGGTGAGACAATCAAGCAGTATATGTACCAGCAGGCATGATAAAACCAGAATGGTCCATTGTTTGAGCTGTGAACCGCTTTTATTTTTGTGAATCCTGTTTATTAAGTAGGCCAGGATTGGGGCCGCAAGTATGGTCAGTAGTAAGGAATGGGTTGGTCCCCGGTGTATTATTAAAGAAGAGATATTATTATTGATAAATCCCGGAATAACATCCAGATCCGGAAGAATGCTCACGACTGCTCCCCATATAACGGCCTTATTGTCCTTTTTTTCGCGGGGAAGGACCTTTCCCAGGGCTGCGCCAAGTGCTGCGTGAGTAAGGGGGTCCATGAAAAATTTTTCCTTAAAGAATCATAAAAATTTAAGAATACCCGGTGAATAATAGGGTTATCTCACCAGTGCCACCAAAGGCGAGTCTATTTTTCACCGGGCACAATATAATTAATATAGGAGAATACCAATGAAAAGGAAAGAGCTCTTTTTTGCAAGTCTATTTTTTCAGAAGTACTCTCCGAATAATTATTATTGAGCCTTAAGGATTTTTTCCTTCGCGATTAATGCGGCTCCAAGAGCTCCAATAGTGTCGGGTTTTTCCGGAACTAAAACTGAACACCCAAGAGTGTCGCTAATCGCCCGGATAACGCCTGAATTACGAGCCACGCCGCCGGACATTGCAATTGCCGAACCATTGATATCCGGGGCAACCCGTTTTACCAGGGCGCTTGTGCGGGAGGCTATTGACTGGTTTAAACCCCGGACAATTTCCCGGATCTCTTTCCCGTCTCCGATGAGGGAAACAACCTCACTTTCGGCAAAAACCGTGCACATGCTGCTGATGGTAACGTGCCCGTCTGCTCCCTGGTCCAGCTGGGCCAGTTCGTCGATATCCACCTGCAAGGCCCTGGCCATTGCTTCAAGAAATCTCCCGGTACCGGCAGCGCATTTATCGTTCATGGTGAAGTCCACAACCTGCCCGTTTTTGCCCAGGAGCATGGCTTTGCTGTCCTGGCCGCCAATGTCAATTAAGACTTTAGTTTCCGGGAGCAGAGCCCGGATTCCCCTGGCATGGCAGGTTATTTCAGTTACGGCAGAAAGTCTGCCGTCGACCCTGTCTCTGCCGTAGCCGGTAGAAACCGTTCCTTTTACCGTTTCTTTTGAGATCCCGGCAATCCGCAATACCTCTTCCGATGCCCTGGCAATGGATTCACTGTTCCGGGCTCCCGTTGGCACTACTGTAGACGCGAGAACCTGTTCGCTTTCGTCAATGAGAACCGCGTCGCATGAAAGACTTCCTATATCAATTCCTAAATACATATTTTCCTCTTTATTAAAAACTAGATTTTAAACAGGGCTTGTTTCGGAAGATGTTGTCCCGGATCAACACCTTCCGAAACCAGCCAGTAAAGGCGTTGCACTGCAACGTCTCTCAGAACCAAACCCCTCGCAGGGGTCGCACCCTCGCAGGGGTCGCACCCCTTGCCCGGAGCATCTTCGCAAAACAGACCCCGGTATCGACACAGTTTCTTCCGTATTTTCCCCTCTTAACCGATCACCCGGCCTCCGGGCCACCGATCACCTTACTTATTATTCTCCAACATCTCCATAAAAGCCTCAAGCCGGGTTCTAAGCTGTCCTTCGGCAAAGTTCCTGAGGTCGACGCAGTCGACCTCAAGATTGAGAACCGGGACGTCGATGCTTTTTAAACCTTCTTCAACAAGGCCCCGGGCACCGGCTCCCTGGCGGCAGCCCCAGTTACAGGGATTGATGGCGCCGTCGACTTTGTAGTTTCGTGCCATTTCTTTGAGGTGGTTAATCCGGTTCTCAGAAGGCCCGTTAAAAGGGATGCTTATTGCCCGTTGGGCGAAGCCGGGAAAGGGATCGTCAGGGTCAATGGGGTCCCATAGAACATCGTTTAATTCATCAACAACGATTATCGCCCCGTATTCTTCTTTGAGAAGTTTTTCCAGGGGGTGCTTGAACTGAATTCTGTTCTGAACCCACATGAGTCTTAGTTTTTGGCTTTCCATATCATCGGTATTTGACGAGACCCTGGTTTCGAATTCTTCTTTATATGAACGGACAATTTCAATTCCTTCGTCTGTGCCTGCCAAAAGAGGAAGAACAATGCCCAGGTTGTTTAAATCCCTGCCGTTCGTGGGAGAAGGGACCGACTGAGTAAGTTTGTATACATCAACCAGGTCTTCCCGGAGTTTGTTTGATTTTTCCACTGTATCACGAAGCTTATCGTAATCAAGGGGATTCCCGGTATGTGCCGATACAAAATCCGTAAGGTCTTTTATCTGGTCGGCCAGGTATTGGACATTATTCCCGGAAGTGTCCTGGGGAACATGAAGTACAAAAAGATCCTTTTTAAATTCCCGGGAAAGATTTTCCAGAACAGCCACCCCGCCGGAACAGGGACAGGTTGTGGCAATAAGGAATTCCGGCTCCGGAACAATTCCTTTTTTAACAGCGCCCATAACGGAACGATGATAACTGCAGGCGTCCGAAGCATACCCCGCGTGTTCGGCCTCTTCGATAAATGATCCAACCATACCCGTAGAAGCAAGCATCCCGCCGATGAATTCCACATAGCAGGAAGTTATACCCATAGTCCTGAGCAGGTCAAAAGGAGCGGCAATCCCGCACCAGGCAATAGCGTTTTGCTCTGAATAGAGCTCTCTTCCTAACCCGGCCACCCCAAGCGCGTACTTTTTCCTCGCGTGCGGTTTTCCCGGATTCTCTTCCATCGATTCACTAATTCCCGATATAATATTGTCAAAATAGTCATACATACTTATCACCTCAACATTTCTATAAAAGCTTCAATTCTTGTTCTGTGCTGACCCATAGACCGGAGCGTGCAATCTCCTTCAAGGAGCAGAAAAGGAATACCTTCGTCTCTAAACGTATTGCGCACGTCAGGGATCCTGCCCAGGTAGGGGTCGCAGAATTTAACCGTATGGGCAATAACTCCCTTAGCTCCGCT
>JAAENB010001246.1 GCA_024224995.1 bacterium | reverse complement strand
TTAGAAACAGCATAGCCCGTCACCAATAACAATTCCATGGAACATGTCCCCGCGTAAGGGATACGCAGGGTTTAGTCCGGAGGTCTTCCGCAGGACCGGAACGAAGTGGAGCCCGGAGAAGCCCGGCCCGAAGGGTACGCCAATTTTTGTAATGGAATTTGACTCGTGCCGGAAAATTGGGCATCCCCCAGTTCAATAACAGTCCATTCATTATTTTCTTTTTGACCAATATCAATGGAAAGATATGGAACATTGACAGATTTTGAAACTTCCCGGCAAAGAGAAAAAATTATATTTTCTTCTTCCCGGGTAACATCACTTAAATCATCTCTATCTTCCCAATAATATCCATATTCCAGAATATTATTGTGATACATAAACACCCGGTATTCCCTGCCGATTGGAAACCCTAATCCGGAAGTTCTAACATGCTTTAACGGTTTATACTCTCTCACAATTATTTTTCCTAAAGAACGTCTTTTTAATTTAATAATCCTTTGAGATATTTTTTTGAGTTCATCTTCATTATTGGCAACACATGATCCAATACCTTCGGATTTTAAAGATTGTATGGTGCCTTTAATAAATAGAGGGTATTCCAGATGAATATCAGAGTTTATCATGTTATCAACTGAATCAAATATTTCACTTTTAAATGTTAAATGCTTAATTTTTGAATAAAATCTATCGAATTCCATTGCCAGTCGATAATCATCGGGAGCATTTATTATTTTAATATTTTTTGCTAAAGCAGCATCATAAAGATCTTTATACCGTTCAGGAAAAGGGATATACCCGATCCAAATAGCTAACGTAAGAGTCTCTTGTTTGGGAATATGCCATAACGCGTTCTCAGCAGTTTCGCATTCTGAAAAATCTTGTGGAATATAATATACAGTAAAGCCAAATGCTTTTTTCATGGAATCCCCAAATTTCACTCCTTAAGAAAACACTCCCCCTATGGATTGTCAACCAAAAAACGCTTCGGCTCCGCTCAGCGACCACGCTTCGGCTCCGCTCAGCGACCACGCTTCGGCTCCGCTCAGCGACCACGCTTCGGCTCCGCTCAGTGGCCCTGCACAGAACGAAACCAGTTTTGATACTGTTCAATGAACGATCTGTTATTTTCATCGACAATTCCCGAAAGATCTTTCATTGGCACCCTGGTATTCACTCCACCGGATACGCACTCACACAGCAATCCCTTTCTAAGATCCTTTGGAGTTGAAGGACGGTGAATTCTATGAATTGAATATGTTGTTACCATTTCACCAAACAAATCTGTTTCATCTATAACTTTTGCTTCAAAGGGAAGAACTAATTTTCTATTTAAAATTTCAGTATATAATTCCAAATTCACGCCGGAATAATCTATTTCCATATTTTCCAGTTTTTCAAAAAAAGATTTATAAATATTTTCTCTATTTTTTTCATATTCCTGTTCACTGAGCTCTTCTTTCACAACAAACTCACGGAGCTCCCGTAATTGTGTTCTTTCAAATAAAAATTTCTTATCAACGATAAACCCATTTATCATCATAAAATCCCTTAAGGGATTACCCGCTGCATTTCGGGATGTTAAAAACTCTTCACTAAAGTGTGTCATCTTAAATAGATCTCTAATTTGTTTTGCTCTCTGAGAAGTTGTGCTTTTTTTTGTACCGAAGAAATCACAAACGTCATCATATGTCACAGACGGAAGAGCAGTTTCATCGAATAAATAATTCACCTGTCCCAACGCATAAATGATTGACGCAGCCCAGATATCCATACTTCCTTTTAAAAAAGGAACCTGCCTTTTGCGGGATAACCTGTTTATTAGTTTTTCCGTCAACTCTAAATATTCATCATCAAGATATTTTTCACAAAATTCCGCAGTTGATTTTAGAAGTAATTCCTTCTTTTTATTTTTTTCATCGTTGTTTTTCATCTCACCTTACGAAAAGACTCCCCCCGGGAATAGTCAATCAAAATAGCTGTTTTTTTAAACTTTTTTTGCTTTTTAAAAAAAAGTTTGTTACTTTTTGCCCTAAAATGATGCTCTATTAATAAGGGCATATTCTTTTTAAATAAAAGAATATCATGCTGATACCAGGTTATAAGGATAATTTTATGATAATTCAAACTACTATTAACTTCCGAGTCTCCGTGCTGGAGAAAGTCAATGATGCCGCTGAAACACTTGGCATTTCCAGGTCCGCT
>JAAENB010001245.1 GCA_024224995.1 bacterium | reverse complement strand
TTCCGGAATATCTTTCACCGTGCTCACTGACTCTTCTTCTTTCGGAACATCTGCCGTGGGGCTTGCGTCTTCTTCAGTTTTCAGAAGAGAAGCAAGCCCGCTGTTCTTCACGGTAAAGAGAAGCTCATTTAAGAACTTGCCTATGGGTGAGACACTGGAATCCGATCCCGTATCAAGAACCGAGTAATTATCAATGCTGATAGAACTATATATTTCAGGCAGTGTTTCTATAAATTGGCTTGTTAAAGTATCGGAGCTGAATATCTGTTCAATCTCCCTTTTAAGTTTATCGATTTCAAGCTGTTTTTGAGCTATATTATTATTCAAGCCCTGGATAATATTTTGTGTGTTGAGAAGCTGTATCTCTACATTCTGAAGTTTTATTTCCAGGTCTTTTTCAAGCTGAGAAAGTTCATATTCTTTCTCCTCCTGCTCCATTTTAAATTCGGTCTCTTTCCGGTAATTATCTTCCTGAATTTCTCTCTCTTTTTCCGCGATCTTTTGCTGCAAGTCTTTTTCAAGCTGAGAAAGATCATATTCTTTCTCTTCCTGTTTCATCTTGAACTCGACCTCTTTATCGTAATTTTCTTCCCGGATTTCTCTCTCTCTTTCGGAAATTTTTTGCTGCTCATTCAGCTCAACCTCTTTTACACTTGTCTGGTTCTCTATTTTTACAAGATCAATCTTCTTATCGGTCTCTAGAGCTTCCAGCTCGGTTTTTTCCTTCATGTTGTTTTCTTCCGTGACAATATCCCGGTCAGTGCTGATTCGTGTCTTTGCCACATCCAGGCGAAGCCTGTCCCGGTATTGAGACTGGAGCTCCTCAAAAAGTTTATCGGACATTATTTTGACTTTTTCTATCCCCACCTGGTCAAAAATTATCCCCCATTTATCCTCAATCCCCTTTAGCTGTATCTTTAACTTGTTTGCTATATCCTCTTTTTGCTTCAGCGCTTCTTCTATATTCATATTTGATAATACATGTCTTACTGCCTCAACACATATCGTTTTTAACTCACTGTTTGTCATTGCCATTGGATCATCTTCATCAAAAAAATCGAGCGTTGTTATCGATAATGAGGGGTTATCCGGGTTTATCCGCCAGCTTGCGTATCCTTCCACTCCGATTCCCTGAAAATCAACATTGGCATTATCTGTAGTAAAATAGAGTGTCTGCACTGAGGCCGGTACTCGAATAAATTTCCTGAAAAGCTTGAAGCTTCTTCCGCCCAGTATTGGCTTTATTTCCTTTTTCCCTATCTGGATCAGGTATTCATTTGGTAGTGAAGTTTCATATAATATTCCCGATAATTTCTTTCTTTTTACAACATATTCCCTTCTTTCTCTTTCCGCCATTTTTGCCTCCCCCTTTCTTCTATATAATCGCTCATAAATAGAAAAAAATGACTTTTGTCAAGACTTTTTCATTATGATGGAATATATGCTTTTGGGCGTACCCTTCGGGCCGGGCTTCTCCGGGCTCCACTTCGTTCCGGTCCTGCGGAAGACCTCCGGACTAAACCCTGCGTATCCCTTACGCGGGGACATGTTCCATGGAATTGTTATTGGTGACGGGCTATGCTGTTTCTAA
>JAAENB010001244.1 GCA_024224995.1 bacterium | reverse complement strand
TGATTTCCCCCAATACTCAAACCGTCACCGTCACCGGTGATTACCCAAACCGAAAGATCGGGATTGGCAACTTTTATCCCCGTGGCGAAAGTTGGAGCCCTGCCGTGTATTGTATGAAACCCGTAGGTATTCATGTAATAGGGAAACCGGCTTGAACAGCCAATGCCACTCACAAAAACAAATTTTTCCCGCGGTATCCCCAGGTTGGGAAGAGTACTCTGCAGCGCGTTGATTATCGCGTAATCTCCGCACCCCGGGCACCAGCGGACATCATTGGTGCTCACAAAATCTTTTCGCGTTAAATTACTGGATGAGGTCAAATTATACATAGTTTCTCCTGGTAGTATTCCAAAATAATATTCTATCGTTCCTATTTAATACTCAGCAAAACTCCATTCGGTAAATGAGCACTACAGTATTACAACATTTCCCTGATCTTTTCCGTAATATCGGATATCGTAAAGTTTTTCCCATGGACCTTGTTGAAACTTTTTATATCAAGAAGATACTTGCTTCTAAGAATCATGGCCAGCTGTCCCAGGTTTATTTCCGGGACCAGAACCTGGTCAAAATTTCTCAAGATGTCTCCCAGGTCCAGAGGAAGGGGATTAAGAGAACGCAGGTGCAGTGAACTTACCGATTCCCCTTCATTACGAAGATTGTTTACGGCACTGGTTATGCTTCCATAGGTACTTCCCCAGCCTAAAACAAGCAGTTTCCCGCTTTCCGGCCCATTAACAAGCAATGGCTCATAAGACTCGGCAATCCGTTCTATTTTTTCAGCCCGGATCCGTACCATTTTATCATGGTTGTCTGCGTCATAGGTCACGGTACCGGACTCGTCTTTTTCGAGGCCTCCAATCCTGTGTTCAAACCCCGGGCGTCCGGGAATTGCCAGGCGGCGGGCCAGGGTTTCACTGTCCCGCTCATAGGGAATATACTCTTCTCCGTATTTAATCGGCTCCACAGATAGATCCGGAAGATCCCCAACACCGGGGATGCGCCATGGCTCGGACCCATTCGCAATATAACTGTCCGAAAGGATGAG
This sequence comes from bacterium, assembly GCA_024224995.1. The sequence continues at coordinate 13,680 of JAAENB010001244.1, read as the reverse complement.
AACCGGCGTCCGGTATTTTATGGCGATACGAACCGCTTCAAGAGCTGTATCGAAACAATCTGCCGGTGAAGAGGCAGCAAGGACCGTAACCGGTGATTCACCGTTCCGCCCATACAGAGCCTGGAGCAGATCCCCCTGTTCGGTTTTGGTAGGAAGCCCGGTACTGGGGCCCGCCCGCATAACGTTAACGACAATGAGCGGTAGTTCCGCGATAACAGCCAGTCCAAGGGCTTCCGATTTTAGACAGAGACCGGGACCGCTTGTTGTTGTAACGCCCAGGCTTCCGGCATATGAAGCGCCAATTGCAACACCAATTGCCGCGATTTCATCTTCCGCCTGAACAGTTTTAACGTTAAAATTTTTATGTTTCGCAAGAGTCTCAAGAATTGAAGTGGCCGGGGTAATAGGATAACTGCCCAGAACAATGTCGCGCCAGCAGTTCTCTGAAGCCGCGATCAAACCAATGGCAATTGCTTCATTCCCGTTTACTTTCCGGTAATACCCGTTCTCCTTTACGGCTTTTTTTATTTCGTATTGCGGTATGAAAATTTCAGCAGCCTCTCCCAGGTAATAGCCGGCCTTTACAACCGCGGAATTGGCTTCCGCAACAGCCGGCTTTTTTTTCCATTTATTGTTGATCCATTCAAGAGTATTGTCTATAGACCTTGAATACGCCCAATACGCGATCCCCAGGGCGAAAAAGTTCTTACACCGCAACTTTTCAGCTGTTTTAAGAGGTGAATCTTTAAGCGCTTCTTTTGTCAGTTCATTAAGATCTACGGCAACAAGCACATAGTCCTCTGAAAGCTTTGGGTCATCCAGTGGAGATGAATCATAAAAAGCTTTTTTGATATTCGTTTCGGTAAAAGCGCCGGTATTAACAATAAGAAGTCCACCTGTTTTCAATTCGGGAATGTTCACCTTCAAAGCCGCGGGATTCATGGCAACCAGGACATCGGGCCGGTCTCCATGGGTATAAATATCCACACTGCCAAGATTAATTTGAAATCCCGAGACTCCGGGAAGTGACCCGGCAGGAGCCCGTATTTCCGAAGGAAAATCGGGAAACGTATTAAGGTTATTACCCGCAAGGGCGCTGGTGTCGGAAAAAAGTTCTCCAACAATCTGCATACCATCTCCCGAATCTCCGGCAAAACGGATAACAACATTTGTTTTTACTTCTTTATCTTCATTGGGAATTATTTCATCAATAAATTCACTGTCTGCTTGTGGTTTGTCTGTTACAATAGTCATTATATTATCCTCCTGATTTTTGACTTGCAATAAGAGTGCTGTCGGGCGGAAGATTAAGAATCTCAGCCGGCATATGTTCAGCCATGTAATCAAAAAGATTATGAAAGGTCAAAACACCAAGTACCCTGTCCTCATCATCCACAACCGGCAGGTGACGAAATTTGTTTGAGTAAAATATTTCAGCCGCTTTTTCCATTGTGGTAGTGGGCGGAATGGTCGCGGGATCTGCTGTCATTATTGACTTAATTTCTTCATCACCGGGAAGGGTTGATCCCACATAACTGTTCATTATATCTCCAATCGTAACAATCCCTTTTAATTTACTCTCAGCATCCACGACAACAATACAGGCAATCTCCATCTCTTTCATCTTTAAAACAGCTGTTTCAATGGGAGCATCAATTGATACGGGAACAGGCTGCTGCAGCCGAACCTGCCCAACAGTACCATCCCAGAATCGCTTCTCATAATCATAATCCATGTTGACCCTTCTCCTTCTATATTTTAATACAAGGGATGGGGGTTAAGGGGGCTTCGCCCCCTTAACCCCCATCCCCAGCGCCGCGTTAGCGGCGCTTTAAAAATTCAAGTAACAATGTTCGCTTTTAAAAATTCCCAGTTCATCCGCGCGATATTTAAAATTTTGATCCCCTTTGGACAAACCTCGGAACATTCCTGTTCATTGGAACAATTCCCGAAACCTTCGCCTTCCATTTGAGATATCATATTCCGCACCCTGCTGGTTCTTTCCGGCTGTCCCTGCGGCAGCAGGCCCAGCTGGTTAATCTTCGCTGAAGTAAAAAGCATTGCTGACGCGTTAGGGCACGCAGCCACACAGGCTCCGCATCCAATACAGGCAGCGGCGTCCATAGCCATTTCCGCGTTTTGTTTTTTTACGGCCATACTGTTCGCGTCAGGAGCGGAACCGGTTTTAATTGAGATAAATCCTCCCGATGATATGATACCGTCAAAAGCACTCCGGTCAATAACCAGGTCCCGAACAACACGAAAGGGTTTAGCCTTAAAGGGCTCAATCACAATAGTGTCATTATTCTTGAATTTCCGCATGTGCAGCTGGCACAGTGTAGTGTTTTCCATTGGCCCGTGGGGTCTCCCGTTAACAACTGCTCCGCAGCATCCGCAAATCCCTTCCCGGCAATCGTGTTCAAAGGCGATGGCTTCTTCACCGGAGAGGGTAAGACGCTCATTCACCACATCAAGCATTTCAAGAAATGATGCATTTTCATCGATATCCTCAGCATGGTATTTCTCAAATTTTCCTTTTTCTTTGGCACTTTTTTGCCGCCAGACTTTTAGTACAATGTTAATTTTTTTTGACATTACTTGTACGACCTCTGTGTTAAAGATATTTCTTCAAAAACAAGTTCTTCTTTATGAAGTTTCGCTTTTTCACCAACACCCTTAAACTCCCATGCGGAAACACAGGTGTAGTCATGGTCATTGCGAAGCGCTTCTCCTTCTTCTGTTTGGCTCTCTTCTCTAAAATGGCCGCCGCACGACTCTTTACGGTTAAGCGCGTCTTCAACCAGGAGCTCGGAAAACTCAAGAAAATCGGCAACACGCTCCGCCTTTTCAAGAGTCTCATTCAGGGTTTGGCTGCTTCCCGTTATGGAGACATTTTTCCAAAATTCATCCTGTATCTCCGGTATCCTGGCCTGAGCCTTTTTAAGTCCCTCTTCATTTCTCGACATACCGCAATCTTCCCAGAGAAGAAGACCAAGTTCTCTATGAAAATCATCAACAGTTCTTTTCCCCTTAATAGAGAGCAGCGTTTCAATTTTTTCGGAACATTTTTTTTCTTCATCTTTTATTGCGGATTCATCTCCGCTGAGATTCTCCAGGGACGCGCCTGCGAGATAATCACCAATGGTATACGGAATAATATAGTAGCCATCGGCCAGCCCCTGCATAAGCGCGCTTGCCCCAAGACGGTTCGCTCCATGATCGGAAAAATTTGCTTCTCCCAGGACAAAAAGACCGGGGATGGTACTCATAAGATTATAATCTACCCAGAGCCCGCCCATTGTATAATGGACAGCAGGATATATCATCATGGGTTTTTCATAGGGATCATCGTCAGTTATACGGTTATACATTTCAAAAAGATTGCCGTACCGCGCACCAATGGTTTCATTACCCAGACGCTTTATGGCATCGGCGAAATCAAGATAGACAGCTCGACCCGTTTCCCCTACTCCTTTCCCGGCATCACACTGCATTTTCGCGTTGCGTGAGGCCAGGTCCCGGGGAACAAGATTTCCAAAACTCGGATATTTTCGTTCAAGATAATAATCACGTTCATGTTCGGGGATTTCAGCGGGATTCCGTTTGTCCCCTTCTTTTTTGGGAACCCAGATCCTTCCGTCATTACGCAGACTCTCACTCATGAGTGTGAGCTTTGATTGATAATCTCCGTGTACGGGAATACAGGTGGGATGAATCTGCGTGTAACATGGATTCGCGAAAAACGCACCTTTTTTATGGGCTTTCCACGCCGCAGTAACATTACTTTTCATGGCATTGGTAGACAGGTTGAACACATTGCCGTAACCGCCTGTAGCCAGAACAACAGCATCACCGGTATGAGATTCAATCTTTCCGGTAATTGTATCACGCACAACGATCCCCCGGGCTTTGCCGTTTAAAACAATAATTTCCAGTATTTCTTTCCTGCTGAAAAGCGTAACGCCCTTCCGCGCGGTTTCTTTCATGAGAGCGCTGTATGCTCCAAGAAGAAGCTGCTGCCCTGTTTGTCCCCGGGCATAAAAAGTTCGTGAGACCTGGGCTCCGCCAAAGGAGCGATTATCGAGAAGTCCGCCGTATTCCCGGGCAAAGGGAACCCCCTGGGCAACGCACTGGTCAATTATTGAATTGCTTATTTCGGCCAGCCGGTATACATTTGCTTCCCGGGAACGAAAATCTCCACCTTTTACGGTATCATAAAAAAGCCGGTAAATACTGTCACCGTCATTTTGATAGTTTTTCGCGGCGTTTATGCCGCCCTGGGCCGCGATACTGTGTGCCCGGCGCGGAGAGTCGTGAAAACTGAATGTATGGACCTGGTATCCGAGTTCAGCTAAGGTTGCCGACGCGGACGCGCCGGCAAGTCCCGTTCCAACAACAATGACTTTATATTTTCTTTTGTTGGAAGGATTCACCAGCTTCATGTTAAATTTGTGATTTGACCATTTTTTTTCAATAGGTCCCGATGGTATTTTGGCATCTAATATTTTCATAATTTTTTTCTTTTATTTATTATATTTCTTTTATTTATATTTTATTTGCTTATTAAAAACTTCCGAATTTAACATTAATCGCAACAGGGATACTCAAGAACCCTATGGCAAATATCAAACCAACAAGAACACCGGCCCTTTTGATCCAGACCATAAAATCTTCACGCGACATTCCAACCGTTTGGAACGAGCTTTGAAAAGCATGGCTTAAATGAAGCCCCACTGCCAGAACGGCAATACCGTACCCGGCTGCCGTTACCGGCAGCAAAAGACTGTTGGCAACAATTCCATACAGCCCAAGATCATTTCCGCCGACTACCGGGCTCAATGCCGCATGATCCACCAGCGTAAAATCAAAGAGGTGAAGCATAACAAAAACAATGATAATTGCGCCGGTATAGGGCATGGTTCTTCCGGATAGAGTCCGTTTTTTTGAAGAAGAATACTTATAGTAACTGCCTCCGCGCGCGATCCGGTTCTCCACAACCACCCGGAGCCCAAACAGAATATGGGTTAAAAAAATTATAACCAAAAAAACTTCCGCAGACCTCATAATAATACCGAGCTGCTGCAGTTTTGCGGCATACCCATTAAAGGTCTCGGGACCCAGGTGAAACAACATGATCCCAATAAAGTGAGGGACGAGGAAAAAAAGGATACAGCAAAATCCTGTTACCGCCATAACCTGTTTTTTCCCAATAGAAGATGAAAGATAAAACCAGATTCCTTGTTTCATTTTTATTCCTTGATAAAACATATTTTTTCATGTTACAATCATGTAAAATTTTATATTTTGTTATATTACAATCATGTTAACCATTACATTTTTTTACGCAACAATCATGTTAACCATTATATTCCAAATAAATTTTATATAAATTCTATATAAATTTTTTATATAAATCTTTTATAAAGAAAATATAAATTTTTTACAAAGAAAATATATATTTTTTATAAATTCAATACAGAAACAAAGTTTTCAAGATTTAAGAATGTAAATTCAATTTCAATGCAGCAGCGTGTAATGCAGATAGTAAGGATTCCTGATCTGGTTACTACCAAATATCGTTCTTAGGAGTCCTAACCAGACACCATAGGTTTTATTTTGTCAATTAAAATAATAAAAATTATTCAAAAAAACAAATTCTTTGACGAAAGGCGACTGTTATGTGCACATAGAATTTTCATTTGTACAACTACCGAACCAAAAACAATAATTCATTAAGAGAAAAAAGATTAAGGGTTGACATTTTTATTTACGCAGCCTAATATCGGTTCTTCAATTTTAAAAAAAAATCCACAGAACATATTATTTTCATATAACACTAGAACAGTAGCATATAATAAGGAGGATTTCATATGGGAGACTTTATGTACCGGCCAATGATAACGCACCAGGAAGATAAAACCAACTATGAATGTATCAGCAATAAGCATATCAAGCTATTGGAATTTAACGGCAAAGAGATCCTGGCTGTAGAAGAGGAAGGGCTGCGGCTTCTCGCGTACCAGGCCTTCAATGATATGGCATTTTTCCAGCGGAGTTCTCATCTCGAAAAGGTTGCAAAAATCATTAGCGACAAAGAGACATCCGACAATGACCGTTTTGTCGCGGAAACACTTCTTCGAAGCGCCGCAACCTCAGCAAAGGGAGAACTCCCCTTTTGCCAGGATACGGGAACGGCAATTGTTATTGGACACAAAGGGCAGCAGGTCTGGACCGGCTTCAGTGATGAAGCCCCCATTGCCCGGGGTATTTACGATATATATACTGAAAAAAACCTCCGGTATTCACAAATCATCCCCTATTCCATGTTTGATGAAAAAAACTCCGGCACAAATCTGCCGCCCCAGTTTGATATTTACGCGACTACGGGGATGGAATATAAATTCCTCTTCATCGCGAAAGGCGGCGGCTCCGCGAATAAAACATATCTTTTCCAGGAGACGAAATCGCTCCTCAATGAATCATCCTTCTCCGGCTTTCTCAAAGAAAAAATAAAACTTCTCGGAACTGCCGCCTGTCCGCCATATCATATCGCTCTTGTCGTTGGCGGAACTTCTGTGGAGGCTAATTTAAAGGCGGTAAAACTCGCCTCTGCGGGTTATTATGATGATCTTCCCCAATGGGGAAGTGAAACAGGCTCCGCTTTCCGCGATATTCTCTGGGAAGAAAAAATTCTTCGTATTGCGTCTGAAAGCGGTATTGGCGCCCAGTTTGGCGGGAAATACCTGGCTCACGACGTCAGGGTTATCCGCATGCCCCGTCATGCCGCAAGTTGTCCCGTTGGCATGGGGGTGAGCTGCAGCGCGGACCGGAACATAAAAGCAAAAATTTCAAAGGAAGGGATCTTTCTTGAAAAACTCGAAAAAGATCCGAAGAAATATTTACCCCAGGAGAGAATAAACCTGAAGCCCCCGGTAAAAATTGATCTGAATATGCCTATGGATAAAATTCGCGAACAATTATCACGGTATCCCGTAAAAACAAGACTCAGCCTAACGGGAACCCTTATTGTCGCGCGAGACAGTGCCCATGCCGGGATAAATGAGATATTACAAAATGGCGGAGAAATGCCGGAGTATTTTAAAAACCACCCGGTTTATTATGCCGGTCCGGCCAAACAGCCCGCGGGAAAACCTTCAGGCAGCTTTGGCCCCACAACTGCGCAGAGAATGGATATCTATGTTGAAGAGTTTATGGCAAAAGGCGGATCATTCGTCATGGTGGCGAAAGGAAACCGTTCCGATTCCGTAACACAGGCCTGTGAAAAACATAAAGGATTCTACCTGGGTTCAATCGGTGGTCCGGCTGCGCTGCTGGCCGATGAACATATAAAAAGTGTTGAGCTTATTGATTTTGATGACCTTGGCATGGAAGCGGTGAGAAAAATCGAAGTTGAAGACTTCCCGGCTTTTATTATTTGTGACGATAAAGGGAATAATTTTTTTACTGATGTTATAAAATAAATATCACAGGAGGACAAAATGAGCTATCCCGTAACCCTCATTCCCGGCGACGGCATTGGCCGGGAAATCACAAAAGCAGCAAAGGACATTATTGACGCCACCGGCGTTCCCATTGATTGGCATACCAGGGATGCCGGAGCAGAGATCATGGACCGTCATGATTCTCCTCTCCCCGTTGAAACTCTTGATTCCATCATCAGCAACAGGGTGGCTCTTAAGGGGCCTTTGACAACTCCTATTGGACATGGATTCAGCTCGGTCAATGTTTCACTTCGTAAGAAACTGGACCTTTACGTCAACTATCGCCCGGTGAAGTCGATTAAGGGAGTCCCGGGAAAATATTCGAATATCGATCTTATTATTGTCCGTGAGAATACTGAGGGTCTTTATAGCGGACTTGAACATGTTGTTGCCCCTGGTGTTGTTGAGAGCCTGAGAATTATCACTGAAAAAGGATCACGGCGTATTATTGACTTTGCGTTTAAAACAGCCCGGGAGTATAAGCGAAAAAAAGTTACGGTTGTGCACAAAGCGAACATCTTAAAATTAAGTGACGGCCTTTTCCTTGACGTGGCTCAGCAGATAGCCCGCAGCTATCCGGAAATTGAGTACGAAGAAATGATCGTAGACGCAACCGCAATGAAACTTGTTATGGACCCCCACCATTTTGATGTTATGGTTATGGAAAATCTTTTTGGTGATATCATTTCCGATCTTGCCAGCGGTCTTATTGGCGGTCTGGGCATGGCGCCGGGAGCGAATATCGGCAGCGACTATGCTATTTTTGAAGCGGTACACGGTTCCGCTCCCGATATTGCCGGCAAAGGAATAGCCAATCCCTCTGCGTTGATACTGGCCGGTGCTCTTATGCTTAAGCATCTTGGTGAGAACAAGGCCGCGGAGAAAATAAAAAATTCCCTGCGCAGTGTAATTAAGCAGAAAAAAAACCTTACTGCCGACCTGGGCGGCAAAGCCTCTACCGCGGAGTATGCCGGTACAATAATTGAGAACTTGTAAAGACGGGTTCCCTGGGGCTATCTTAGAACTGCTGTTGCCGATGTCTATGACCTGGATATCGACACCTATTTCTTAAAGAATCTTTTTAATGCAATGGCCTTTGAGGGATTTTGTCACTGACATGACCAAATTCAGCTATATGATTGAACTGAAGTACATTGAGGCCCATGCATTAAACCAGGATTCTTCCGCAGTGGAAAAGACGTTTGTTAAGAAGATAATTATTATGATGTCTGCTTCGAAGCTGGAGCGGCTGGAAACAGTAATTTACAATTTTGCACTTAATTTACTTGACTCCCTGTCATAATTATTTTAAATTTTATATCTAAAGGTTCAAAATAACAAAAACACCCGGGAAAATTATGTTAGATACACTATACATCCGCGACTTTCGGCATTTTAAAGAATTAACCATCAACAGGTTGGGTGCAGTTAACCTGTTTACCGGTAAGAACAATTCAGGTAAAAGCAGCCTCATTGAGGCGCTCAATACACGAAAAAACAAAAATTACTATGGAAAACATGAAAGGAGACAGCACACCATTCAATTGGTTCCTCCTCAGGGCATTATAGATATAAAAATAACCGCGTTATGGGATAAAATAAACCTGACAGACTTAAAAAACGAAGTAATTTCCGGCTTAAAGTTAATAGATCCGGGGATTCAGGATATTGCCCTTGTTGGAGATACGGATGACAGCCGCATCCCAATAGCACGCTATAAAGGCACAAAAGAAGGTATTCCGCTCAAGACATTGGGTGACGGCATGACCCGGATTTTTCACATTATCCTGGCTATGGTAAACGCAAAAAACGGGGTATTATTGATAGATGAATTTGAAAACGGCCTTCATTGGAACGTGCATTCAAACTTATGGAAAATGATATTTACCTTATCGGAAAGGCTTACTGTCCAGGTATTTGCAACAACCCATAGCCGGGACTGTATCAAAGGATTTCATGAAGCCTGGTCATCTCAAAAAACACCGGGAACTTTTCACCGGCTGGAAGCTGACTCCGGAACAGGAGCCCGAATTGTAGAATACTCACCGGAAACTCTAACAGACGCTCTTGAAACAGGGGTGGAAATTCGCTAATGAAACCTATGACCAGAGAACTACCGAAAATCTGTTTTTTCGGATGCGGAGATATAGCAGGACGGCACGCGAAGATCCTTAAAGGGCTCTACTCCAAAATAGAGCTCTCCTTTGCCAGTCGAGATCAACAAAAATCGGACGAATATCGACAAAAATATAAAGGGGTAAACAGTTTCGGCAGTTACGCAGAGGCAGCGGCCTCTGATACGTATGATATAGCCTTTATTACAACCCCTCATGCCTATCACTGGGAAATCGCGGTTGAAGCGGCCAATAACAAAAAAGACATTATTATAGAAAAACCAATCACCCGGAACAGTACTGAGCTCAAGAAAATACTCACTGCGGTGGGAAAAAACGGGGTACGCTGTACAGTAGCGGAAAACTACATGTACAAGCCCTTTATTCGAAAGGTCCGGGACTATATATCCCGGGGTCATATAGGAGACCCGCTTTTTATTGAAGTAAACAAAACAAACCGTGACACCACCACAGGATGGCGGACCGACGCGGAACTGATGGGAGGCGGAGCCCTGCTTGAGGGAGGAGTTCACTGGGTAAATCTCCTTGTATCCCTGGCAGGATCAGACCCGGAAGGCGTAATAGCCTTTAAACCGGCAGTTGAGTACGATACCACTGTCCCTTTTGAAGACACGCTAACCATGCAGGTCCAATTCTCAAACGGAAGCTGGGGAAAACTGCTTCATTCATGGCGGATACCAAACTCTTTAAAGGGAATAGGAAAGTCAAAAATATACGGAACAGAAGGAGTCATTAGCTTTGAAAGCAACGGGCTTTTTGTTTCCTGTAAAGGAAAAAAGAGAGGCTTTTATATAACCAACCTCTTCGATTTCCTTGGATTCAAAGCAATGCACCGGTCCCTGGTTGAAAACTATATTGCGGACAAACCCTGGGACTTTACAACAGAACGAATAGCCATGGAGCTCAAGTTAATAGAGTCGGCATATAAGTCGCTAAAAACAAAAAAAATAGAAAAGATATAATACATCGTGGTGAAGATTAGCAAAACGTCATTCAGGTAAAAGAGTAACAGCTCTTCCGGAGGTTGAAACAAGAATATTTTCAATCTCCGGAAGAGCTGTTACTCTTTTACCAGGCGCAATAACGATATATTTCACTAGAAAACCAAATAAAAATAAAGAGGGATCATGACACCTTTTGTAGTAATTCACTATCTCGTTGTAGTACTCAGTATAGCAATGCTCCTGCTTGCGGTTGCTGCTCTCTGGAAAGGAGCCAGCGTCCTGGTAGAATCAGCAAGCAGGATCGCGGCGAAATTCGGGATATCCGACCTGGTTATTGGGCTCACTGTTGTTGCCTTTGGAACATCAGCCCCGGAATTCGCGGTTACCATAAATGCCGCAGTTAACGGGCAGTCGGATATTTCAGTGGGAAATATTGTGGGATCGAATATTTTCAACCTTGGTTTTATTCTTGGATCCGTTGCAATAATACGAAGTATAGTCACAACACGAAAACTGGTATACCGGGACGGAGTATTTATGATAGGGGTAACCCTGCTGCTGCTTCTTTTCTTTCATGATTTGCATCTTGCCCAATATGAAGGCGGCATACTGCTGACCTTGCTAATAGGATATCTCGTATTCCTGTTCATAAAAAAAGAGCCCCTTGACGACGAGGAGATCAGTCACGACCCTGCGACCTGGAAAGATGCAATAATTCTGCCTCTCAGTATTGCAATAGTTGTATCGGGAGGCCATTTCCTTGTTGAATCCGCAAGTTTTTTAGCCAAAACAGTGGGAATTTCGGACTGGGTAATTGCGGTAACCATTGTAGCAGCCGGAACATCTGCTCCTGAAATGGCAACGTCACTAACAGCGGTCCTTAAAGGCAAACACGGCATGTCTGCCGGAAACCTTATTGGAAGTGATCTCTTTAATATAATGGGAGTACTTGGACTGGCAGGAATAATTAATCCAATGAATATTATCAAAGACGCCTACGGCTCCCTCTTTATGTTGTCGGGAATGGTAATCCTGGTTATTTTCTTTATGAGAACCGGGTGGCGCCTCTCACGTTCCGAAGGGATTATCCTGGTCCTTATTGGTATAACCAGGTGGGTCTTTGATTTATCAAATGCGCTATAACAAGTAATTAAATGCCGGCAGAACTTCATTCAACCAGTGTAAATCTTAGTGCACTCATAGAACTTTTGAGCAAGCATCTCTACTCAACACCAACAGTGGTGATTAGAGAGCTGGTTCAAAACGCCCATGACTCCTGCGTCCGCAGAAAGATAGAGGCCCTTACGGGCAGTGACATAGATTCTTACGCGCCGAAAATTCTTATTACAACCGACCAGGCCAGGGGAATTCTTATTATAGAAGATAACGGAGCCGGACTCACAAGGGATGAAATTATTGAATTTATCGCCACGATTGGTTCCGGGTATACCCGGCTTTTACGGGAGAATGATCTGGACAGGGAAGTAAACGACAGCATGATAGGATACTTTGGCTTTGGATTCCTTTCCGCTTACGTGGTTACCGACAGGCTGGATCTAACAACAACCTCTTACAAGGACCCCAATAGCGGCTGGCATTTCGTTAGCACCGGAGCCGAACGATACAGTATAGAACCGGCGGAGCCCCGGGCAATCGGCACGCGCATACAACTGCATCTCTCGGAGCAGTTCCATGATCTTGCCGATTCATATATCACCGGAAGCCTCCTGGAACGCTATTGCTGCTTACTACCGGTACCGGTATATTTAAACCATCACAGCTACCCGGTTAACAATCTGAACCCACCCTGGCGAACAGGGGATAATTCAACATCATCGTCCCAATTACAAAAAAAAGAGGCCCTGGAATTCGCCGAGCGCTTTGAGCACACCTTTGCACCGCTCTGCACCATACCGGTATGCAGTACAAACGAAAGTGAAGCCAGGGGACTTATCTGGATACAGGATGCTTCAACCTACGGAACATCGGACAACAGGAATGTATCGGTATTTATCCGGGGCATGATGATAAGCCGTGATGAGCGGGAGCTGCTGCCCGATTGGGCCGGTTTTGCCGGAGGGGTCATAGAATCGGACGCCCTCTCTCCTACCGCCAGCAGGGAAGATATTCAAAAAGACGAGACCTATACCGCGATTTGCCGCCAGTTAAACGATGCTCTCGTAGAAGGAATATCTAAGATCGCGCAAGAGGAAAAAGCAGCCTGGCGGCTCATCATGTCAAGACACAATGAGGCGCTTCTGGGAGCTGCTTTGTGCGATGACCGTCTCTTTGAGTTGCTTGCTCACGATCTGAAGCTGCCCACATCGGAAGGTGAAATGACCATCGGGGCCATCCTGAAGAAATCCGACAACACCATATATGTATCCATAAATGAACAAAGCGGGTATGAAGAAGTTATATTCAGATCACTTATGACGCCAATAGTCGCGGGATTCCGGTACGCAGCCCTTCCCTTTTGTCTCAGGTATGGAGAATTGTACGGAATTCCCATAGTAAAACTGGGTACGGAAAAAGGAAACCGCCATCTCTTTGCTCCGGAGCACGTAGAACCGGAAAACCTGGAGAAATTAGAGTCGTTGCTTCAAGGAGAAAACCGTAAAATAATCCCTGCCGCATTCAAGCCGGATTTTTTACCAATGGTGCTTATTCCGGATCGTGAACAGCAGTTGAAAAACCGTATTGAATCGGACGAAGCCGACCGCCGCATCAGTACTGCGGCCCTGGGACTGGCCAGGCTCTATACCGGGGAGATTGAGGAAAAGGTATCGGCATATCTTTATGTTAATATGAATTCACCGGTAATACAAAGGATCCTGGAACTTTCCGGAGAAAAACTTGAAAACGCAGCAGCCCTCCTCAGATCGTTTACCCATCTCCTCTCCGGACATCACGAAAAAGAGATCATAACAGATATATCGGGAGAATTCAAAACCTATTCCGAAGCGGTGCTGAAATTACTTTCATAAGAGCAGTGGACAGTATAAGGGATATGAACCCGGAATACGTTTTCGGTATATTGAGACACGACCGACCCGGTTTAGCAGAAAAAAAAATACGTCAGAAACTAAATAGCACTGC
>JAAENB010001243.1 GCA_024224995.1 bacterium | reverse complement strand
TACAGGTCACTTAGCGGTATTCCAAAATTCAGATGATACACAACCTCTTCTACGTCGCTAGCATCTTCGCCTTGACTGCAAAAATAAAGTTTTGCGGCTTTTGCGTCAACTATCCTGTTACTTACTTGTAGTTGATTTCTCCATTCATTGCTGTCTTTTATAAGCCATAGCTCCCAGCGAGGAGTCCCAGGTTTATCATCCTGGTCTTCTTTTAAAAAACTATCCTCTTCTATCTCTCTATGATAATGGAATATAATATCTTTTGCGGCAACACATTTTTCATGTGTTCCCTTGCGTAAACTCTTTTTTTCGACATCGTTTTTTAGATAGGCAGTTTTCATTGTTTTGTACAACAATGCCATTGCTCTACTGCGAGCAATCAAAATCTCTTTTTTTATAGTCGAAACTCCCATTGAAACTATTTCCGGACACGCATCTATACCATTATCATTATTGTCAATTACAGTCTTAATCAACGAGCCTTCATGAAGGAATGGGAAACCTTTTTTTTCAACATCACCCTTGCCTACTTTCCATCCCTTCGTCTTAAACAACTTCTTGCTATATAATCCTTTCAAGCTTATAAACTTATCATCCTTTCCATTAGTAACAACAACTCTTATGTTATGAGCCTCCCATTCAATACCGGTGCCAACTCTTCGAGCACCGTCGGCAAAAACGGATAAAACGGATAAAATAACTCCAAACAGCAAAAGAGCTAAAATAATTTTCTTCATGACTTCCTCCCTGATTTATTTTTGAATTTTAGACAATTTTTTGTTACTCTAAATAAGCATGTTAAAAAAAACAACTCTTTTTTGAGCGGAGCCGAAGTGAGCGGAGGGCGGGAACAGGCCCCTACACACCAGGGTTAGTCCAATTTTATATGAATATTGGGCCGGATCATAAAACTCCACCGGTCATTGATCTGCTGCTCCAATGTACCGGTATAGCCGCTTGACATGATCTTAATAACACCAAAACCCAGGGAGAGCGTGACGGTGCCGTCGTCAATGGGGAATTTTTTTCCAAAGAGGAAATGATAGCGGGTGACTTTTCCTTTGTAGAATTCCTGGAGGTGAAAATCGATGCGGAACTCCTGTTCGCTGTTCCTGGTTAAGAACTTCCAGAGGAAGTTAATGTCCTCATCAACAAAATCGATACGGCTTCTTTTGATGGAGAGATACAGGGCATCTTTGATCTCATCGTTAAAATGGAATTTGGCGCCCAGGCTGTAGCTCCATGAGAGGTCGTGTTTTCCCCGGATATCGGAGCCTTTAAGTTTGATCTCCGTTTCCATCCAGTGATCGTTAACCATGGTATTGTCGACAATGTGTTTGTTGCCGTAACTGAAGAGCAGGCCGCTGAACCCCTTGCCCACGATCTCCATCTCTTCTCCTTCACCTTCAACATAATCGGTCACATTGCCCAGAAAGAGGGAAAAGGCATAGGGCTCGGGAAAGCCTTCGGTAATGGCTTTGATAATATTCAGGTGGGAGTAAACCTCGGTATCGTCATAAAAATCCCTGGCGTATTTTTTGATATAGACCCCGGCAATGGGAAGCGGGTAGGCGCTGGCCTCCAGGAGGATAAACCGGGGTTTGTACATATTCGTAAACAGGTACCAATAGGCGCTCCATTCTTTCTCAAGATAAATCTTGGGGATCGGCGCCGACGTAATGGAATAAATATACTCCACATCAGAATAATAAGGGTCCAGTTCCAGAACAAACTCATGCCTGCCTGCGTCATCAATGCCAAAGGTCCAGGCAACAGCATGGAGCGCTCCGGGAGAACAAAAAAGAAGAATCAGTATGATAAAACCATAGAACAGGTTTGTTTTTTTAAACAAGGTCAAATAATTCATTAGCAGTCACAGCCGCTCCAATTCCAATGAGGGATCTCTCTGTATATCATATCACAATACATTTGTCTTCTCTTTTTTACAGCAGGATACCGGCACCAGGGCTAATTCCCGAACGCACCAACTACTATCGCTGCTATCAAATATCAGCGATTATAAATTTACCCCCTGCCCCGTCAAATATTAATTGACAACAAGGGAAAAGCTCTTTCTTATAGAGAAATGAACTACACAGAAACATACCCGGAAAAGATCTTTACCCATTGCCCCAGGTGCGGACACAGCCCCTTTACCCACGACGGGAAAAACTCGTTCCTATGCGGCAGCTGCTCTTTTAATTATTATATCAACCCATCGGGCGCCGTAGTTGCCATAATAAAAAATTCCCAGGGGAAGATCCTTCTCACCAGGAGAGGAATAGATCCCCTGAAAGGGACGCTCGATCTTCCCGGAGGGTTTGTGGACCTCATGGAATCGGGAGAAGACGCTCTGAAACGGGAGATCCGCGAAGAGCTGAACCTTGAAATTCGCGATTTCACCTACCTGGGCTCCTTCCCAAACCGTTATCTCTACGGCGGACTTACCTACTTTACCCTGGACCTGGCATATTTCTGCGCAGTCCCCTCTTTTGAGGCCATCAAAGCCGATGACGATGTCTCGGACTATATCTTCCTCCACCCGGAAGAGATCAATATTGACGATATTGGCCTGGAGTCGATTAAAAAGATAATTGGGGTTGTGAAGGGGATAGAGGAATAAGGTATATCGACCCGGCCCTTCGGCTCCGCTCAGGGACCGGATGGCCGGGAAAAATAGGTCAGAAACTGTGGTGATACCGGGGTCTGTTTCCGAAGATGCTCCGGCAAGGGTCTGGTTCTGAGAGACGTTGCAGTGCAACGTCTCTCTTCCCGGAAACCAGCCCTATTTAAAAAGAGTTTCTTGACAGGATTCTGCACATCTCCGACAATGAACAAGTAAACATCTTGTTCATTATTTCACAATCTAAATCAGGAGGCTTTTTATGACAGAAGCTACAATACAGGCGCTTAACGGTTTGCGGGACTTTTCCATGCTCAAGTGGTATGTAATTCCCCTGCTGGTAATCGTTATTTATATTTATACAAAAGAGATTAAAGAAGCCAAAAGCACGGGGAACTGGAACGCGGTTCTGGCCGGACTTACCATATTTGGAGTTGATTTCTTTAACGAGACATGGAACGGCTGGATAATGGTACTTACGGGGCGCTCGGCATTCTGGACCGCACCCGGCGATACAGCGCTTCGAACCATGATTGGCTGGAACATCGAGATCATGTTCTTTTTTCTCCTGGCGGGGATAATTTTTTATCATACCCTGACGGAAGATAAAGAAGTAAAAATTCTGGGATTACCGGAAAAATGGTTCTGGGCCATAGCCTTTGCGGCACTATGCGTATTCGTGGAGTGTTTTCTGAATATTGGAAATCACCTGGTATGGGAATACTCATTCTGGAACCTGTCATTTGGCGGATTATGGCTCATCTTCCTCATCGGCTATTTTCACTTTTTCTGCGCCGCGATCTTCGTTATCACCAGGAAAACCATGAAAAGCAAACTTATTACTGTCGGGATCTTTTACGCGGTTCCAATCCTCATGAACATCTTCGGCCAGGGGATAATGGGCTGGGTTTATTAAAAACAGGTTCAAGGTGCAAGGTAAAAGGCAAGAAACTCCCGCCTTTCTCCTTGTACCTTGTCCCTGTTTCCAACGCCTCTACGGCCTTCTTTCTTTACCGATCACCGATCACCCGGCCCCCAGGGCCACCAGATCACCTTACTCCCCAAACCCCAGGTCCGGATAATTATTTATTATCACATTTTGAACCGCATCCAGCTGTTCTGCAAGAAACCTGTTGTTTGCCTCTTTGTCACTGTAAAAATCATTTTTGGTGCCGCCGAAATAATAAGTTTTATAGGCCATTTCACCGAGATCTTTATCGTACTCAATTTTATAGGTCATATAGAACTTCGCGCTCATTTTCACCGGGAAAAAGCTCTCTTCATAAGCTTCATTGGGATTGGAATAGCCGTAGGAGGCACGCCAGACAGGAGTGAAGAGCGAATCATTATTCACCAGCTCTTTGCCGTCCTTTCCGGAGTAATAGGCAGTAACAACTTCAACGTTTTTAATTTCAATAATATCCCAGTAGTTGTCTCCGATCTGTTCCCGGGAGGGATCTACAATAACCTCAATTTCATCATAATCAATCTCGTTGTAGGGTTCAATATATTCTTCGGGCACGCCGTACATATAGTTTGAAAAATAATTCCAGTCGGCCTTTCCCAGGCGCAGAGCCTCATCGGGATTGGGTACGAGCTTTCCGTCTTTTTCCATATAGCCAAAGGGCCTGTCCCATTTTGAAAGGGGAACATTGATTTCATAGTATCCAAAAAAGACATTAAACCAGATAGAGTCCGGGTCCGTATACGTTGCGGTCCCATCCATAAAGGGGTTTGAAGCGCCGCAGGAAAAACTGACATTGAAAATAAACTCAGGATATCCTTCAAAAAAGGTATCATGAACCTTTTGGCCCACATTGCCGGGAATATTCCATTCATCAGCAACAATAATTTCAGTAATCACGGGAACATGCGCGGAATTACCAAATTCATCACTTTTAACCTGAGCGGCATGATTATAATGCGAATTGTTGATATCGCCATACATGGGCACCCAGTACGGGATCAGGTTCATCGTATCTTCATCCAACAAGGGATTTTCCATTAAATACATATAAACCTTATACGCCTGCTGCCGCGGATCAAGCGACGCCAACTCTTCTTCCCAATTAGCATCACACCCCGCAACAATACTACCGGCCAAAAGCAGGCCCATAACCAACACAAGGAAACGTTTCTTTCCTTCCAACTTTTTAATCTGTTTTTTCATTTTTTTTACCTTTAAGTCAGGGAAAAGGTTAAAGGAGCAAGTCTCAAGGCAACTAACAGGAATTTCTTGACTTTCACCTTGTTCCTTGTACCTTTACCCTGTATTTTTATGTACATATACCAGGACAAATGTACAGGAAGGTAATATTAGTCAAGCGATTAATGAATAAAAAAACAAATTGTTCATTATTTTATTTTATTTTGTTTCAATTGAATATTTTCCGTTCGCAAGGCAGCTACTTTTCCCTCTTTAAAGACAATATCGGGCTTGCGGCAGGCAGTAATATCTTTAAGGGGATTCTTTTTCAGAACAACCAGGTCGGCAAATTTACCCGGGTCCAGGGAACCGATTTTGTCTTCCATTCCGCATATGGCCGCGTTATTCAGGGTAAGGCACTTCAGGATCTCATGGTTGGTGAATCCCAGGCGGGACATGATCTCCAGCTCACGCCAGATGGTGCCGTGATAATTCATGGGAACTCCCGCGTCGGTCCCACAGCCAACGCGGAGTCCCGCATCCCGGATCTTTTGGATATTATTTTTACCGTATAACACGCCTTTAAAACCCAGGTGGGGATTAACAAGAAAATCACCGCTTTCATATATTTCTTTAAACGTCATTTTCCTGAATAAGGAAATAGCTTCCCGGTTGGACTCATGAACAAAGGGCTCGCAATCTTTTTCCGTAATGGAATCCCAGTATTCCTTTCTAATCTTTAATTCGTTTTTAATATCTTCGGTTTCATACTCCGGCGGCAGTTCTTTAAACGCTTCTTCCAGGAGATAGAGGTTTCCCAGGATACAGGTAGGGATCACTGCTATTTTTTTATCGGACATGGTCTTTAATTCTTCATCACTAATGAAACCGTCCGAAGGCAGGTGTTCGATTGTAGCAACAGGGTATTTGAGAACCCTGGCAAGCCCCTCTTTCATTAAGACATGGCACGAAACAGGCAGCTTCTTCTTTGCGGCCACGTCAAAAATATAGGCCAGCTGTTTATGACTGTACGTAGGGATTCGTCCTCTGCCGCACATTGTTGAGGTATGGTCCGTAGCGATCTTAATAAACGACGCGTTGGCAAGAGCATCCGCCAGTTTTTCTTTGAGATCATCCAGGTCCGTATAGGCTGTATTAAGGGAACCATACAGCACCGTGGACATCCTGGTAAAGATAGAGATCGTAGAGGGATTAATATCGGGATAACCGTCTTTAATGGTTACAAAGGGTGTGCCGCGAACAACCCGGGGACCGGGAAGAGATCCTTCTTCCACCAGATCAATATAATCCTGCAGCAGCACCGGCAGCGATGCCATATCCCGCACGGTAGTCACTCCCGATTCCAGTTCCAGCACAAAACTCCTTCTCAATTGCCGGTAAAACGACGCGGTATTGAAGACACTAAACGATGAAGTTCCGGGCAGGGTCATATGGACATGCCCATTAATAAACCCCGGCATAATATAGCGGTTCTCCATATCCAGAACTTCCACCCCTTTAGCGGCAGCAAGTTCTCCCGCGCGGACTCGGGGCCCGGCAAATACTATTTTCCCGTCCCTGATCCGCACAACAGCCCCGGGAATAACGGTCCCTTTTTTTACATCAACCAGGCTGCAGTTCTCAAGCCGCAGCTCCCCTGAATAATCCAGTTCGGGAAGTTTTCTTACGGCCATTGAAGAACACCCCATACTACCGGGCAGCGCCGCTGCCGCGCCTGAGGCAGCCAGCACCTTTAACAGGTCTCTTCTCGTTATATTTGTTGATATCTCCCAAAAGGAGTCTTTTTTGCTCTGTTCTTTATTCATGCTAATATCCGGCATTAAAGGGCTCATTTTGTCAAGAGAGTTTCCCGAAAGCGGAGAATGATTGATACATCATCAGGGTCCGGCGCTCTCAAGAAACTTCTTTTTAAATAGGGCTGGTTTCCGGGGGGGCGCCCCCTGACCCCTGCGAGGGGTGCGACCCCTGCGAGGGGATGTTGTCCCGGGTCAACACCACAGAGGGGAATCCCAGATAAACACCGATCCCCTCGCAGGAGTCGCATCCCTCCTCAGAGTCTCCATAACCCTGGCCAGAAACCAGCCAGTAAAGGCGTTGCACTGCAAC
>JAAENB010001242.1 GCA_024224995.1 bacterium | reverse complement strand
GAAGGCGCGGCCGCGCCTTCTCAGAAAGGGGGAAAGAATATGTTATAGTTCGTTGGCGTTGTATCCCAGCCAGAAAGGTTTATAGGCTTTCATCTCATACGCGACTTTGGATTTGCCGGATATGGGGTCCAGTTCCCTGGCGGGGTAGAAACATCGTAAAAGACGGGTTGGTAAAATATGACTTTTACTTTCCTCCCAGCGGCCTAAATTTGTCTTAATTTTTTGCAGCGCTACCTGGTTGTTGAAATAGTCTACTTCAGAAGCGGCGATATTCTTCAGAACGACGCTATTGGGTTTCTTCGCGGTTCCGCCATTATGACTCAGAGATGTTCCGTCTCCAAGAGACATAACAACATGGTTCAGCGGCTTTATCATTCCTGTGAAATCAAAAACAATAGTGGAACAAGCAGGGATGCCGTCGATATTGCCTGTGTCAACTTCACCGTTTTTAATAAATAAGTCATTTTTTATTTTGAGATCTTTATCTTTGTCTGAGGGCAGCCAGTAGTTGTATAACCAGCGCTTTGATATTACCCCGGTCTGGAATGCGGAAATTACCAGGGCGGTATAACAGGGATAATTCTTTGGGTATTTTTTTCCCCGTACTACATCTTTCAGGTGCAGGCCAAGTGAACTCCATTCGGGGAGTTGGCTTGTATGGTTCTTTTTTATCCAGGCAATGATATCCGATCCATCGGCCCCTTTGATTGTGAACCAGCTTTTAAGCCTGCTTTTGATTTTGTCCTCGGTAATATTGTTTTCTGTTAAGCCTCCTTTGGTTTCGGTCATTGCCTGTGTTCTATCTGCTTCTTCCTTTATTAAAAGCCGCTCACATAATAAAATAGCCCGGAGCCCATTCCGTTTGGCTTTATTTTTTTTCCAGCTATTCAGTGAAATGGACGCGCTTATTCTATCTTGTTCTGCTTTCTTATGACTATTCAGAAGACTCTGTATTTCTTCTCCCTGCTCATTCCCTACATTGGTCTTAATATAGGTAATCGCGCCCGCTAACCTGTTTGCTGAATCTTTGGCTTTGAGTTTATTGGTTCCCAAACCGCTTAAAAGAGCGACACCCATTATGAGAATTATCGCCATACTACGTACCTGTTTTTTGTTTGCCTGCTTTTGCAT
>JAAENB010001241.1 GCA_024224995.1 bacterium | reverse complement strand
TCTTCTAAATAGAACCTTTTTTCAAAGCGAGCCTTAGGCCCGCCCGGCATTGCTTTGTCCTTATGAGAGAACTGTTCCCCTGATTGTGCCTCCTGGGCTCTTTCCTGAAGATGAAACTGTTTATTTACCGGGTGTTTTTGGTGTTTGTTCCGGAGATTGTGCTGTTTCAGGGAATTCCGGCCGGAAACCGCTCCTTCGGGGGGTACCTTCTCAGAGCTCTTTTAAAGAGCTCTGAGAAGGTAATAACCTAGAATTTGGCTTCTGTTTTAGCATAAATGGCACTATCGGCTTTAGAGCCGGAAGCATTTGAGCTATTGGTTTCAAAGTAAGCCAGAGCTCGAAAATGCTTGTTGAACTGGTATCCAAGACCGCCGCCGATTATAGTATTACCGGTATCATCAACATCATTATTCTTACCGTAAGCAAATCTACCAACTATAAGAATAGGTATTTCAATAGCCGGGTCAAGATTCGCGTGAATCCATGCTTCAGTAGAAGTGTATGCAGCAGTATCAACAGCAGCCATTAAAAAGTTAGCGCCAACTTTGATAAGATCGGATTTCCAGGCAGCGCCGCCGCCATAGTAATTGCTCTTCACATCAGAAGACTGAACTTTTCCGAACTTGGAAAATCCGTTGATATACAGTCCCTTAATAGGAGTGATTGAAACCATAGCGTGGATAACTTTGTTATCATTAACTTCTGCTGCTTCTTTATAACCTTCACCTTGAGTAATGTCAGCAGTAACTTCAACCAGCTTCATAATATTAAGGCTTAAGTTAAAACCAAGGTCGGCACTTGTATCAATTGATGTACCAATGATGCTTTTGGATTTATCAATACTGTAGTTATTGTAAACCCATCGAAGGTCCATCATTTTGTCGGTTTTACCAATATTGGGAGTACCAATCATACCGAGCTGAGACTTAAGAGTAACTACACCCATCTTCTGCTTAAGCTGAACATAGGCATTCTTTACATAGAGCTCATATGGTTCACTGGTAACAGTAGTTGCACCGGATGTTGAGTCGAGTTGTCCAACATCAGTGGTGATCTTGATGCTGAAAGGACCGCCAATATCTCTTTTATACTGGAGATACATTCTTTGTATGGAAAAAGAACTATTTTTATTTGAATCGTCCGATGTTGAAAGTTCAGCTCCATACTGAATATACATCTTACCGGAAAGACCAAGATCCGAAAGCTTATCAGCCGCACCCTTCTCTTCTTTTACAACAGAACCATCAGCCGGAACAGGCTCCCCTGGCTCATCCTGTGCAAATAAAGCCGTAGAGGAAATAACCAGCATTCCCAAAAAAACTAACAATGATTTCTTAAACATAAATTTTCTCCTTCTTCTTTCTTAATTAGTATAATTTTTTTTTGTTAATTATTTAATCAGAAGATAGGACTATTTCACAAAGAAATAATAAAGGTATTATAAAGAAAATATCAAGAGTCCTCGCGAGAGCCTGTGAACTATCGGTAAAACATTTAAGAATATTTGTATAAAAAATTTACCCCGCCCAACGAAATTATACTGTAATCCGGTAAATGACTTGACTAAAAACTATTTTCATATAACAATTAGAATTGGAAATACATCTCTGGAAACAGGAATTTCCGAAGAGCGTGAAAAGTAGTACAACAACGGGCCGAATGTGCCGATTTTGGAAATAATGCTATTATTTTCGTAACAATTCGTACATATAACTGTCACAAAAGAATATAATAAACCGGGTAAGAATCAGCAATGCAGAATCTCAAATATCATCTAATAAATATAGCAGCAATAACCGTATTCGCGTATGTCGCGGCAATAACGGTCAATGAAGTGGTAAAATTCAAGATAGCGCCGGAAGCGACCAGCAAGAGAAAGCGGGTAAAAAAACGGACAGCCCAGAACGTTAAAGAGCCCTTTGAGAAGTATAAAGATGTGATCATCGGGTCGAACTTTTTCGGCCCGGAAATCCTGACTCCCGAAGGCGGAGTTGCTGTTGCATCCGGGGCAGAGACAAGCGCCATAGGAGACCTGCAATTATTGGGCACAATAACCGGGCCCTGGAGCATATCACGGGCAATCATAAAGAAAAAACGAGAGAAAAAAGCCAAATTATTCGGATTATCAAAGAGAAAAAGAGAACCAAATAACGACGTATACGGAAACAAACTCGTAGCGGTATATGCTACCAAAGTGATGCTGGAAGTGAACGGGCAAAGAATTCCCCTGGAGTTGTATGATAAGACCAAAAAGGATTCAAAAAAAGGTTCAGTCGGCAAGGGGAAGAAATTATCGCAGAATATCAGCAAGGCAGAGATTCAGCAAAAGGTGTTGAACAATATGGATAATGCCATGCGGGGCTTGCGCGCGGGACCATACCGGAAGAACGGCAAGGTAGAAGGATACCGGCTGATACGGGTAAAACCCTACAATATCCTGTATAAACTGGGAGCCCGGAGCGGGGACATCGTAAAGCGGATCAACGGGCACAAGATAGACAGTACGGAAACCCTCATGAAATTATGGGGAAACATGAAAAACGAACCAAAATTAAGTATTGATGTGGAGCGGGGCGGAAGTCCCATGAGCTTCGATCTTAATATAACTGAATAAAACGATATATTATCACATATATATAAGACATATAGATAAAGGATGTTACTATGAATCGATCAATTCTCAAGAAAATTCCGGCAATCCTGGTAGTACTGGGATTACTGCCCTTTTTTGATTACGCAATATCTACAATAACACCGGGCACGGGAACAGCGACCTTTTTAAAGAGCTCACTGAATGCCCAGGCGAAGAAGAAGAGAAAAAAGAGAAGAAGAAGGAAAAAGAGGATAAAAAAGATCTCCTTTAATTTCAAAGATATGGAAATAGCCCAATTCCTGGACGCAATGAGCGAATTATTGGGCAAAAACATCATAGTTGACGATAAAGTACGAGGGAAAATAACCATCAGTTCCCACAAGAAGATCCCGGTAGCGGAAGCTTACAATGTAATGAAGTCGATCCTGGAAGTAAAGGGCCTGGCAGTAGTGGAAACGAAGAACCTGATCAAAATAATACCAATAAAGGACGCTATCCAGAAGAATGTTCAAATAATAGTGGAAGTAAGGGATAAGGACAATAAGGAAGGCGACACAACAAAGAAAAGTACAGTAGATATAAAGGTAAAGGAAGAGAAGACCATTACCCACCTCATAGAGTTATTGCATGCCGATCCCAATGAAGTATCAAAAGCACTGAGCAAGCTGAAGTCGAAAAATACCAATATTGTGGTCTTTGAGACATTAAATATGCTGATTATTACGGGAACCTCTCATGAAGTAAAAGGACTTCTGGGAATTTCAAAGGCTCTTGACAGAGTAGTTGACGGAGATGACAGAATCAAGGGTCCCAAAGGGAATATCCAGGTTATACACCTGGAGAATGCCAATGCCGAAGAGATGGCAACAGTACTGTCGAGGATCCCATTTTCCGAGAATGCCAAGATCAATACTTCCCCAATAGCCAGGAAAAAAAGTACCCGTTCATCGAGCGCGTCGCGGCGGGCAACCAGGACACAGGCGCCCTATTCAAAAAAGAAAAAGACAAAATTGTCGATAATCGCAAGCAAAGAGACCAATTCACTGATTATAGCCGCTACTCCCCAGGAATTTAAAGAGATTAGACGGATAATCAAAGAGCTGGACATAGTACGGGAGCAGGTACTTATAGAGGCGCTCATTGTGGAAGTGGGAATGGAAAACAACTGGAACTTTGGGACGAACTGGCTCGTAGGCGCTCCCGCAGGCAGTGTTTTTGGAGAAACCATAACAGCGGGCGGAGCCTCAATCTCCAGCAGCAATGCTGTCACAGGGGGAAGTTTCCCTACTGCCCTTGGTATGCACCTTGGAATTGTAACCAGCAGTGCTCTTTCAAGTATAATCAGCGCAAGTGAGTTTGATGAAAATTTTAATATCCTGTCCACACCGCAGATCCTCACCATAGACAACCAGGAAGCGGAGCTGAATGTGGGGGAAGAGATCCCGGTCAAGTCGAACGTAAGGACCAGCACTACTGATGTTCAAACCTATACATATGAATACAAAACAGTGGGGATCAAGTTAAAGATCACCCCGCACATAACGAATAAAGAACGGATCACCCTGGATCTCTACCAGGAAAGCAACCTGGTGTTGACCAATACCGACACGACAACCGGTCAGCCGCCCAAGTTGGGCAAAAGGGATATAAAGACAAAGATCACCGTACTGGACGGAAAAACCGTAGTCGTGGGCGGGCTCATCAGCACCAAGAAAACAGAAACCGAAAACAAGGTACCACTCCTGGGAGATATTCCCCTGCTGGGCTGGCTGTTCAAAACCAAATCCGTGCAATATAAAAAGACAAATTTACTGGTATTTATCACCCCCCGTATTGTAACAAAGCAGGAAGATATAGAAAGAGTTACTGCGGAGAAGAAAAGAATACAATCGCGATTACGGCAGCAGATAAAGTAGTAAGGTGATCGGAGGCCCTGGGGGCCGGGTGATCAGTAATCGGTTAAAAGAAAAAAAAACCGGCGGAGCCGGGAAAAAACAGGTCAGAAACTTAATACTATTGCGAACTGCATCCGGCCTGGAAGTAGTATGGGCTCTTTGGGTTGTGAGGACTGTTTGAGCAAAGCGAGTTCCGCAGCAATCCAAAGAGTCCATACTACTTCCAGGCCCGCGCACAACCAATATTTAGTTTCTTGAGAGTAGAAATAGTTATGACAGATACAGGAAAACGAAAACCATTGGGGGCTCTCCTTGTCAAAAGCAAGGTTATTACGGAAGAGCAGCTTCAGGATGCGCTCATAAGCCAGAAAGGATCGGCGCTGCGTCTTGGAGAATTGTTAATAAAAAAAGGCCTGGCCACGGAAGAGGATATTATTAAGACCCTGGCCGGCAAGTTCGGGATCGACGGCAAGATGCACTTTGATTTTGAAGATCCCAACAATATCCTGGGAAGGATCCCGGTTCACTTTTTAAACAGGAATATGATAGCGCCCTGCCAGGTAAAAGACAGGGTCATAGTCGTGGCCATCCATGACACGCTGAATTTTCAGCCTTTTGACGACCTGAACATGTTTTTTCCGGATTTTCACCTGGAGGCGGTACTTACCACCAAAGAAGAGATCAAGCGGATAATCCAGACTCATTATGATGTATTAAAATCCGAGTCAACCGACGATCTCATAGAAGACCTGGAAGAATCCGATTTTGAAATTCTGTCTGGTGATATAGCGGAAACCGAAGATATAATGGATATGGCAAATGACGCGCCCATAATACGGCTTGTCAACACCATAATCCGTGAAGCGGTAAACGACCGTGCAAGTGATATACACTTTGAGCCCTATGAAAAGGATCTTACTGTGCGGTACCGGATTGACGGAATCCTGTACCAGATGTTTACCCCGCCCAAGCGATACCAGGGAGCTATAATTTCCAGGATAAAGATCATGGCAAACCTGAATATCGCCGAAAACCGGCTGCCCCAGGACGGGCGGATCCAGCTCAAGATAGCAGGCAAGGATATTGACATACGGGTTTCGACCTTTCCAACCTATTATGGAGAGCGAATAGTACTTCGTTTGTTAAATAAGTCGGATATGTCATTTAGTATGGAAAGCCTGGGATTCGACGATGATAATCTTGATAAATTTGACAAACTTATAAAAAAGACACACGGGATTATTCTGGTAACAGGCCCAACGGGAAGCGGAAAAAGTACCACGCTCTACAGTGCACTGACAAAATTAAATAGTATAGAAGTAAATATATTAACCGTAGAAGATCCAATAGAATACCAGCTCCACGGCATAGGCCAGATGCAGGTAAAAGCTTCAATTGATCTAACCTTCGCCAACGGGCTCAGGTCTATTTTGCGGCAGGATCCGGACATTGTAATGATCGGGGAGATCCGGGACCAGGAAACAGCGGAAATTGCCATACAATCGGCTCTTACGGGGCACCGGGTATTTTCCACACTCCATACCAATGACGCGGCCAGCGGAATTACCAGGCTCCTTGAAATGGGAATAGAGCCCTTTTTGATCGCCTCCTCTCTAAACGCGTTCCTGGCACAGCGGCTTATACGGCGGTTATGTCCCACCTGTAAGGCGCAATACAAGCCCACTCCCAAGCAGCTTTCGGAGCTGGGATTAAAATCGTCACAGTTAAAGGGCGGAAAACTGTGGGAAGCAAAAGGATGTGAAGACTGTCTTAATACGGGATATAAGGGCAGGAAGGGAATATATGAACTGCTGGCGGTAAGCCCTGCAATACGGAAACTTATCCTTGCCAGGGCAGACGCGGCCCAGATTAAAGATATGGCAGTAAAAGAAGGAATGGTCACCCTGCTCCTGGACGGCCTGGATAAGGCCATAGAAGGAGACACCACTGTTGAAGAAGTTGTAAGGGTTAGTTAAGATGATCTACTATTACCAGGCAATAGACAATGACGGCAGCAAAATGGCCGATTATATAGACGCGCCATCGCCAAGCGCGGCACGACAGAAAGTAAAGAATAAAGGGCTGTTTATTATTTCCCTGGAAGAACATGATGTAACCCAGCAAGACAAAAAAAAGACCGGTACTACGGAAATCAGCATAATTAAAAATGTTGCTGAAAAGATATCCGACAGCCTGAGTGCCCGGTCCAGTGTAAAACAGGTAGGGCTTTTTTCACGGCAGCTGGCAACGCTGCTGCGAGCCGGACTTCCCCTGACAGTTGCCATTGCCGACATTATAGACCAGATCGATAACAAACATTTCAGGAATGTCGTAGCCGATATCCGGGGCAAAATCGAAGAAGGCTCATCATTTTCCAATGCTCTTGAACGGCACAGAACGATCTTTTCCGACATGTATATCAACATGGTACGGGTGGGAGAGAACCTGGGATCACTGGATGAGGTTATAGAGCGGCTGGCCGAAATGGAGGAAAAGACCAATACCTTAAAAAGCAAGGTAAAGTCGGCCATGTATTATCCGGCCTTTATGTTCCTTTTCGCCATGGGGGTAGCCACATTCCTGCTGGTAAATGTTATTCCCGCCATTATTGAGCTTTTTGAAGACCAGGCGCGGGAATTGCCCGTCCCGACTAAAATCGTTGTGGCGATTAGTAATTTTATTTCCGGGTACTGGTTTGTTATTCCCATAGTACTGATCTTCACAATATACGGATATAACCGGTACGCAAAAACCCATGACGGCAGGCGGAAAATAGACGAGATCAAGCTAAAACTCCCGCTTATTAAGTCCCTGTATAAAAAAATGCTCGTTTTTCGTGTAACACAAAACCTGGGAATTTTACTAAATAATAAAGTAGATATTTTAAGATCTTTTGAGATCGTTCAAAAGGTTGTGGACAATATTGTAATAGAAGAGGAGCTGGCTGAGGCATCAACGAAGATCAAAGAAGGTTCTACGGTATCCAAGGCCTTACAGCAATCGCAATTCCTGCCCAAACTGGTGCTGGGGATGATCAACGCGGGAGAGGCCAGCGACCAGCTGGACAAGATGCTCCTGAACATCGGCCGGGTATATGAAAACGAGGTCGATCTTGCGGTTTCCGGGCTCACGAGCCTGCTGGAACCATTGATAATTATCTTCATGGGGGTAATAATCGGAACAATAGTAATGTCCGTAATGCTGCCCATGATGGACATGAGTTTGATGACTCAGTAAATTTTTACAAACTATATAAATTTAAGAGGAGCAATAACATGAGAGGATTACTACAGAGGATTAAAGACAGGGTACATGAGCTGTTCAGGAATATACGTTCCGAAGAAGGATATACGCTTATTGAAATTATGGTTGTTGTAACAATTATCGCGATTTTGATGGGTGTTGTGGGCTCACAGTTATTTCAAAATATCGACAAAGCCAATGTTACCGCAGCCAAGCAGCAGATCGGGCATTTCGATTTGCCTCTTTTAAACTATTCCACTGCGAACCAGGGGTTTCCATCAACGGAAGATGGACTTGAGGTTCTGAAAACGAATGGACTTATGAAAAAAATTCCAAAGGATCCCTGGGGTGTGCCATACCACTACCAGTCTCCGGGAGACAATGGTGAAGACTATGTCATATGGACTAACGGCAAAGACAAAAAGCCGGGCGGCGAAGGCACTAACGCGGATATTAAGAGTACCGATTAGGAGTGCGACCCCTGCGAGGAGTGCGACCCCTGAAGGGGGAACTTTTTTACAACCGGGTCTTAAACTTTGAACTAAAAAAAAAGCATGATACAATTTATACGAAATAGAATATTAAAAGACGAACGGGGTTTTACCATGATAGAGATCATGGTAGTTGTTGCCGTAATGGGAATAACCCTGATGATTGCCATCCCCCGCTTTTCCGCGTTTATTGGCCAGAAGCGGGAGGATTTTGCCCTGTTTACGGGAATGATCGCCAAGACCTTTGATGATTCTTTTTTGTTCGACCGGGTCAACTACCTCACCATTCACCTGTATGAAACGTCCATGGACTCCGATATCGATGATGAAAATGAGATTTTCAGCAGGCATAATGCAATTTCCGTACTGGTACGGGAAGAGGGGAAATTTGTGGATACGAAGCGCAAGCTGTTAAAACCGAGGGAATTTAAGGAATCCTTCAAGATTGAATCGGTAATACTATCGACAGGGGAAAAAGTAACGAGCGGCCATGTGATGATCCCCTATTATCCCCAGGGCTATTCCGACAATGCCATTATTCATATCATGGTAAATGAAGATGAACGCTACTCAGTGCGCATCTATAAACATAAGAAAGAACCTGATGTAATTAATGACCAATTTATTGAATTTGACAATTAGCATGTAAATCCCCTGTTATAGGGAATCATATTTATACAGGATTATAGAATAGAGAAAATGAACGTGATACGAAAGGACATACAGGCTTTCGCTTTAATCGAAATAATGATCGCCTTAATGATATTATCGACATCGGTGATGGCAATAACCGGCGGTATTTCGAATTGTATTCTTGCCATTGACGCCGGCAAAGGCCAGACCAAAGCCATGCTCATAGCCAAATATAAACTGAATGAATTCATGATAAAGAGAATGAGAGGACTCGATTTACGGGACGAGCCGGTTACTGAGTACCCCGGGTTTACCCATACCAGGACAACGGAACGCTTTGAACATCCTTTCCTGGGAGCAATGCCGGCAAAAAAAACCGACATTGTCATCTCCTGGAAAGAGCGGGGTAAAAAGAAAAAATATTCATTGTCGTATATATTCCCCACAAACTGATGAAGAGTACTATTATGCAAAAACAGCTAAAAAAAATAAAAAAACTGCTCTTACAAATACACAGAGATGAATCAGGGTTTTCACTTATGGAAATCATGGTGGCAACAATGCTGGCCTCACTCATATTTCTAACAGCAAACTCGGCATATCGATTAGTATTTCAATCGGTATCGCTCAACGCGGGAGTAGCCGAATTCTACCAAAATGTGAACCTGGCAACAACAAAGATGGATAAGGATATCTCAAATGTTTTCTATAACCGGAAAAACAAAAAAGTCAATTTCATTGGCGATACAGAAGGCGAAAACAGTGTTCTGAATTTTGTTTCCACTGAGCATAAAGATTTTAATGTTATGGGCGATATAAAAAAGGCCTACCCCAAAAGCGATATCAGGGAAATCGGCTATTATCTCAAAGAAGACAAGCAGACCCAGAGCCTCTATTCATTAATAAGAAGAGAAGAAAGTCATTATGATGATGACCCCGTAGCCGGCGGAGAAGAGAATGTGATCCTGGATAATGTCGTATCACTACGATTCGAATTCATGCAGGGAAGAGACTGGACCGACCGCTGGGACTCCCGTGATACCAAGCGCTTTCCCAAAGCGGTTAAAACAACGCTGGTTGTTAAGACCTATAACCAGAGAAACCAGGACGGAGAAATAAAAGAAGAACAATTCATTTTTCTTTCACGGTTAAATATGAAGAAGTGAGGGATAAAGGGAAGGTAATCGGTGGCCCTCCGGGCCGGGTGATCGGTGATCGGTAAAAAAAGTTAAAGCATATGGAATATTTAAATAAAATAAAAACAGGATTTATAAAGAATTATAATGAGCGGAAGGAGCGCTTGTACCGGGATGGATTGCGTAAGTATTTATTCAATTCAAAGGGGTATGTACTGATCTTTGTATTGATGATAACCACCCTGCTCATGATGATGGCAAGTGATTTCCTTGTTCTGGCAAAGACCACGAACGGGTATTTCCGTAAGATTGACGCGCGCACAAAGGCCAGTTACCTGGCCCGGTCCGGTATAGACCTGGCAGTATATGTCTTAAAAATGGACAAAAAAGGGATGTCGGGAGCAATGTTCACCGGAAAAACAACGGATAAGAACATAGATTGTTATGATGATCTCTGGGCCATGGATTTTCCGGCAATTCCAATAGAGCAGGGATTTCTTAAGATCAAGATTACAGATGAGAACTCAAAAATAAATGTAAGCGCGCTTGCAAATCAATTTGTTGAACAATCCACCTATTACGGGATAGTACAGCGTTTTTTCCTGAATATGGAGCTGCCCATAGACCTGGCAGATGTAATTATCGACTGGGTTGATCCCGACGACTCCCGCTTTCCCTATGGAGCGGAATCGGCAGATTATTACCAGACCCTCGTACCTCCCTACTCCGCGACAAACACATCAATGGACAGTATAGACGAGATGTTAATGCTAAAAGATTTTACCCCGGAGATCTATTACGGATTAAGCGGAGATGAAGATGAAAAAGAACAGGACCTGGTAGATCATAACATGGGCAAAATAGCATTCGATATGAGTTCCCTGAGCTCGGGAAACACCGCCGAAAGTACGGCAGCGGCCGATGACGATGAAGAGGTCCGAATAACCAGGGAAAAAAGTCGGCGTCTGTCCGATTATTTCAGGGTTCACGGTGACCGGGATAATTATATGCATGATTATAATAAAATAAATATCAACACGGCATCCTTTCGGGTATTATCGGCATTGACAGACGACATGACTGATGATATAGTGACAGATATAATCGGCAAGCGGCAGAACACTCCTTTTAAGTCGGTTACTGAGGTAAATGATGTAATTGAAGATACCGAAACACTGAATAACATTTTGGGAGTTAAATCATATATTTTTAAAATTATAACAATCGCGTCAATAAACAACACCAATGTGAAAATCACAGCGGTATACAACAGGGATAAACGGATGTTCCTGTATTGGTGTGAACAATAAAAGAGGTAAGACTTTGTTCGAAAATATTGCGGCAATCGACATCGGCACATCATCACTGAAGATCGTAACAGTGAAAACAGGATTAAAAGATTTTCAGCTTAAATCTTTTTTGTATGAAGATATGGATTTCCATATTAAAGACGAAGATGATGAAATTAAAGACGCCATTCACCGGCTTCTTGAAGAGGAAGATATACACAATCACAAAATCATTGTAAACTTCCCCATGGAGAAGACCATCATCAGGAACATTACCTTTCCGTTTACGGACGTTGAAAAAATAGCAGCTGCAATTCCTTTTGAAGCGGAAGAGGATATGCCATTTAGTCTTGATGAAATATCACTCGATTTTCAATCGATGAAAAGTGAGAAAAAAGAAGAAGGAAAAGTCCTTCTCGCGGCAGCCTATAAAGATACCATGCAGCATCACCTGAAAGACCTGGCTGAATACAAAATAACCCCCATCTTCATGGGCCTGGAAGCAAATGCTCTTTTTGAATGTTATCGTTATTTCAATGTAATTAACGAAGAAGCGATAGTACAGATCCATATGGGTCACACGAAAAGCATTATTAATATTATTGTGGACAATAACCTGTTATA
The DNA here is from genome assembly GCA_024224995.1 of bacterium. Next base: position 13,098 of record JAAENB010001241.1, on the reverse strand, counting down.
CACCCGCTCCATTCCAGATGGTGGGCGCTTTATGTATAAAGCTATTTCAGAAGCTTTAAAAGTAGACTACTCCGATGCCGGGGAAATATTCCATAAACTTGACCTGGATTTAACCTCTTTCGAGAACAACGTACATAAAGGAATCTACAAAGAGCTGAATCTTACCAAACAGAAGTTTCAAAAAATTTATAACGAGATACACGCGGTAGCCGACATCCTGGTGGAACAGATCTCAATAACAGTACGCTCTTTTCAAATGGATAATGACGGTGTTGAATTTAACCGGGTTATGATATCGGGCGGACTTGCCAACCTCAAGGGCATTGGAACCCAGGTATCAAAAGCTCTGTCCTGCCCGGTAGTGGCGCTGCCCTTCCTGGACGATTACAAAGAAGAACAGATCAGGACCCAGTTTCCCATAGCTTTTGGCCTCATTTTGTCCTATTTATATAACCGTAAATCATCGATTAACTTTCTTAAAGGGGAATTTACTCCGGACGCGGCACAGTCTACCAAAAAAATATACTATCTCGCAGCCGCGTTTTTATCGGTTACGGTCTTTGTGCTGCTGTTTAACTTAGTAGCGGCATCAATTATGACTTCAAACGCGAACGATGAATATGACGCACTAATTAAGAAAAGATTTGAAAAAAATTTCAGGAAGAAGAACTTCCAGGGTAATCCCATAAAAGAGGCCAGGAAAATTCTGAAAAAAGAAAAAACCAAAATGGATAAAATGTCTATTATTTTTTCGGAAAGAAGGTCTGTTATGGATCTTTTTAAGAGTATGCTGCAGCATTTTCCCAGCGAAGCGGACTTCAAACTAAAAAATCTCGTAATTAATGAAAGCAGTATCAGGATCGACGGCACTATTGGCTCAAGCAAACATGCGGACAAATTTAAAGAAGCGCTTTTGAAATCAAATGAATTCGATTCAGTATCCCTTAATATACAGCAATCCCAACGGGATGGTATCCGTTTTTCCATGACCATCAGGCAAAAATTACTGGCTAAAAAAACAAAAGCAGGCAAAACCAGGCAGCCGAAAAAATCCATGACAACACCACCGACACGAGGAAAATAGCATGAAAATATCCGACAGGGAAAAAAAATTAATCCGGATACTCATTGCAGTGGCATCGGTATTCATTATTTATTTCTTCATTGTGACGCCGATTATCAATTACAAGGCCACTATCCAGGAAGAGTTCAAGGCAAACCAGACAAAAGCCGACACCCTGGATAAAATATACGAGCAATATAAAGCTCTTCAGGATAAAAAAACGAAGTACGAAAGACTGTTAAACAGGACCAAGAATGTTACGTCCCTAATCGAAGAAAACGCAACCGCGTGCAATATTTTGAATAATAAAAAATATTCAAGAAATAATGCGAAAAATCTTCAGAATAAATATCAAAAAGTAACAACCAACATAAAATTTGAGAGCGTCGACATGAAGCCCATACTCGACTTTTTATACCGTATGGAGCAGTCGGGCAAACTTATTTCAGTGAAATATTTGAGAATAAACCACGGTTTTAAAGGAAAAACGAACTTTGATGTAACAATCAAAATAGACAGTTATTCCCGAAAATAAAACAGGAGATTACCATTGGACGCGAAAGACGTTAAAATAATTATTAGATCGGGCCTGAAAGGGGCGGTACAAATAGTAAAAGACACTATTAAGCTTCCTTACGCAAAGACATATATATTTTTATCAATTATATTAACATTGATATTTGTCATCTTCACTTTCCCGTACGAGATCCTCATACGGTCGCAGCTGCAGGAGCTGGAAAAAGGAACCGTAAAAAACATTTCCGTGGGAGCAATTGATTTCAGCCTGATTGATGCCTCAATGATGAATAATATTAGTACGACCCTGAACAACGGGAACGATATTAGTATAAAAAAGTTAGATGTTGATGTCACGCTTAATCCCTATACTCTTTTGGTGAGCAAATTATATGAGGGGAAGATCAACATTTCCGGAGCAAAATTCAGCTCTGAGAAAATCACGGTTAATACGTCTATCGACAGCGAATTTGAAATAGAGACCGATACCGAAACAGGAGATTTAAAAAGCGGCTTTATTAAACTCAAAGTTTCAGGCGCGATGATACAATCGGACAACATAATCCTTCCCGATTCAATGCTTGGCATGGCGCTCCCCACCCCCATCCGCTTTGGTGAGATTATTTTAGAATCCAAATTAGAAGGGAAAAAATTAAAAATAAATAAATTCACCTTTTCCGGAGCCGACGTGAACGGAAGAATTACCGGGTCCATTACCCTGGCAAAAAGAATGGAAAATTCAAAGCTTGCAATTACCATTATTCTCGACAAAGAATCGGGTCTCATAAAAAATAAATTCGCCCCATTTCTTTCGGCCATCCCGAAAAATATGCTCGATGCTAAGGGAAATATTAAAATTTCCCTTACAGGAACAATAAGCAGACCCAGGACCGCCGGATCCAAGTCCGCCAGGTCCAGGTCCGATGCCTCCCGGCCTTCCGGTTTGCCATTACCGTAATGCTGTTAACCGTAAACGAATATGAAAATTGAGCTGGCACAACATTCCGGATTCTGCATGGGCGTACGCCGTGCCATTCTTTCCGTGGTAAACGAGTTAAACACCTCAGAAGAAGACGTTTATGTATATGGCCCATTGATCCATAATCCTCAGACCCTGGATGTTCTAAAAAAAAGGGGGCTTAAAACAGTTACCAGTCTTGAGGATATTGACGACAAACAGATTGCAATACGCACACATGGGATTCCGCTTAAAGAAAACAGAGAAATAAAGTCACGAGCATCACGAACCATTAACCTCACCTGTTCACGGGTGGCACGGGTACAGGCTACGATAAAAAAATATACCCGTTCCGGCTATTTCACCATAATAGCCGGAGATGATGATCATGCCGAAGTAATAGGACTAAAAAGTTTTGCCTCTTCAGGAGTATGTGTTGTTTCCGGGTACGACGACCTGGAGAAAATCCCCAGCGCAGAAAAATATCTTCTGGTAGCCCAGACAACGCTCGATCGAGAATTCTTTAAAGAAGTGGAAAAAAAACTGGTGAAAAAATTCCGGGATATCCTGGTTATTGATACTATTTGTGATGCGACAAACTTCCGGCAAGACGATGTTATACAGGGAATAAAAAAGGGAGCGGACACCCTGGTTGTTGTGGGAGGAAAAGGTTCTGCCAATACCAGGCGGCTGGCGCAAATAGGAACAGAGCATTCGGCAAAAACTCTTCATATTGAAACGGAACAGGAACTCCGCCATGAAGATTTTAAGGGAGCAAAGCATGTTCTGGTTACGGCCGGAGCTTCCACCCCCGGCTGGATTATCAATAATGTCCTGGAATATCTCTACAATATTCAATTCAAAAACAGTAATATCCTTATCAATATCATGAAGCGATTCCTGGAATTTATAGTACGAACAAACCTTCTCTCGGCAATCAGCGCGTTTTTTTTGAACTCAATCATTCAACAATTCGCAGGATTGGAAACAAATTATTATTACTCCACAATTGCTTTTTTGTATATATTTTCGATGTATTCAATCAATAATTTTTTTGAACGAGATCTTTTAAAAATAAGTAACCCATATAAGTATACAATCTACGAGAAATTCCGTGTCCCGTTACTGGTCATATCCCTCCTCTCCCTTGCGGTGTCATTACTGTTGTCAATCATAACAGCAGAAAACAGTACCGTACCGTATCCCTGGTTAAACACGGAAATCCTTTTTTTCTCATACCTCTTCGGTTTTATCTATTCAACAGCCCCGGTAAAAAAACTGGTAAGCACGAGTAATATCGACATCATTAAAAAGTTATATAATTCAAAAATCGTAACTGCCTTTGGCTGGCTCATTATTATGATTTTACCGCTTCTCTATCATTCCGTTGCTCCCCTGGTCGTTGCTTTAATATCAATATTTATTCTCACATACATTCTCATAAGACATATCCTGAATGATATTATAGCGTTCCAGGGGGACCTTATCCTGGGAAGGGCTACCCTGGCCACCTGGATAGGGATTAATAAGATATATGTGGTCTCTTTTGTTATTGCCCTTATGGCAATAGGAGCCTTTGGAGCCGGATTCTATTTTGTCCGGAATTCCACACTTATTTTATTTATGATCAATATCCTCTTCTTTGCGGGAATACTCAACCACATACGAAAGCGAAAGTATCTCATAGCCCTTAAATATGAACTGCTTGTTGATGTGAACTATTTATTTATGATACTCTTTTACTGTTTTGTTAGCAGCCGGAGCTGGTGATTAAACTTCAATAAGTTTTAATCGCGGGCCCACTTCTACTTCAAGACTTCCTTCACTGGTAAAAAGATCGCCATCCATGGTAAATTGAAATTCCTTCTCCGATTCTATGCGAAGATTTTCAATAAGGCCGTCGAAATGATTAGCGCATTCGACCAGAGTGCCGTTTTTTACGTTCAATATGTTCTTTAAAATATCTCTAGGACCAAGACCGGTAATCATTGCCTGGAAAGCCTCGTCTTTTGTATTGACTCTCATTAAGGGAGAAAATCCCATTCCAACATGTTCTACGGTTCCGGCATATAGACCGGTTATATACTCAAAATCGAGTAATTTGTTGTCCACGTATACTTTGGCCTGCACTCCTTCATAAATTGACCCCGTTTTCGGTTCCTTAACAGCATGCGAGACCATCTGGGAAAAGATTCTGAGATTAGAAACAAATCCCTTTTCTTTACCGCTATATGCTACATTAACCAGGTTGGTAACAAATCCCAGGCCAAATAAAAAACAATAACGATCCCCTACTTTCATGATATCCCTTTCATAGAGTCTGATCTCTTTTTTCCGGGCCAATGAGTCAACAAAACGGCTTAATATTGCAGGTCCTTTTCCCTTCAGGGTTATGGTACGGGCAACATTATCCATTGTTCCCCCTTTTAATATCAATATTGGGGGAATATCTTTAGCAGGGTAAATTTTAATGACCCGTGTGAGAACACTATGAAGGGTTCCGTCACCACCACATATCCCAATATATGAAATTTTATCTTTTTTAAACCGTTTAACGGCTTCATCAACCTCTTCAATGGAATTGGTTACCTGTAAATCAACCCAGGTTTCATTCACATCAGTATAGATCTGATCGACAGGCTTATTTTGTCTTCTAATAAATTTTGCGTAAGGATTTATAATTACTCCAATTTTTTCCATTTATTGTTTTCTCCCGAATATCTATTTTTTCATTTCTACTATCGAACGAAACTCAACCCTGCCCGAAAGAAGACCGGTTAAACGGCTTTTCAGGTGCGACTGAATACGGATACAGACTCCACAATCGGAGTGAATATCCCTGGGTACAGGGATAATTTTATACGGGATCTTCTCCTCCCGTAAGATCTTCTCTGCCAGCATTGTATAATTTACGGAGTCAAAAAGTACGATGTAGTAGCGTATTGCATCCAACATATTCAATCCCGGAACAGTGCCCCCTGTTTATATAATAAGTTCGATTTGGTTCGTATATAATACTTCCGGCAATATTTTCAAGCGAAATATTAAAAAAAAACCTCAAATTACACTTGAACTGATTAAATAACGGTGTATAATAAAACCGAAATGAATTAACGATACCAAGGAATCCCTATGATACCATTAGACCGCCATGCCGATGTTTTAAAAAAAGAAAAATCACTTATTCTATTAGCAGAGGATAATCCTGTCATTGGCGCGGATATACGGAAGAACCTCAAAGAACTGGGGTATAACGTCCCCTTTATCCTCTCTTCAGGGCAAGAAATGCTCGAAAAAATAGACAGCTTAATGCCCGACCTCATTATCATGGATATAATGCTGGAGGGTGAAATAGACGGAATTGAGACTGTTCGTAAAATCCAGGAACGGCACCAGGTACCGGTTATATACCTTACCGCTCATAGCGAGAGCGAAACCCTTGAACGGGCGAAAAAAACCGCTCCTTACGGCTATCTCATCAAACCGGTAAAGCGGAACGACCTCCATTCAACAATTGAGACCGCCCTTCACCGGCATATGCTTGAAAAAAAAATAAAAGAGAGCGAAGAGCTTCATCGAATAACTCTGAGTAATATGTCGGAAGCGGTCTTTATTACAGACGACCAGGGAGAATTTACCTTTATTTGCCCTAATGTGGATAATATTTTCGGTTTTGACTATGACGAAGTAAAATCGTTTAAAAACATTGTTAAACTGTTGGGGGACAACATAATTACCTTTCACCAAAAAGATAACTTTACCGAGTTGCGGGGTATTGAACTGAATATAACGGATAAATGGAAAAATTCTCATATTATCCTGGTCAATATCAAACGCGTATCTATAAAAACCGGAACCTTTCTCTATACCTGCCATGACATTACCGCCAGGAAAAAAATTGAAGGAGACAGGGAAATGCTGCTGGGAGCCCTGGAGCAGCGAATGAAGCAGTTAGATTGCCTGTACAAAATATCTGAGATTGTGGAAAACAGCACCTCTCTTGAAGAAATATTACAGAGTATTGTGAACCTGGTCCCCTCATCATTTCAGTATCCGGAAATAACCTGCGCAAGAATAACCCTATCCGGTAAAGAGTATAAAACTAAAAATTTTAGAGACAGCTTCCAAAAACTATCTGCCGATATACTTGTACACAATACAAAAGAAGGATCAATTGAAATAGATTACTATAATGATAATAATAAACCGGTTGAAATCCTTTTTTTAGAAGAAGAAACAAAACTGCTCAGTGCCATTGCCGAACGGCTGGGAAGAATAACAGAGCGAAAAAAAACGGAACAGGCGCTCATAATAAGCGAAGAACGCAACAAACTGGCTCAGCGGTCCGCGAATATCGGGATCTGGGACTGGAATATTACTACCGGGGAGCTCTCCTGGTCTGAACAGATTGAACCCATATTCGGCTTACAAAAGGATGAATTTGAAAAAACCTATCTCTCCTTTCTTGAACGGGTCCATCCCCATGACCGCCAGTTTGTTATGGATACGGTTAACTCTTCTATCAAGAATAATGAGAATTATACAATTGAACACAGGATACTCTGGCCAAACGGAACCATCCATTGGGTTTTCGAATCGGGAGATGTGATACAAAACCATATGGGCGAAGCAGAAAGAATGCTTGGGGCGATATGGGATATAACCAGCCGAAGAGAAGAGCAGGAAAAGTTAAAAAAACTCCACATCGCTGTAGAGCAAAATCCGGCCTCTATTGCCATCACGGACAGGGACGGTAATATTGAATATGTGAATCCCACATTTTGTGAAACGACCGGCTATACCCTTGATGAAGTAAAAGGAAAAAATCCAAGGATCTTGAAATCGGGAAAACAATCCCATGAATTTTACCACAACCTGTGGAATACCATTCTATCGGGCAAAGTATGGAAAAACGATATATACAATAAAAAAAAGAATGGAGAATGTTACTGGGAGCGTTCATTCATATCTCCTCTCAAGAACGAAAAAGAGGAAATCACTCATTTTATAGCCACCAATGAAGATATTACCGAAAGAAAGATCCTTGAAGAAAAACTGTACCAGGCAAAAATCTCAGCAGATTCGGCAAACCAGGCTAAAAGTGAATTCCTGGCTAACATGAGCCACGAGCTGCGCACTCCCCTGAACGGGATCATCGGCTTTAGCCAGCTGCTGGAAATGGAGCTCATGGAAGCTCCGAATCCCAAACAAAAAGAATATATCTCCTTTATCAAAGAAAGCGGAAACCATCTTCTTGAAATGGTCAATGATATACTTGATCTCTCCAAAATTGAAGCCGGGAAACTGGAAATAGAGCGCAAACCTTTTGACTTCACTCAAATGCTCAAAAGATCGCCTTCAACAGTAAAGGCTATTGCCCGGAAAAAAAATATAAAGATGGATACGGAGATAGAACCGGCTCTTGGCTGGTTAAACGGCGATGAAATAAGGATCAAACAGGTTCTCTTTAATCTCCTTTCCAATGCCATAAAATTCACTGAAAGCGGCAAAAAAATCGGGATATCCGCATACGCGGTAAAAGATAGTATTAAAATTATCGTGTGGGATGAAGGAATCGGAATTCCCGCCGACTATATTGAAAAGATATTCGATCCCTTTGAACAGGTAAAAAATGAAAAAAGCTCCCGGACAATGGGAACGGGTCTTGGACTGTCCATATCAAAAAAACTGGTTGAACTGCACAATGGTACGCTTACGGTAGAAAGCAAAATAAACCAGGGGAGCCGCTTTGTCATTACTCTGCCCGAACGGATTACGGTAGTAAGCAAGAATACTGTTCCCCCAAAACCGGAAAAAAAGAACGCCATTTCTCTACCACAAAAAGAGATAAAGATCCTCCTTGTTGAGGATGACGAACTAAGCAGGATACTGATGCAAAAATCCCTGGAACCGGCCGGTTTCTCCGTCTCCCATGCTCCGGGCGGAAACAGGGCAATTGAGCTGGTATCGGAACAGGGCTTTGATCTTATTCTTATGGATATCGGGCTTCCCGGTATGGACGGTATTGAGACGCTGGAGCATATACGGAAGCACTGCTCAGAAAAAATCCCGGTAATTGCCTTAACTGCCTTTGCCATGAAAGGTGATATGGAAAAATACCTCTCCCGGGGCTTTAACGGGTATATTTCAAAACCCGTGAACCTGGAATTACTCATCGAAAAAATAGAGGAACTGTTAAAATAAAAAAATACCTAAACCTCCTCTACCATTCCAAAACCCTGGGAATTCCGTGAGCCCAGGCCCGCATCCAGGGCGAATTCCAGCAATCCGGGAGCTCCTTCCAGGCGGTAAAATCCGCTCCATCCCTTTACCAGGGTTTTCTTTCCCCGGGTTCCAAAATAAAGGATCTTTTCATTCCTGTTCCCGTTATACAGCGGAGTTATTAAAATATCACCGGGAACCTCTTCTTCATGAAAGGCTTTCCACTTTTTTTTAAGGTTCTCATTTACCAGGCTGCGAAAATCATTCTCAAAAGGGGTATAGTAATGGGTCAGTTTTTTCCCGTTCTCCCGGGTAACAGTGGAGTGAACTTCAATAGGACTCAAGGCCCGAACCTTGATCGATTCCGTGCTTATTTTCGGCTGCTTTGTAATAACAACAGAACTGACGCTTAAGCGGTTTTTCCCCAGGAAGACCGATTCTGCGGCTATAATGTTCCCGGCAAGCTGCTTGAGAATCCATTCTACCGGGGAAGAAACATAGAAGCTTACCCTTCCCCGGAAGGTCAATGTTTTATCCGCACTATTAAAATTTCCCCGTTCCTGTATGGATGAAAACGCGAAAAGCTTAAAATTTCTCTTCTCAAAAGAAAAGCCTTTTTCATGGAGCCAGTTGCCGTCAAGGGAATCGAGATGGGTATAGATCACTGCCTGAATATATTCGTTAAATCCTACAGGAAGAATAACCGGTTTTTCCGAAAGAAGTTCGATCTTTATTCGCATAAAAAATTTAAAATTTAAGCCAGTCTTCAAGAAATGCTTTTGCTTCCTCATTGCCAACCGGTTCATTGCCGGTTCTGAAAAGACCTACCCGCAAAGAAATATTGCTCCCGTCTCCCCAGGGCCACCATGCCGCGTATACAACAGCATCTTCAAGCCCTTCGGAAGTGAAAACAAGCTGTAAATCGCTCATCCCGGCAAGGTGATCAACCAGTTTCGGCATAAATGCTGAAGTATTATAATTGGAACTATCCCACTTCATGTCAAAAGCCTTTGTTACTGCGGAAAAAATCACTTCCAGATCCTCTTTCGCAAAGGCTATAAAGCCGACACCAAGCCGACGGTCCCACTGCCAGCGGTAAACCGGGGGAACATTTACGGTAACCTGGGTGCATATTTTTTTAAATAGATCTCTGTCGGCATCGCTTATGGAATTCATTCTCTCTCCCGGCCCCTGGTAAATAACTTAATACCAGAATTATATAAAAAAAAAATTAAGTCAAGCAAATAACGCCTTCCCGGCAAACCGTTCAACCGAATCCCGGCAGGTAATTTTCATTTTTTGGACGATCTCATCTTTGTCTTCAATTTTATTGCCCTCATCGGACAGGAGCGTCAGTCGTCCGTTATATACATATTCACACATTTTAGCGGTAATCTCATCCAGGGAGAGAGTGCCGTCCATATGCTGAACCATAATCCGCTCTACCACTTCAAGCTTCACATTCTCATGACGCATATTGGTTACAGCAGTATTTTGCCGTGATTGGAATCGTGCAAGAAAAGGGATCTCCGGTTTTTCCGGAATATCAGTACGATAATCGCCCCCGGTTGAATGAATATTGATAAGTCCCCCAAAGAGTGCCCGTACAAGATTAAGTTTTGTGTTAAGATGGGTTCTTACCTCTTCCCGGTCGCTAATACCGCAGCGTTCCATTACCTCTTCACAAAAGTGATCGTATAGAATGGGCTTCTTTTTCTTTTCCGTCAGGATCAAAAGCGCGCGTTTCGACAGGTTGGAACTCACGTCAAAAGTGGTTTTGCCCGCGATAAAAGGCATTTCAACCCCATCCTTGAGCAGGGTTTCATCCACTTCTCCAACATCCTTGCCATTATAAGAAATATAAAAAGATTCAAGGGCATCGATTTTAATATTCCGGTTAATTTTCGCGTCCTTGCGGCACAGCAGGGTCCGGCGAAATCTCTGGTTTACAATAAAATCAATATACTGTCCAATTGTGACAAGATCTTTAATCCGGTTCAGCTTCTCTGCCACCCGCTCCGGCAGGTTATGGAGAAACATCCCGGCAAGCTGGTCATCGGACAAATAGCGCAAATCGTGCTTTTTCGCTGACTCTATAAATTCATGGAAGTAGAGAGGAGTGTTTACTTCTGCCAGGTGGTCATGGAGCAGGTAATAATCGGGATGACGGGATACTATATCGATCTCCTTGTCGAGAAAGGTTCCATAGGACGAAGAACCTCCCTTTAAGGCATCCTGTATAAATTCCAGCATTCCCCGGGCCTGGCTCGTCTTTTCCCCGGGTTCATCAATGTTTTTTACATGATACAGCATCATATCCCTGATACTCTTCACCATGTTCCAGCCCGGCAGGGTATTATAACTGATATAGGCTACTCCCTGAGGGGTGAGGTGATCCCGGCAAATTGCCATGATCTTTTCCCTTACCTCTTCCGGAACCCAGGAAAAAACCCCGTGGCAGATAATATAATCAAAAAAGCCAAAGCTTTCATCGATATCGATTATTGAACAATGCTTCAGGGCAATATTCGTCAGTCCCAGGGCATCAATATTTTTTAATCCTTCATCGATCTCTTTCCGGGAGAGGTCTACCCCTACTACCTCACTGCCCGGCATATAATAGGCCACGGGAATAATGTTCCCGCCGCCGGCGCAGCCAAGTTCCAGTATCCTCGCTGTTGAATATTCAGGTGGTTCCATGCCGAAAAGTCTGGCAAGGGTATAGAGGTGTTCGGGATGTGTCTGGGAATAGGGACGGCTTTCGTAGGGTGTAATGTCGTAAGCATTTTCCTGCATAATTGTGTTTTTCTCCAAAATTTGTATAGTGCGCCGTGAGGAGTGTCCCCCCTCTTCTGAATGCTGCGGAACTCGCTCCGCTCAAACAGTCCTCACATTCAGAAGAGGGGGGACACTCCTCACGAATACTGTTTTTTACTTACATACGGTACAGCGGGAAAGGTGGAGGTGCATTTTTCCCCTTTTTGTTTTCCACATCTTTCCCATGAGATAGCCTTCTTTGGGTATTTCTTTTTTGCAAATGGGACAGGTTCTTTTTTGGTCGGCTTTTGGGCCGTGACAGTAGGGGCAGCCGAACATGTGCACAATGCTTTGTTCAGGGCCCTTGAAGACCTCGGAATGGGTTTTGTCGCCCTTTTGCAGCAGAGAACCGCAGAGGATGCAGGGTTTGCCGCCTTTATTCGCGGGTTCTTCCGGTATGTCCGGTTTCGCGGCTGGTTTTCCCGGTCCCGGCTTATTGAAAAAGAAGCCTCGTAATATGAATAAAACGACAACTATTACAATACAGGTAATTACTAAAATATAGGTAATTTCGATTGGTCTTCTCCCCGTGGTTTTAATTCCGGAATTTGGGTAAATTACTACCGCGAAGAGAGTTTGTCAAGGAAGAATCTGTCGGCTAAAAGCATCGAATTCGGGATTCGATGCTCATCCCGAGGATCAGGATGCCGATAAATATTATCTCAAACAGGCATAAGTAACTGTTCCCCTCTGTGTTTCCGCATGTGCAAATCTTGCAATACCATAAGCGGTAAAACCACTTGGACAATTCGTAGCTCCTGTATATGGATTTGCAATTTCCGCAGCACCATAATCCTCTTTTTGGAACATTCCGCCGAACCCACGTGTGGCGCCGCTAAAAGTGCCGCTGAAAGCAATATCATCGCCACTTCTGGATACACCCTCAAAAGTAGTATTTAGATTATCAAGAGAAGTTGTATTATTACCAACTGTAGTGTTTAAACTGGTAAAAGAACTCTCTAAAGTATCAATCCTTGAATTCAATGTGTTGATAACACTTGACTGATTCTCTCCTGAAACCCCCAGGGCTTCGGCTAAAACAGCGTTAGCAGTCTTTAAATCATCAATCTCGTCCTGTAATTTGTCAATCGTCGAATACATTTCGGAAAAACTGAATTTTTCATCATTACTGGAAGAATCGGAACCCTGGCTGAGCCCTGCTTCACAGCCGGAAAAAGCAATTACTGCCGCCATAAGGGTAAATACTGCTGAGTTAAGTAAGTTTTTCATAATCTTTTCCTGTTTGTTTGATTTTTAAATAATAAGGTTATTAATATTTAAGGGTCTTTCCGAAATGTTGGGAAATATAGACAAAAAAATTAAATTGTTGTAGAAATTCCACCCCAGTTCTTAAAATATCTTCTTGCGGGAAAATATAAAGGAAATGCATATATAAAATGGTTCAGCACGTACTCCAGAGCCACAACACGATCCCAAAATTTGATATACGCGTACTGTACAAGAACGACTGGAACCGATGCTTCAATATTGTTTGGACCATCAAAGCATTTAGTATATAGAC
>JAAENB010001240.1 GCA_024224995.1 bacterium | reverse complement strand
CGGAACTCGCGTTGCTCAAACAGTCCTCACAACCCAAAGAGCCCATACTACTTCAAGGCCAGATGCAGCTCGCAATACTATTTTGTTTCTGACGTATTTTTTCCCCGCCGGGGCGGGGTCCGCTGCTCTCAAGAAACTAAATTGTGCGTGTAAGCGGCCCTCCCTGGTCACTGAGCGGAGCCGAAGTGCTATTTCTTTTTCAAAACCTCTAAAAATGCATCAATGCGGTTGTGATTCTCTTCGGAGCCGATGTATGTTCTGAAGAGCCATTCCTGGGTTCTCATAGAGGTGTTGAGGTCGGTATGGAGGACCGATTGGCCGAGCTGTTTGGTCTCTTTGAGACATACTTTGTCATAGGACGCCATATTGCGGGCAATCTCCATTACCGGTTCCAGTAATTCTCCTTCAGGGAAGACCTTGCTAACGTACCCCATATTTTCGGCTTCCAGGGCATCGTATACTCTGCCGGAAAGAGCAACTTCCATAGCCCGGCCATAGCCGATAATTCGCCAGAGCGGGTCCAGAATTGGTGTTAAAGAGAGCGCTATTTCCCGCTGTCCAAATTTGGCCCGCTTAGAAGCATAGCGGATATCGCACATTAACGTAAGGTCAAATCCCCCGGCAATGGCCGGACCGCCAACAGCGGCAATAACCGGTTGACTGCAATAAAGAATGGCCCGGTAAGCCCGGTGAAAAAGAGCGGTAAATTCTTCGTTGTCAACTTTTTCAAGGGTTCGAATAACATTGAGGTCGAACCCGGCGGAAAAATATTTTTCTCCGCCCGTTAAAACAACAACCGAAACATCATCATTTTCACTGAGGCTGGTAAAGATGTACTCAATCTCTCCCAGAAGCTCGGGAGAAAGAGCGTTCCTTTTTTCCGGCCTGTTTATGGTAACAAGAGCCACTTTTTGTTCAATTGATACGGTTAAATATTGAGCGTCCATAGGTATGTCCTTTTATGGTGAAATGTAGTTAATGAATGACCATTCATTGATGAGGGTGATTTGTCAAGATATATTTTTTGAGGGGAAACTATGTAAAAACTATATAAAATGTCCTTGATTTTTTTGTTTTTTTACCGGTATAATGAAAAATTATATAAAGAAGCGTATAAGGGGATTATAATGAGCGTAAATAAAGCACTTCAAAATATTTTCCTGCCGAAATATTCCGGAAAAGGGCTCTTTTTTCAAAAAAGAGCCGTATCATTGATGTATATTAACATAACAATGTTTTTATTGCTGCTTATTCTTGCTGTTATAGTCAATGTGATCGATATGGAAAATATACTATACGGGTATTTAACAATAGGTGCTGAGATTTTCTCAATCACTCTGGGCTTGTTTTTATTACGTATTGGGTGGTATTATTTATCTGCCAACCTTGCTGTAATATTGGGAGCAGTTGTTATAAGCCTGGCTTTTATGGCAAAATTGAAATACGCGCCCATGACAGGGTATTCCACATTGATATACTTCTTTTTTATGATCGTCGCTATGGCTGCCCTGTTATGCAAAGTATATGTTTTTGTGGCTGTTGCTTTTTCTTTAATGATATGCGATGTGGCTTATTTCCTCCTGGCAAAAGGACTGGTTTCGGTGGAAAATCATAATATTTTACGAATGGCCGCAATTGAAAGCCTGTTTTCAATGTTCATTGTATTTATATTATTATGGTCCCTTCAATATATCAGCTCTACAGCGATCAGGTCAGCGGAAGATGAGACTCAAAAGAATAAAGAGCACAACCGGAAAATGAGCGATATTCTGGGGAAAGTCACGCAAACTTCGGAAAGCCTCTCTCTTGCGTCAGGAAAAATAAATAAATATTCCGAGGATCTGCAATCGGGAGCAAATGTGCAGGCTTCAAACCTGGAAGAAATAACCTCGTCCCTTGAGGAAATTGGGGCAAGTGTAGACCAGAATACACAAAATTCAAAGGAAACCAATATTGTCGCGGCCCTGGCCGCGTCCAATGCCCGTGAGGGGAGTAACGCGGTAGAAGAGACCCGGGAGGCTATAAACAATATTTCCGAGAAAATATCCCTTATTGAAGATATCGCGTACCAGACAAATCTTCTGGCGTTAAATGCCGCGATTGAAGCAGCGCGGGCCGGGGAAGCAGGACGGGGATTTTCGGTTGTGGCAAGCGAGGTGCGGAAACTGGCGGAAAAAAGCCAGGTGGCGTCCCGGGAGATCAGTGCCCTGGCAGGTACGTGCCTGGACGTTTCAGAAAAAGCCCGGAATAATATCGTGAATGTTGTGGAGAGTATTAGTGAAACCGCGGAACGGGTGCGTAGTATTACCTCAGCTTCAGAGGAACAGAATATTGGGATTCTTCAGATTAATCAGGGTATGGGACAGCTTAATGAAATATCCCAGTCAAACGCGGAGCTGGCACAACTTCTTGCCGGTTCTTCCGAAACCATGAAAGAGGAATCAACAGTCTTGAATACGATTATTAATACGGCTTAGTGGCGGGAGGAATTTTGTTGACTTTTCAGTTGTGGCATTGTATACTTATAACAGTATATATAAATATCATTATGTTGTATAACAGGAGTTTATATGACTAAATATTTTGTTCTCGACACAAATGTGCTTATTCATAATCCTGAGGCTCTTTATTCATTTACCGACAATACAATAATTATACCCATAACTGTTGTTGAGGAGCTTGACCGGTTTAAAAGTCATTCCGATAAAAAAGGAATGCACGCGCGCCAGGCCCTGCGTGAAATAGACGCCCAGATTAAGCGGGGAGCCCTGAAAAAGGGGGCCAAAATGAAGAACGGGGGCACAATGATCATTTCTCTTGATGATTACGACAAAAAGATCCCCTATCTTGACCCCTCCCTGAATGATAACAAGATCCTGGCTGCGGCCTACACATTAAAACAGCAGGATGAAATGGTTTTTTTTATTTCCAAGGACGTAAACGCGCGGATCAAAGCCGAGGCGCTGGATATTCCCGCGCGCGATTATGAGAAGCAAAAGGTGGAATATTCCGCCTTGTACAAGGGCTGGAGAGAACTGACAGTCCCGGGACAACAGGTTGATGAGATTTATAAAAACGGGGTAACCGAGGTTAAAGGGTATACCCTTTTTCATAATGAGTATGCCCTGCTAAAAGATGAGGGCGGGCAAAATAAATCCGCGCTGGCACGGTTTGACTATGCTCACGGCAGACTGGAACTTGTTCGAGAAACCTTTGAAGGGCTGCGCATTACTCCCCGGAATCTTGAACAGCATTTTGCCGTAGACCTGCTGCTCAATGACCGGGTCAAACTGGTAACGCTCATTGGACAGGCAGGGACCGGGAAAACATTGATCGCCCTGGCAGCGGCATTAAAATGTTCCCTGGGGAAGAGTGCCAATTACAAAAAGATTTTAATTGCCAGGCCCGTAATGCCTATGGGAAAGGATATTGGTTTTTTACCGGGAGACAAGGATGAAAAGCTTAAATACTGGATGCAGCCCATATTCGACAACCTGGAATTTATTTTTTCAGGAGGGAAGAACGAGATTGTGAAACCCCGGAAAAAAGGACAGGATACAAATGACCGGATTGATAATCTTATTGAAAAGAATGTACTGGAAATTGAAGCGCTCACATTCATCAGGGGGCGAAGTATTCCGGAGCAGTTTTTGATCGTTGATGAAGCGCAGAACCTGACCCCTCATGAAATTAAGACCATCGTTTCACG
The DNA here is from genome assembly GCA_024224995.1 of bacterium. The sequence continues at coordinate 6,711 of JAAENB010001240.1, read as the reverse complement.
GGCAGGTGAAGGATCAAAGATTGTCCTGACGGGAGATCCCGAACAAATAGACAATCCTTACCTGGATGCCAATTCCAATGGTCTTTCGTATACTGTTGAACGGCTTAAAGATAACGAGATTGTAGGCCATATGTTCCTGTCAAAAAGCGAACGTTCCGACCTGGCCGCACTGGCAGTAGAAAAATTATGAACTGGAATAATAGATGAATAATAGTGTTGATAAAAAACTTCAGAATGAACTTAACATATATACGGAGTTGGAACAGATTTTCCAGGCCAGCCCCGATGGTATGTTTGTTGTGGACAATAACAACACGATTATTCGAATCAATAATTCATTGCTCAAGCTTATGGGAAAGACGCGGGATGAGGTGCGGGATAGACCCTGCCTTGACGTTTTTGGAGGCCAATTGTGCGTTGAAGAGTGTTATTGTAATGGGAATGCGGAAATATGCTATTTTGAAAACCGGTTACGAGAACAGAATAATATGGAAATCGACAGACCCATTGAACTGCAGCCGGGAATTATTCTTCATTGCATTGTTACCGCGACCCTGCTGAAAGTGGAAGAAAAGCATGCCGGGATCATTTTTAATATTAAAGATATAACCGAAAGAAAGATCGCGGAAAACCTGCTCAAAACTTCCCTGGCTGAGAAAGAAATCCTGTTAAAAGAGATCCATCACCGGGTAAAGAACAACCTCCAGTTAATTTCGAGTTTACTAACCCTGCAGGAGAGTTATTCTGACAATAAAACAGTTAATAAGTCACTTGAAGACACCAGGAACAGGATACGGTCCATGGGAATTATCCATGAACAACTATACGCGTCCAATGATTTTTCCAGGATTGCTTTTGCCGAATACGCGGTAAATTTTGTTGATCACCTGGCGGGTTCATACAAAATTGACAGGGATAAAATACTCATTGAGGTTGATATTGAGGGTGTTTATTTGAATCTTACCACAGCAATCCCCTGCGGACTTCTTCTGAATGAGTTGGTTTCCAATTCGTTTCAATTTGCTTTTCCCGGAGACCGGGAAGGGGTAGTCTGTATTGAGATGCGCCTGGATGACACCGGCTGTTATTCGATAATAGTTTCCGACAACGGTATTGGTCTTCCCGAACATATTAATCTTAATAATAATCATAAACTGGGGCTGGAACTGGTTTCAGCGCTGACACTGCAGCTGGATGGAACAATAATCCTGGAAAGGGATATGGGAACCAAATATATAATACAATTTAATAAGACTATACAAAAATGAAACAAGAAGAAATCAAACAGGTGCTGATTGTTGAAGATGAGCTGGTAAGTGCTCTTGCTCTTAAGCTGATAATTGAAGAGCTGGGATTTTCGGTATGCGGCATTGTTACCAAAGGCCGTGATGCCATAGCGCAGGCATGCTCCATGAGGCCCGATCTTATTCTTATGGATGTTTTTCTCGCAGATTCTGTTGACGGGATTAATGCTGTTGAAGAGATCCATGAAACAATAAATATTCCCGTTATTTATATTACCGCTTCAACCGATCCTGCTACCTTTAAACGGGCGGAAAGAACAACAATGTTGGCATATATCCGGAAACCCTACAGTATTCAGGATGTTAAAGATACGATTAATGGTGTGTTGATTTAATGTATAAATTTCCAGCTCGAATCTTTTTTTTTATCAGTCTCGCGGTTTTCGCATCGGGGTGTTCATTTGAGAATTCAATTGACCTGAAAAAAGATTGGCGGGTCTTTTTTGCCGATAATCTTGACTATAAAGATACTACCCATGATGATTCCGCCTGGAATACGGTAGAACTTCCTACCCGCCTGAGCCCGGAGATGAAACGGCAATACATCTGGTTGAGAAAAAAGGTTCATATTCCTGAAAAATATAAAGGAAAGGATCTTTCTATTTACATAGGAAAGATATGGGATATCGATGAAGTCTTTTTTAACGGGGTTAAGATTGGCGAAACCGGGGAACTGAGCCCTGATTTTTTTTCGGCCTGGAATGTAGACCGGTATTATTATATTCCCGCCGGGGAAATTCGGTATAATGATACTAATACTATCGCAATCAGGATCTTTAGCAACCAGAAATCTTTTTATAATGGAGCACCCTTTATTGGTCCCTCGCGCGCTGTTGCTGTTTACGCGAACTGGCAGAAGATCCTTGCCCAATACTTACCCATGGGAATGGGCCTGGTAGCCCTGATCTACAGCATTATTTCCTTAATCCAGTTTTTATGGTTTCGAAGAGGGATAATGATGCTTCATTTTTCCGGGATATCTTTTATCTGGTTTATTACCAGTTTTCATTTTTTCGCCCCCGGTTTTGGTATGGATTATCATCTTCATGATATCATCTTTTATTCGCTCATGGGCATAGATATTTGCTGGATATATTTCTTTTTGGAGATTATTTTTAAAGAACGGTATAAGGTCATTGAGATCCTTGTTCTTGTGTTTACGGTACTTGCCCTGGGACTCAGTGTTACTGCCACATTGGAGAGTCCTGTTACGGGGTGGCGATCCCAGGCTATTGGAGGGCTTGCCATTTTGGCGCAAATCTTCTGGGGAATTATTATTGTCCGGTCTCTTAAGAAACTTGAGTCAAAATTTATTTTTGCGGCGTATATCATATTTGTTATTTGTATGATCCATGATGTTCTGGCAATGTCCTTTATTATTAATTTTAATTTTTTCTGGATTAATTTTGGCTATATGGCAATTATTATTGCCTTAAACTCAATACTGGCCTTTCGATCCGGTATTGTGGCGCAGCAGCTCACTGATACAACAAAAGACATTGAGAAACAGAATGAGGAGTTAAGTGAACTTCTTACAAATGTAAATAATTCTGCTGTGGTGCTTGCTATTTTTGCCGAAGAATTAAAAAAGATCGCTGAAGATTTAAAAAAACGTATGGATACACAGGGCGAGAGCCTGGTACAGACTGCTACTGTTGTGGATGAGGTGACCGGGTCATTCGAATCGATTGTGGAAAGTACCAACAACCAGGACAATATTATTAAAAACAATGAAAGTCTTATTCGTGAATACCTCGACTCCCTTACCAGGATCACGGACGCGGCTAAAAATGCCGGGAGTTTAAGCGCCGAAAGCCAGAACCAGACGTCCATTAGCCGTGAAAGCCTTAACGAAATTGTACGGGGCATGAACAAGATCAAAGAATCCTCCGGCGCCATTGATGCCATAACGGAAATTATCAATGAAATATCGGAACAGACGAACCTGCTTTCCCTGAATGCCGCTATTGAAGCTGCCAGGGCAGGGGATCAGGGCCGGGGGTTTGCCGTTGTTGCCGATGAAATTGGAAAGCTGGCCGATCGTTCAATTGAACAGGCAAAGTCGATCCGGGATATTGTCAAAGGAACCCTGGACGACATCGACAAGGAAACGGAGATTATTCTTGATTCTTCCCAGTCCATTACCAATGTGGAGACTTCGGTTAATTCTGTTAACAGCGCTATTAACTCCATACTGGAACTGTGTCTTTCCCAGGAAAAACTGACCCATAGTATCCGGGAAAATATGCTCTCCGTGTCGGAGAATTCCAGTGAAATATCAAGCTCAACAGAAAAGCAAAAGGTCATGATTTCGGAAATATCACACTCAATAGAAGTGCTGAACAAGATCATGGAAGGGGTTCACGCCAGCACTTCATCACTCATGGAAGCTTTCGGCTACCTGGAGCAGCAGATCGTGCTGCTCCAGAATGTTTCCGATGAGGTCGTTGGTTCGGATATTAAGGGCTCCATTTCTACTTGAGCGGGTAACCGTACGAGGTATAGAGCTCTTCAACCCGGGCTGCGGATAAGGCACCGTCATATATTCGTACATCATCAAGAGAACCGCTCCATTTTCGATTGGTATAATCTTCAGCAATGTTGATAAACCCCGGATTATGAATCCATTGCTTGATAGCGTGTTCTTCTCCGGTAAATTCACCGTCAACATAAAACAAAACTTTTTCTCTGCTTCGATGCATGACCATGGTTAAATGATGCCATTCGTTTGGCGGTAAATTGTACCCGGAATAGGCTTCTCCTGTTCCGGTGTTTCCATTAAAGGACCAGGTGCCGCTGCTGCTTATTTCAACACGAGCAACATCCCCAAAGTAAATATAAGGGGCGGAGGATTTTTCCGGATGCCGCACCCAGGCTGTAATAGTATAGGCATCCGCGGTAAATCCCGCCGGATGAAGCACAAAGGCGCTATTTGTCCCGTTAAACTGTGCGTATAAGCCCGTTACGCCAGTGCTGTATTGTATCGCTTCCCCCCTTGCGGCTGCATGATTCTTGAGCGTAACATCATTAAGCGTATTGTCGAATGTCCAGTGGGCCAGGAGTGATGGTTGGGTGCCGGATATTGGAGTTGTGCCCGATACTTCCGTGTATGAAGATTCGTGGTATGGAGAATCCTTCTTATGGTTAAAAGCCGTAACCCGGTAATAATAGGTTTTTTGGGGAGAGAGTCCCCAATCCGTAAAGGAGGTGATGTTTACCCGGTTTTCACCAATCTCTGTATAGGAGATACCATCTTCGGACCGGTATATTCTATATCCTGCTTCATTTCTCGTATTGTCCCAGGTAAGCTGAATTTCTCCGGCGCTTACTGTTCGCGAGACCAGGTTGGTCACTGCATCCGGTGCTGTTAGCGCGGGAATGGTATACGTGTCGTACAATGCCCTGGCCTGGTCTTTCGAAAGTTCTCCGCCGAAAATTTTCATGTCATCGATATTCCCGGTCCATCGGTACTGATGGTAATTCTCTCCAATAACAATCCTATCCGGATCGGTAACCCAGGGAGATATTTCGTAGGTTAAAATATTCTCATCGCCGTTTATATATACGACCAGTTCTTTACTGCTCCGGTTCAGGACAATGGTTACATGAGTCCATTCCGAGAGTGGCAGTTTATAGTTAACCAACGTTTGATGCATGCTGTTCTCACCGCTGATTTCCAGCGCTCCTTCACTCGTGGTGCCAATGCGAAAGGAACCATGAAAATTAATATAGTCTCCCGTATTATAATAGTAGCGCCGGAGCCAGGCCGATATGGTATAAATGTTTTTATTAAAGCCGTTCATGTTTGGAACATGCATAATATTGGACCGGTCAAAGGTTGGACAGAGTCCTGTTATTCCCGGTTCAAAATCAACAGTATGGTAGCTATAAATTGCCGCGTGGTTTCCCATACCTGACGCGTCATCAACAGTGCCGTCAAATGTCCAGTGAGCCAGAAGGGCGGGGAAATCACCGGTATTGGCTGTTGTGGCAGAACAGTCGGCGTATTCGGAATCTCCCACATTATTAAAGGCTATTACCCGGTAATAATACGGGGTTCCGGGATTGAGATTGGTGTCGCTAAAAGAGGTTACATTGGCCAGGGTATTACCAACCTCGTAAAAAGTTCTTCTGTTTTCCGAACGGAATATTTTGTACCCTGCTTCATTCGAAACATCGTCCCAGCTTAAACTGATTTCCGATGAGCTCACAACAAGGGGCTGCAGGTTTTGAGGTTGTGCCGGTTTTTCTTGTTCGCCTTTATTCGTATATGAATTATAGAGGCTCTGAACCTGGTCATCGGCAAATGCGCCGTTGTATACCCGGATATCATCCATGGTTCCGTTCCACCGGCGTTGGCGCCAGTATTCTCCAAAAACTATACGGGAGCAGTTCTTTGCCCAGAGCGGGGCTGATGGGGTTTCTTCTTTATATTCATATACTTTTGTTCCGTCTATATACATCTTCACTTTATTGTTGATCCGGCTGCACACAACCGAGAGATGATACCATTTATTTTCAGTTAAACTATGACCTGAATAAAAATCCCGGTGCCAGCCGTTGGCTTGTTCAAATGAAGCGTACCACTTCCCATGTTCTCCGATGTGCAGGTCAATTGCGTTATCCAGGAAAACATAGGGAGCTGATCTATGAATAAAACACTGAACCCAGGCAGTAATGGTATACATATCTTTATCAAAATCTTCCGGGGAATCGACTCTCGCGTAATTTGTCCAGTCAAAGGTTGGGCAGCTGCCGTCTGTTCCCCCGGAATAAGAAAAATCTCCACTGGGGCTCGCGTTATTAAGCCCCTGTTCATCATTGAAATTTCCGTCCATCTTCCAGTGAGCCAAAAGCGGCGGATAGGTTGTTACGCTGATGGGGGCGGAATATCCGGACTCAACATCTTCGATATAGGCCAGAAGCCGGTAGTTGTACCGGGTGTTTGGAACAAGTCCCGTATCGGTGTAGGTGGTTTGCCCGGCTCTTACGGTCGCGACTTTTTCATAGTCATCGCTGTCTGTTGATCGTTCTACTATATACCCGTCCCGGTCATAGGCATTATCCTCCCATTGCAATGTTATTTCCTCTGACGCGGTGCCGCTTACTGCCAGGTTATAGGGACTTGAAGGGGGGATAGTCTCAAAAATGAGATCGACTCCCTGTCCGCATGAAAATATAAGTGAAATAATAAATAAAATTAAGACCCTGGGTGTTGTTTTACCAACAAGTGTTTTTGCCATTCCTGTACCTCTCAAGAAACTAAATTTTGCTTGTGCGCGGGCCTTGAAGTAGTATGGGCTCTTTGGATTGCTCCGGAACTCGCTCCGCTCAAACAGTCCTCACAACCCAAAGAGCCCATACTACTTCCAGGCCAGATGCATCTCGCAATACTATTTTGTTTCTG
>JAAENB010001239.1 GCA_024224995.1 bacterium | reverse complement strand
TTTAAAAACAGTTTCTTCCGTATTTTTTCCCGGCCATCCGGTCCCTGAGCGGAGCCGAAGGGCCGGGTCCGCACTCTTAAGAAAGTTTGAAGTTTAAGGTTTGAAGTTTCAAGTTCTTTACCAGGGGCTTGTTTCCTGGAAAGGGTATGAAACTGTTCTCAAACTTTCTGACCTATTTTTTCCCGGCCCGGCCGGGTCAGTTGCTTTCAAGAAACTCTTTTTGCTTGTGCGCACTTCCAGACCAGATGCAGCCCGCAGTACCATTAAGTCTCTGATCTATATTTTTTCCGCTACACAGGGTCGATCGTGTCTTGATATACCGAAAAACGTAATTCGGAATGTAAATTATGCCTGCCAGGAGTGATGCCTCGGCAGGTTGTGAGGCTGTCTGAGCGGAGCGAGTTCCGAACATTCTGCAGAGGTATTGCTCCAGGCAGGCATAATTTACATTCCGGGTTCATCTACCATATACTAAGACGCTACCCGGGGTCCGTGCTCTCTTAAGAAACTAAATTTAGTTTCTGACCTTTTTTTACTCCTCCCATTCTTTTTTGTCAAGAATATATAAGCTCTTTTATTTTGGTGGACAATTTCGCCCCTTTTTGATAGTACGGTTCAGGAGACGCAGTGTAGAACATGAGAAATAACATAATAAAATATCTTTCCTGGGGTATATTCTTCCCGGCAGCATTACTATGGAGCAGCAGCCTGTTTGCCGGAAAAGATATCCTGGCCTTCAATTTAAACGGAAATTTCGGTTTTTCCTCTTCCTTAGGACGGCTGGATACTCGCGATACGGACGGGACAGCGGAACGGGCGGTCTTTAGCACTCCGGGGTATAGCGCCGGGCTCAAAGCCTGGTATTCGAAGGGTAATGATATAGCCTTTTCCCTTGGCGTATTGTACAGTTCCAAACCCACTACCATTGAGTTTCCTCAGGAAAACGGGTCCATCACTCATAATTTTACGTTTGTTGATATCCCCCTGGGTATAAAACTACAGCTCCACTGGTTCTACTTTGATATAGGGCTTTTTTACGGCTTCAGAGTGGGATACTGGGATACAATTGTTGCAGGAAGTACTATTGATGAAAGCAAATACCGCGACCGCCAGCTCAATAATGAGTGGGGATTTTATACCGGCTTAGGCGGCATATATTATTTCACTGAAAATATCGGCCTGGAACTGGGCATCAAAATAGACTACTCTTTTGCCACGGTGTGCAGGTATAAGACTTATTTATTCGACCCCATTCTTATAAGTATCAATACCGGTATAATTTTTCAGTTTGAGCTATGAAGTGGGTGCGGCAGGAATGAGAGTGACGCCTCTTCGGAATGCTGCGGAACTCCCTTCGGTCAAACAGTCCTCACATCCCGGAGAGGCGTCACTCTCATTCCTTAACGGCGTTTTTAGCTATTGCAAACAGCATCAGGAGGTGAAACAAGAATATTTTCACCTCCTGAAAGAGGACCGCTCACAGCTCCCGCCGCAAACATAGTCAATACCCCAAAATTATCATTTTTTAAGAAAAATAGTTGCATTCCAAATGGGGTATCGATTTATTTTAGCAAACAGCATATTGGAGAAAGTAAATGGGAAGAATTATCTCTGTTTCAAATCAGAAGGGCGGAGTTGGAAAAACAACAACAACCGTTAACCTGTCGGCTTTTCTGGCAGAAAAAGGAAAACGTGTACTTATTATTGATATTGACCCACAGGGTAATGCCGGTTATGGCATAGGAATTAATGCCGAAGAAATTGAAACCACAACTTATGAAGTCCTCATAGGGGACATCCCCATACAGGAAGCAATATTCAAGTCCGACATTGAAGACCTATACATTATACCATCAAATATACATCTTTCAGGGGCCCAGATGGACCTTTTGAACGCGGACGGCAAGGAATTCATTCTTAAGAATGCCCTGGCAGAAATAAAAGACGATTATGACTATATTCTTATCGATTGTCCACCTTCCCTGGGAATCCTTACATTGAATAGCCTGGTAGCAGCCGATTCGGTAATGGTTCCATTACAGTGCGAATATTACGCCCTGGAAGGATTAAACCAGCTCCTCAGGATTATTGCAATGGTACAGGAAAACCTGAATACCAATCTCAAAATAGAAGGAATTGTTCTTACCATGTTCGATTCCCGGACTAACCTGGCACAGCAAGTAGTAAATGACGTGCGTGAATACTTTAAAGACAAGGTTTTTGAGTCAATAATTCCAAGAAATATCCGGCTCTCCGAAGCCCCATCTTTTGGAAAACCCATTGGTCTTTATGACAAATCAAGCTCCGGTAGTGCTACTTATGAGAAACTCGCAGAAGAGGTAATACAGAATGGCTAAGAAGAAACTCGGCAAGGGGCTTGGTGCGATTATATCCACCTCACCTACCCCGGTTGAAGATATGGAAACAGGGCTGGTAGAAGAAGCAGCAGCCGACAAGATCATTGAGCTCGATATTGAAAGTATTATTCCAAATCCCGATCAACCAAGAACGCACTTTGATGAAACAGAGATCAAGGGACTGGCTGAATCAATAAAAGCCGTAGGACTTATTCAACCAATAATTATCCGCAAAGTTGACGATACCCATGTTGTGGTTGCCGGGGAACGGCGGCTCAGAGCTTCAAAAGAAGCCGGTCTAAAGACAATAAAGACCATTCTCATTGAAGCAAATGAAGAAGATAATTTAACCCTGGCATTGATTGAAAATATTCAGCGGGCAAACCTGGACCCAATAGAAGAAGCAAAGGCATACAAAGCCCTGGTAAGCCGGTTCAAACTGAAACAGCAGGATATTGCCCACCGTGTAGGAAAGGACAGGGCAACAATAGCCAATTCTCTCAGGCTGCTGAACCTGCCCGAAAACCTCCAGGAAGCACTTTCCGAAGGAAAGATCAGCGTCGGCCATGCCAAAGTGCTTCTTTCGGTTAGCAACCCGGAAAAACAGCTGGAAATCTTTAACTTCATAATAGAAGAGGGCTTGTCGGTACGGGCTCTGGAAAAACTCTTAAATGGAGAGAAAGAAAACAGCGACGAAAACGAAAACAGTTCCTCACCGGAAAAGAAAGAACAGGCGAAAAAGAGTCCTCACATCAAAAAAATGGAAGACAAGCTTGTTTCAAAACTGGGAACCAAAGTTGAGATTAGACACGCCACAAATAACAAGGGAAAAATAGAGATCAGCTATTACTCACTTGATGATTTTGAACGGATTGTAGAACTATTTAAATAACCGTGGCTTCGGCTCCGCTCAGCCGCCGGTCCTCGCCTCCGAGCGGAGTCAAGGACTGGAGTCAAAGTGGAGTCAAGAGCTGGTGGCTGAGCGGAGTCAAGCCCCCGGTGTCCGAGCGGAGCCGAGGCCACGAACCATCTCTTCGGGAATTGAAGTCCGCTCTGAAATTTCTTTTATCGACAAGCCTTCTTTTTGAAACCTGGCAACAACAGCAGAAAGCGGTTCTGAAATTTCAACAATATGTCCATCGGGATCATAGACACGGAATCCTCTTTGCCCCCAGGGATGTTCATGGACATCATGCAGCTGCTCCACGTCTTCCTTTACCAGGAAATCCCATACAGCTTCAAGCTCAGTTGTTTCGAAATATAATTCAAAGTCTTTTTCACTAGCGTTTCCGGAAAAAGTCTTCCCGGTATAAATAAGTGAATAGGCGTGGTCCCGCTGCCAGATTGAAAAGCCCGCGATAAAAGAGACATGCTCTCCATTATCCATTTCTACTTCCTGGCCAAGAACCTCAGTATAGAATTTTTTGGATATACCGATATCCTTAACAAGAATAGCCGGCGCAACAAAATCAATTTTCATTTAATTCTCCTTTTAATCTTTTTGAATTATTTTATTTATTCCCGGTGAATAACCAGCAAACAGAATTCGACAAATGAGCAGCAGCTCTTCCGAAGGGAGAAACAAGAATATTTTCTCTCTTCGGAAGAGCTGCTGCTCATTTGCCGGACGCAATAACTCAATTATTCACCGGGAACTATTTAATAATACAAAAAAAAGGCGGGTTATTCTTGAATAAAAACGACATCTGAGGGTTTTTTATGGATTAATGCCCCCGGAGTAAGACCGCTAAAGGATTTGACCTCACGGGAAAAATGAGCCTGGTCACTGTACCCCATATCCAGGGCAGTATCAACTAAGGTCGCGTCTTTATTCGAAAGCAGGGTCAGAGCTCTTTTAAAGCGCACAATCCGGGATAAAATCTTTGGGCCTACCCCAACCTGGGTTTTAAACTTTCTTTCCAGCTGCCTGCCCGAAAACCCGGTTAAAAACTCCAGTTCATTGATTGAAACCTGCCCGCTTTTTTGATAAATTAAAGCTACGGTTTTTTCAATACTTGTGTCAAAAACAGTATTATCCATAGCAATTTTCAGCAAATACGCCTCAATAAGTTCAACTCTTTTGTTAATTTCACCAGTGTTCATTAAAAGATCTTCAATCTCCCGGGAACGGTCTTTCCGGATATCCGCCAGCCGAACCCTGGTATCGGCGATTTCATGAAGGGGCAGTCCCAGGAAAGCACGGGCACAGCCCGGTTTAAAACTGATCCCAATAACATCAATTGAACCTTTTAGAGCAACAGTTATGGGCTGCTTCATTATTCCCGCGATAAATGAATTACCCATATCCTCATTACCAAAAGGGTCACCGCAGTTGAATATAATATCCGTAAAACCGTCGGGGAATACCCTGTTTAAATAAAGGGGGCTCACTGCTTCAGTAGAGGAGATATGCCAATAGGTATGGACATATCTCCGCAAAACAGGAGAAGGAACTATTTTATTAAACTGTAACATTATATATTAACATTTTTAATAATTGTTTTCTTTTTCAAACCGCTGTATGTCTACCAAAAAATACTCAAATTCCGGAATAAATCTCCTCATCCCTCTATCAAATATATCAATTATGTCCTGAAATTTCAAGCTAATATTCCATTTTCGATTTCCTCTCTCAAGAAACTTAATTTTGCTTGTACGCAGGCGTAGAAGCATTTAGTCTCTGATCTATATTTTTCCCGCTACACAGGGTCGATCGTGTCTTGATATACCGAAAAACGTCATTCGGAATGTAACCTATGGCCGGAGCGATGCCTCCGCGGGTTGTGAGGCTGTTTGAGCGGAGCGAGTTCC
>JAAENB010001238.1 GCA_024224995.1 bacterium | reverse complement strand
ATCTCTTTTCCGGCACAGGGTGCAGACATATGTTATACCATTCCCGAAAATACCGTTCTTCCTACGGGAGCCTCGTTCTTGCTGGTTATTACCGCGAACAAGTATGGTGAAAAAACATCGGGCGCCTACTGTTCCATTTCGGACCGTACTGTTCCCCTTGTCAATGCCCGGGGTATTTCATTTATCCATGATACAGACCGGGATGAAGATGAACTTGGAGGGACTGTTGCCGTTACCCGCGCCTCTATTGAAAATAATATTACGGAATACCGTCTCTACTGGGGTGAAAACGAAAACTGCAAACTCCCGGGCCATACCACTCCTATTGAGTCCCTGGCAGCAACAGGGAGCGATTTAAACTTTTCTCTTCCGGAAAATACTTCGGTTCCCACAGGAGCCTCTCACCTGCTGGTTTTTACGGCAAATAATCTGGGTGAAGCCGCAAGCGGAATTGCGCTCGATTTTGATGATGAGATCCTGAAAATGGCCTGTAATATAGACGGGTCCGGTTCCGGCTCAAACCCGGAATATATGGTAGTTTTTGACAACAAACTCTATTTCGCCGCCAACAACGGTTCAATTGGTAATGAGCTCTTGCGGTATGACGGGGTAAATCCTCCGGAAGAAGCAGCTGATATGTACACCGGTTTTTTTGGTTCCGATCCCAAACACCTTGCTGTTTTTCAGGATGAACTCTACTTTCAGGCCAGCGGCTCTACAAGTCACGGCCTGGAACTCTGGAAATACAATGGGGTCACTGCTGTTGAAATGGGTGACTATGTTCCCGGCTATTCAGGTATGGAACCCGATTATTTAACGGTTTTTAACAATAAACTCTTTTTCAGATGCTCTGTCTTTTTACCGGGTAACTCGGAACTCTGGTCCTATGACGGGGTTTCCGATCCCTCCCTGGTTGTTGATATCTATGACGGACAAAGTTCCGATCCTACTCACCTGGCAGTATTCAATGGCGAATTATATTTCAATGCCCGTGACGGGAACGGGCATAACTATGAACTCTGGAAATATGACGGCTCCACGGCCACGGAAATTGCCGACATGAAGACCGGAACGTTTGATGCTTTTTATCCCGAGCATTTAGCAGTCTTTAACGACCGCTTGTATTTCAGTGCCGAAGGTGATACGGAAAACGGGACCGAGCTCTGGAGTTATGCCTCCAATCCTGTTCCTGAAGACGGTTTTGAGGAAATTGATATAAACACGGGATCTAATAGTTCTAGCCCCAGGTTCCTTACGGTTTTCAGAAATAAACTCTATTTCCAGGCCCGGGGATCGAGCGGCAACGGTGCTGAACTCTGGTGCTATGACGGGTCTAATGCCCCTTACGAGGCTTTTAATATTGACGGGGATAACAACAGCTCCTACCCCGAGCATTTAACTGTTTTTAACAATAAACTCTACTTTTCCGCGAACGGGTACAATGGTGCCGGTCGTGAATTATGGGTCTTCTACGTAAAATAATGGATTATAAAATGAATAAAAGTTTATCTTATTACACTCTATTAGCCATTATACTGGCTGTTTCTTTATCTCTTTCCGGCTGCTGGGAGGGTTTCGGCGGAGTTATGGCTCCTGATGATTCGGCGCGCGGTATTTCCGCAGGTGCGGACACCGATCCCGGCACAAACGAGGTTTCCCTGCCCGTCTCCATTTCCCATGCTGATGATGAAAGCGATATAGACGAATACCGCCTCTACTGGGGTTCCTCCCCCTCAACCAGGCTCTCGGGAGTAATCGCCTCTTTTCCAGCGAAGGGAACTGACATATCCTATACCATCCCTGAAAATACCGTTTTCCCGGCAGGTGCTTCTCTCCTGCTCGTTGTTACGGCAAATAAATATGGTGAGATATCATCCGGTACGAGCTGCCCCGTAACCGACCGTACCGTTCCTTTGACAAACGCCGCCGGAATTAGCTTTCCCGTTGACTCCGATGGTACTGAAGATGAATTAACAGGCACTGTTACGGTTACCCCCGCCGCTGATGAAAGCAATATTACGGAGTACCGCCTCTATTGGGGGGAGAACGCCGTTACCAAATCGGCCGTACTTTCTACGGCAATAGAAACCCTGGCCGCAAGCGGCAGCAACCTGAATTTTACTCTTGCCGCGGATTCCGCTGTTCCCGCGGGCGCGACCCATCTCCTGGTTTACACTGCCAATGATATGGGCGAATCCGCTAGCGGGATTGGTCTCGATTTTGAAGACGCTGTTGTTCAAATGGTTGCGAATATTGATGGTGATAGCGATGGTTCAAACCCGGAGCATATGGCTGTATTCAATGGCGAGCTCTATTTCGCTGCCGACGGCGGTTCTAACGGTACTGAACTCTGGCGCTACAACGGCATTAGTGCTCCTGAAGAAGCTGCGGATATTTATACCGGAGATCAATACAATGGGTCCAATCCCTGTTACCTTACGGTTTTTCAGGGTGAGCTCTATTTCCAGGCCGACAACGGGTCGGGAAACGGTGAAGAACTCTGGAAATACAACGGCACTTCCGCTTCGGAAATTGCCGATATCATTCCCGGTATAATGGGCTCTGAACCATCCTACATGACTATCTTTAACAATAAACTCTATTTCCAGGCAGGCCAATGGTCCTCTCTGGGTGCCGAGCTCTGGTCCTATGACGGAACCAATGCTCCTTCACTGGTAGTGGATATTTACGACGGCTCCGGCAGCGCTGATGTTTCTCACCTGGCTGTATTTAATAATGCATTATACTTCCAGGCCAGGGACGAACAGGGTCATAGCGGGGAACTCTGGAAATATGACGGTACTAACGAACCATCGGAAATTGCCGATATGTACGATTCGATTATGGGTAGTTTTAACCCTGTGGATCTTGTTGTTTTTAACGACACCCTGTTCTTTAGTGCTGAGGGTCCGGACAATGGAATGGAGCTCTGGAGTTATAACGCGAACCCGGTAGCGGCGGAAGCGTTTACCGAATTTGACCTATACCCGGGTTTTGTCGGCTCACAACCTGAACACCTCGCTGTCTACCGGAACAAACTCTATTTTCAGGCCCTTGCTTCCGGCCGGGGATACGAACTCTGGTGCTATGACGGTACCAATGCTCCCTCTGTTGCCATGAATATTGACGGCGACAACGGTCACTCCGAACCCAAACACCTGACGGTTTTTAACGATAAACTCTACTTTTCCGCGAACGCAGATAACGGTGCCGGCCGTGAATTATGGGTTTATTATACAAAATAAAAAAAACAATTAGACATTATCAACAAAAGATGATTTAATATTAGGCTAATACCTGTATCATACCTGGGAGCATACATGGATACGCCTAAAAAGAAAAAAGTCCTTGTTGTTGATGACAGCTCGGTTAGCCGATACCTGGTAAAAAAAGAACTGGGTGAGGAATTTAATATTATTGAAGCAAAATCGGGTGAAGATGCCATCCGGAAAATTCCCGGTGCTATGCCCGATATCATTACCATGGATGTGGAAATGCCCGGCATTTCCGGTTATGATGTATGCTCCAAACTTCGATTTGGCCCTCAAAAATACCGGAACATTCCCATGGTTTTTCTTACCTCCCTGGACTCCCTGGAAGAACGGAGAAAAGGATTTCTTGCCGGGGGCACCGATTTTATTTCCAAGCCCTTTATTGAAGGAGAACTTCTCGACACCATTACCACGATATTATATCCGCAAAAACTTTTTGAAAAATCAAATATCCTCTGTGTTGATGATAATATGAACACCCTTTTCGTTGTTTCAAAATGCCTTGAAGGCCTGGTTGGGGCTGTGTATGCCGCGTCAAGCGGGGAAGAAGCGTATATGATGCTTGAAGCTGCGGGAGATGAAATTGATATGGTTGTTACCGGGTTTACCATGCCCGGAATCAACGGCGCCGAGCTTTGCAGTATGGCCAGGAATGACCTGGGCATGAGGAAATTGCCTGTTATTGTGATGAGCGATATCTCCGATCAATCGGGTATTTTACAGCTTTTTAAAGCAGGGGTTACGGATTATGTAATTAAACCCTTTGCGAAAGAAGAGTTATTATCCCGGGTTAAGATCCATCTCGAAGCCAGGTTATTATATAACGATCTTCAAAAAAAGATCCTGGATTTAAAAAGCCTTTCCAAACTCAAGGATGACTTCCTGTCTATCGCGTCTCATGACCTTCGCTCCCCCCTTTCGGGAATCCTGGGGTCTGTTGAGCTCCTTCTTCAAAATACCGACTGTTCCGATGAAAGCCGTGAATATATGCAGCATATTAAAAAATCGGGAAATTTCCTCCTCTCCCTGGTTAATGACATTCTTGATCTTTCCCGCAGCAGCTCGGAGAATGTTGAACTGGAGATGTCCCCGGTGCAGCTTATGGATATAGTCAACTTAAGTATTGACTCTTTAAAATACATGGCCAAACCAAAGGGAATTTCAATTACCCTAAAAGAGAACAATATCAATTATTCGGTAATATCCGGTGATCAAAATTCCCTCACCAGGATCTTTAATAACATCATTTCCAACGCGATTAAATTTACCCCGAATAACGGTTCCGTTACCATCTCTTTTGAAATTAGAGAAAATTCTATCCTGGTTAAAATTCAGGATACGGGCATTGGTATTCCCAAAGACAAATTAGCTACTATATTCAACAAATTTTCCGAATCATCCCGCTCCGGCACTTCCGGTGAAAAAAGCACGGGTCTGGGTCTTTCCATTACCAAAGAATTGGTTAACAGGCACGGAGGAAAGATTAGCGTGATGAGCGGAGTTAATGCCGGAACCAGCTTCCATCTTCAATTCCCCCTGCTTTCCCGTGAAGAATTCAATGAAATTGAAAGCGCGCAGCCGGACGAAGATGAAGAATTAATCATTGATAGGAAATTATCTATTATGCTGGCTGAGGACAATGTGGTTAATGCCAAAATCGCGAGCGCTATTCTTAAAAAGATGAGTATGGAAGTTACGGTTGTTCCGGACGGCACTGAAGCAGTTGACACCTACTCTAAAGAGCTCTCTTCCGCCTTTGACCTGATTCTTATGGATATAAATATGTCGGAAATGGGCGGAATTGAAGCGACGAAAAAAATCCGCGCTTTTGAAACAACCCGGGATATATCCCCTGTCCGGATCGTAGCTCTTACGGCCAGCATCAGCCAGGATGAACGGGAAGAATGTTTAAACTCGGGTATGGATGATTATCTTACCAAACCCGTTAGTAAAAATGAATTGATTCGAATTCTAAATAAATTCTTTTAAAAAGGTTTTTTGCCAAAGGTCCGGCACGTGTAGGGGCACGGCGCGCCGTTGCCCCTACACGTGCCGGACCCTACGCCTACCTTATGCCGGGGTTTCTCTCTCAATGTACTTGCGCCCCACAAGGGAGAGAACAGTTCCGAATAGAAATCCCAGAACCGTAGCGATGAGAGAAGAAGCTACTATATACTTCATTGCAAGATCGGGATGATTGCTGCCGATGAGTGCTAAGAGTCCCGGAAAAAATGCCTGAAGGATTCCGATTTTCGCTCCAACCACAGCTCCTTGAAGCACGGTTCCCGGTCCCATACTTCCCCGGTGCCGGGAAATCCACATCTCAAGACCATGCTTGTTCAGATACGCTCCCAGCCCGCTTCCCAGGGTTATACATAATCCATACCGGAGAAAATAAACATCCCGGAACTGCTCTACCATTACCAGTCCTGCAATAAGCGCAACAGTTACGGGAACAGCACAATAAAGCGCCCCAATTAGAGAAACATGTTTAATGTAAAAATCACAGACCTTTTTCATAATCCCCCCTCCTGAAATTAGTTCTTCTTGTTGGATATAATTTGATATTCCTGACTCTTCCGGGAAAGTCAAGAAAAATTCGGAAAAGTCAGGGTCGAGGGTTGCGTCTTAATATAAGGTATATCGACCCGGAATGTAAACTATGCCCGGAGTAATGCCTCCGCAGAACGTTCGGAACTCGCTCCGCTCAGACAGCCTCACAACCCGCGGAGACATCACTCCGGGCATAGTTTACATTCCGAATTACGTTTTTCTGTATATTAAGACACGACCGGGGCTCGGGGATTAGAAAATTTGTTAAACCCTTGACAAAAGGTCTCTTTTTTTGTTTTCTTTAAGAAAGCTCCGCAGAAAAAACAGGTCAGAAACGATATACTATTGCGAGCTGCATCTGGCCTGAAAGTATCCCCTCTTCTAAATGTGAGGACTGTTTGAGCAACGCGAGTTCCGCAGCATTTAGAAGAGGGGATGCTTTCAGGCCCGCTCACAATCACAATTTAGTTTCTTGCGAGGAAAAAAGACCATGAAGACGCCTATCACACTAAAATTTATTGCGTTCCTGGAAGTACGGTTTCCACGGATATACCTGTTCTTAAAAAAATACGGGCAGCTGCTCATTAACCTGGACCTGTTTTTCTGTGTTGCAGGGTGGACCGGGTGGCACGCGTATAACAAGTATATATCGGGTGAATTGAATTATGTTGAGATTGCTTTTATTATCCAGAATATGATACTGGTAATGGTAATTCTTATGCGGAAAGAGCACCGGGCTGTAGATCCGGGTCTTTTTAACCAGGTAATTGCCCTGCTTGCCTTCTGTTCGGGAATCGCTCTTATTGGCCAGCCCCTTACGGGAAGCCCTACGGCGCAAACTGCATCAATGATTGTAACCTTTGCGGCGAACGTTGCCGGGGCTTTGACCCTGCTTAACCTGGGCAGGAGTTTTGGGATACTTATCGCTGTGCGGGAGGTAAAAACCTCATGGCTCTACTCTATTGTCCGCCATCCCATGTACGGGACCGATATTTTATTGAGAATTGGGTTTGTTTTAAGCCACTGTACCCTGTATACCATAAGCATTTTTATTTTTTCAACAGCCTGCTATATTTACCGGGCTATTCTTGAAGAACGGTTTTTAGCAGAGCAGCCCGAATACCGGGAATATATGGCCAGGGTAAAATACCGGTTTATCCCTTTTTTATTTTAGAAAATCCAATATTTCGCTTTTTACTTTATGTTGTTCAATGAATTTTTGATAGTATTCTTTATCGTTTCTCCGGAGGGTCCGAAGAATCTCATTTTTGATCAAAGGGTCTGCTTTTGCGTATATCTTACTGTAACTTTTTTTTACGGAGTCAAAATCATCGGAAAAACCGAGTATCCATATAATGGTTCTTTTTACTACAATGGACGGCTCTAAGGTATAGAGTTCCAGCAAATAGTCTTCATCAATCATATTATTGTCGAGGAGCGCGTAATAGCCGGAAAGTCTTTCAAGTTCATTCTCGCTTCGAAGCAGCTTTCTCATTGTATAGAACTCAGTTGCCGGTCTATACAGTATGAGCGATAACCGCCTGCTGCTTGTTAAAAAGCTCTTAATAATTAAAGAACCCGTAACTCTTCCGTAAAAGTAACCAAATAATGACGAAACCATGAAAAATATAATAATTCCGGCTGCATTTTTCTGTATGAGTTCTATAAATTGTGTTTTTCTATTCATAACCAGGTATTGTGAGTAGTTCAAGTTCAAAATTGTTACTGATAAAACACAGGTAATATGAATAAAAGTCAAATACTTAATGCTTTATTGCTTCTGTAAATCTCATTTTCCTTGACAAAATTATCAAGAATCTATTTCATTACGAACTGATTATAATGTATGAGGATATTATGGAATATGAACCGGTAATTGGACTTGAAGTACATGTCCAGCTAAACACTAAATCTAAAATATTTTGCTCCTGTTCTACAAAATTCGGAGCGAAACCCAACAGCCAGACCTGCCCGGTCTGCCTGGCATTACCGGGAGTTCTTCCGGTATTTAACGAAGAAGCTCTGAAAAAAGCAATATTAGCGGGATTTGCCCTGAATTCAAACATAGCAAAATACAGCAAGTTCGACAGGAAAAATTATTTTTATCCTGATCTTCCCAAGGCATACCAGATTTCTCAGTACGATAAGCCTATTTGTGAGGGCGGATATGTGGATATAAGCACGGATGCCGGTAAAAAAAGAATCGGCGTTACCAGGCTTCACCTGGAAGAGGACGCGGGAAAGTCAATTCACTCCGAAGATCCGGAAAAACAGGTTTCCTATGTCGATCTTAACCGCTGCGGTACTCCTCTGGCTGAAATCGTTTCAGAGCCCGACATCCGCTCCGGTGATGAAGCATATGAATATCTGCAAAATATTAAAATGCTCATGAAATATATTGATGTATCTGATGTTAATATGGAAGAAGGAAGCCTTCGCTGCGATGTTAATATCTCAATACGGGAAAAAGGAGCTCCAAAGTTTGGTGAAAAGGTTGAAATTAAAAACCTGAACTCCTTTAAAGCGGTAAAAGCCTCTATAAATTATGAAATTGACCGCCAAAAAAGGGTAATCACCAGTGATGAAAAAATAGTCCAGGAAACACGGCTCTGGGACGCGGACGCGAACGAAACATATTCCATGCGTTCCAAAGAAAATGCCCATGATTACCGTTATTTCCCGGACCCGGACCTGGCCCCGGTTATTCTTGATGATGAGTACATTGAAGCTATCAGGAAAGAGCTTCCCGAGCTTCCGGCTGCCAGGATCAAGCGCTTTATTTCCGACTATTCTCTTCCCGAATATGACGCTGAAGTTCTTACTTCCACCCGGCAGCTTGCCGATTATTACGAAGCTGTTGTTAAGGAGGGCGGCAATCCCAAAAAAGCGTCGAACTGGATCATGAGCGAATTGCTTGCTAAAGTTGAGAACCCGGAAAAAATAGACTCTTTTATTGTTACCCCTTCCATGCTGGCAGAGCTTATCAAACTTATCGACAATAACACTATTAGCGGTAAAATCGCTAAAAAGGTTTTACAGGAAATGCTCGAATCGGGCAAAAACCCGGAAACCATTGTGGAAGAAAAAGGTCTTAAACAGGTAACGGATGTTTCGTCTATTGAGCCTATTATTGACAGTATTCTGGCAAATAATCCGCAATCAATAGAAGACTATAAAGCCGGGAAAAAGAAAGCCCTGGGATTTCTGGTTGGCCAGGTTATGAAAGAATCAAAAGGAAAGGCCAATCCTCAAATGGTTAATGAGCTATTAATAAAAAAGCTCGATTCTCAATAGTTTCTTGAGAGAGAGTGCGGCCCCTGTGGTCGCGTCTTAGTATAAGGTATATGAACCCGGAATGTAAACTATACCCGGAGCAATACATCGGGTATAGTCTACATTCCGAATTACGTTTTTCGGTATATTAAGACACGATCGACCCTGTGTAGCGGGGAAAAAATACGTCAGAAACTAAATAGTATTGCTAGCTGCATCCGGCTTGAAAGTATGGGCTCTTTGGGTTGTGAGGACTGTTTGAGCAACGCGAGTTCCGCAGCAATCCAAAGAGCCCATGCTTTCAAGCCCGCGCACAAGCAAAATTTAGTTTCTTGAGAGAGAAAAAAAAAGATGGAAGCAGTTACTAACATCAAAATACCGGGAGTTAAAAAGTTCTACAACGGTAAAGTCAGGGATTTGTATAAAATCGACAAAGAACACCTGCTTATTGTTTCCTCGGACCGGTTTTCCGCCTTTGATCATGTTTTTCCTAAGGGGATTCCCGGTAAAGGTGTTATTCTAAATAAAATAGCCAATCTCTGGTTTTCGAAGATAAAATTTATCAATAATCATATTGTTGAAGAAAATTTCAATAATTTCCCTAAACCCTTTTGCGATTTCCCTGAACTGCTTAAAGACCGGTCTGTTATTGTCAAAAGAACCAAAAGAATCGATTTTGAGTGCGTTGCCAGGGGATATATTATTGGCAGCGGGTGGAAAGATTATCAAAAATCGGGTAAAATCTGCGGAATTCCTCTCCCTGAAGGCTTACAGCTGGCAGAACAGCTGGACGCTCCGCTCTTTACCCCGGCCACAAAAGCCGACTCCGGTCATGATATTAATGTTTCTATCAATGAAATTCGCGATAAACTGGGCGATGATATTGCCGGGCACCTTGGAGAAGTTACCCTTAATCTCTATGAATTCGCCAGAGAACTCATGGATTCTGCCGGAATCATCCTTGCCGACACCAAATTCGAATTCGGCTTCTCTGACAATGAACTTATTCTTATTGACGAAGTGCTCACCCCTGACAGTTCCAGTTTCTGGGACAAATCTGCCTATTCCGCAGGCTCTTCTCCCGTCAGTTTCGACAAACAGTTTATCCTTGACTACCTGGAAACGACTTCCTGGGACAAAAATTCTTCTCCGCCGCCGCTTCCCGATGAAATTGTGGAAAAAACCCAAAAAATTTACGAAACAATATTGAAAAGAATAAAAGAAGCAATTATTAAGTAAAGTTATGGGACATAGTATACGACAATAAGATTAGAGGTGTTTGTCGCCCTATTACCACACCAGGAGAGATGCTGTATGGCTGTGCCAAAAAAAAACCCGTTTAACCAATATAAAGAAACCGAAGTTACTACCGCAAGCCAGGGAAAATTGATTGTTATGCTCTATGATGGCGCCATAAAATTTCTCAATATTGCTATTGACAATATGGAGCCCAAGACGTATGATATTGTTAATACAAATATCATCAAAGCACAGGATATTATTACTGAGCTCCTGCTCTCTCTTAACATGAAAGAGGGCGGTGAAATCTCGAACAACCTGTTCAATTTGTATATGTATTTTAAAAAAAGGCTCCTTGAAGCCAATATTCAAAAGGATACCGGTATTATCCAGACTGTCGTTACTCACCTCAGGGAGCTTCGTGACGCGTGGGAAAAGATCTCCGCTACCGAATCCAGGACCGACAGCAATATGAATATCGACCGTAAAGGAAGTTTTAGTATTGAGGGATGATTTAAAAATGATATTTCCTGAACTCGTTTCACTGTATAAGAAAAAATTCAGCCTTCTTAACGGCTTGTTCGCCCGCCAGGTTGAAGCCCGCTACAAACTGGACGCCGATGATGTTGATTCTGTCATCAATATTCTTTCTTATGACAACAATGTTATCGATGAAATTGACGGTATCGATTTCAGCATTAGCCGCGTCAAAGACCAGCTTAAGGCCACTATGGGCATGGCCGATGATACCTTCGAAAAGACTATTACCGAAAGCAAAGATCCTCTTATTTCCGAAATCAAAGAGCTCAGAGGCACCATTGAAGTTAAAGCTGCCGAAATCGCCAAAGAGCGTGACGAGCTCATGAAACTTCTTCAGGATAAAGCCAAAAGCATATCGAAAGATATTGGAGATCTGGCGCGTATGAAGAATCTGGAGTTTACGAAGTAGGCGCTCTTAAGAAACTCTTTTGAAATAGGGGGGGTCTGTTTTGAGACGTTGCAGTGCAACGTCTTTACGGGCTTGTTCTGTGAAGATGCTTCGTGCAGAGGTTTGGTTTCCGGGGGATGTTGTCCCGGGTCAACACCTGCAAAGGTTCTGACGTATTTTTTCCCCGCTTCGTGGTACTGTCTCAATATACCGAAAAACGTTATTCCGGGTTGATATACCTTATATATGGTCCGCTCTGCGGGGTCAGCTGAGTTCAAGGTTTTTGCCGGATGGGCATGCCTCTCCTGCACTCTAACCTAAAGGGCCTTGACCCGGACATTCCTTGCGAAAGACGAATTTTTTAAATATTCCTGGTTCTGGTAACGCCAGGGATTTAAGTGTATTCTTTTTACCTTTTTCACTTTCGTTACCCGGAGTTTGCGATTCAGCTCTACAATATAGATCCCCCTGGCAAAATGTATCTTTTGTACGCGTTTTTTATAATACGTCACTCTCCGCTTTCTTTTCCTCGAATACCTGCGGTATTTCTTCCATTTTACCACCCGGGCTTTCTTAAAGGACCGCACCAGCTTTTTTAGGTTTTTCGGCGAAGGCGAAAGCGCGCGGTCTATGGCTGCCTTCAGGGTCTCGCCCTTCTCTACCGTAAATATAATCGGGGTGTACCGGGACGCCTTTTTCACTGCTACAGGATATCGATATACGCGTTTTTTGCGGTGACTCAGCCGCTTCTTTCTCTTTCGCCCAAGGGATTTATTATATTTCTTGCTGTATACCGCGAAAAGCGGTTTCGCGCTAATATATCGCCGTGCTTTTCTAAAATATTTTCGCGCTTTTCTACCGTATACATTCCTTTTATTGGCATATATCTTCGCGTTTCTCCGGTAACGCTTTACTGTGCCGGCATACTGCCCTCTCCTTTTTTTGGCATATTTCCTGCTCAAAAACGCGTACTTGCGATAAAGCTTCCGGTATTTCCGCTGAAGCCCCTGGTATTTTCGTCCCCGGTTATAAAATCTTTCCGCAGTTACGAGCCTTCGTTTTACTCCCCGGTAATATTTTACATATTTGGCGTATTTACTTCTTCCGTATTCCCGCTCCATAACATTGATTATATCAATGGCCTTTTTCCGCTCTCCATGCCTGGTATAATATACCGCTACCCTGGCAAGTTTTAACAGCTCTATTTCATTATAGGTAGACACTCCCGTATATTCAGGCTCTTCTCTAAACATATCAACCCCAAAAACTTCGGCTATTGTCTCCAGTAATGCCTCGTATTGAGCGCTTACGATCTTATTCACATGCTTCGGATCGCGCAGCTCTTCCTCTTCATCGGGATGCGATATAAAGCCTGATTCATATATTATGGATATTGGAAAATCTACAAAATAGCTAAACCGGTCATCGCCCACCGCTCCTTTTTCCCAGCTGTTTGGATTCAGGTTCCGTTCTATGAGCT
>JAAENB010001237.1 GCA_024224995.1 bacterium | reverse complement strand
CGACTTCAGCAGCTATAAGATTCGGGGCTATTATTATCCCATGATTGATCAACGAATCTCGCAAAACTGCTGTGACCATGTCATGAGTAACAGCTTTGTAGCCTTGGACGTTGGCATCCTTTCGGACATATTCAACCTCCTCTCTTACTGCGTTTATTCTTTGAAATATATTCATATCATTGTCCTAATAGTTAAATTACCAGCCTGGTCACGCCATGCCATGCCTTGCAGTGCCCTGCCTGCCATGCCCTTCCTGCCACGTCTTGACTTGACCCGCCCTGCCTGCAATGCCCTGTCGCGCCATGCCCAGCCTTGCCCCGTCTGCCATGTCAAGTCCCGCCTAGCCTGCCACGCCCACCCTGTCAAGTCCCGCCAGGTCCTGCAATGCCTTGTCTGCCATGTCAAGTCCCGCCACGCCCTGCCGCGCCCTGCCTGCCATGTCAAGTCCCGCCACGGCACGCCCTGCCTGCCATGTTAAAGAGCAATGTCTGCCACTGAGTTATCTATTGCAGTGATGACAGTAGCTAGCTCGCTTAGTTGGCTGTATCGACGCCTAAACGCAAGTGCTTCACGAATAGCATTACTTAACAACTCCGCCCTGGCGTCAGGGTCTTTCAATATCTCCTCTGTTGTTGTGAATACCTTTCGCACCTTTGGCTCCGCATCCTT
>JAAENB010001236.1 GCA_024224995.1 bacterium | reverse complement strand
TTTTTTAAAAAAGTTGAAGCCTGTTTCTACATAAATAATAACAATATATTGCAAAGGTAGATCAAAAAAACAGCTTGGATCAACTGGTAATTAAATACTTATATATCAATATATTAGAAAATAATCTTAAAAATGTGTTAAGAGTAACTGAGTGTGGTCCATTAAGGGATATGATTATAGATTTCAATGATAGTGAAAAAGATGTTCCCCACTCAATCACTATTCTTGGTGGAGCAAATGGAACAGGTAAAACTACTACATTAGAATTGATTTTTTCTCTACTTGACTTATTTAAATTTTCCCCTAAAGATAGATTTACTTCTATTGGTAATTTAAGTTTAGGCATATTGAAAAAAACTGAACATGCTGAACTCAAACTTTATATTAACAGTGAACCATGTATTGTTTTTTTGGGAAAAACAGGAAATGACTATAACGGTAGTGAAAACGTACATGGTATTCAATGTATTGTTGATGAAGAAGGTAACAAAAAGTGGAAAATGTTAAGTAAAGGCTCCCTTCCAAAAAAGATAAATGCATTTGTTAAAGAACTCAAAAAAAAAAACCTTTGGACTTTCCTTTTTACCCATATAATCAGCAAAAGTATAACATACCAACTATATTATCCCTACAACGACACTTACAGGGTAAAACTAATGATTTCAGGAGGTTGTAAATACAGGTTGTTTTGTTCAAATCCTATGATTTCAAATAGCACAGCCAGTAAAATTCTGTAAAAAGCCTGATTTTCCTCAGACAGAGCACAATGATTGGACAAATTTTTACTGTTGACATTGTTGATATTCAGAAGATTGTACTTATCTTTTTATTTTTGACTTATTTCATCTGACAATG
>JAAENB010001235.1 GCA_024224995.1 bacterium | reverse complement strand
TCATCGGGGAGGGCTCTATTCTGTCAATATTAAAAACAGAAATTGTATATAAATGCATACGATTTTTTTGAATGAATCCAAAAAAATTGCCCCTTTGCCGCCGGAATTTACACTAGATACAATATAGATTTTAATCTATATAAAAATTATTCAAAAAGGAGTATAGGGGTATGAAAAAGAGAATGCGGATTATGACGATGAGTATGGTTCTGTCAGTGCGGGTGGGGATTACGGGCTGCGAAGTGGGGGGCGGCTCCGGAATGGAGGCCGGGGATTTTAGTGCCAAAGCCAGTGGAGCTGCCTGTCCGGAAATGGTTATGGACGGCAGTTATACGGTGCGGACTCAGGCTGATCTTGAGGCGTTAGCCGGGTATACGAAAATAACCGGGTATCTCGCTATTGGAGATATTGCAGCGCCATCGACAATAACGGCCATAACCGGGTTGGAATGTTTAACAGAGGTAGGAGGATTATACATCCGGGGTAATTCTAACCTGACGAACCTGGATGGACTTCAGAACCTGGTAACTGTTGTTAGGGGAATGACAATAAGAGATAACCCGGTTCTTGCGAATATTGAAGGACTTGCGAATGTTTCATCCGCTCTCTACTCACTGTATATCTGGAATAACCAGTCCCTTATCAATCTTGAAGGGCTAAACCAGGTACCAACTGTTCGCGATTACCTGTGGATCAAGGGAAACGCCGCATTGACCACCCTGGGAGGATTGACCGGCCTCACCAGGGTCGGAAAGGTTCGGATTGAAGAGAATGGATCATTGACTAACCTGCAAGGACTTAACAACATTGACTGGGTTTCAAAGGATCTGCAAATTAACAATAACAACTCTCTCTCGAGTCTCCAGGGGCTTTCTATTGAAGGTACCGGCGGCATGTTGGTTATCTACGATAACCCGGTTTTATCGGGCCTGTATGAACTTGAAAACGTGAATTATGTTGGCGGAGAACTGGGTATTGAGAATAATTCATCTTTGATCAGCCTTCATGGTCTTCATAATCTTGAATACGTTGGAGGTAATTTGGTCATTCTCGACAATAGTAATCTCCTGCACATTCTCGCTCTTGCCAGAGTAACTACTGTGGGGGGCGTCCTCGCTATTAATGAAAATACCAACCTGTTTTCCCTGGCAGGGCTTGAAGGTATAACATCGGTATCGGACCTGCAAATTTTGCGCAATGACAGCCTGAGATCTCTTTGGGGACTTCGCAACCTTGAAAGTATTGCCGTGTGGCTGCAAATCCGTGATAATTATAGTCTCACCGAACTTGGATTGACCGGTTTGTGTTCCGTGGGCAATTATGTTCGAATTGTTGGTAATTATAGTTTATGTACCGACCTGGTTCAGGCCTTAGCCGACCAGGTGAATGGGTGCGGTGGATTTGGCACAGACGTATATATTGATAACAATAAGACTTGTAATTAATAGTGTGCCGTGTGTCCGGGATGAATTTCACTTCATCCCGGGCTTAATATTTTCACGCAGGCGCTGGACTGTTTTTTGAAAAAACTCCAAAAAATTTGCCCCTTTGTCGCCGGAATTTACACTAGATACAATATAGATTTTAATCTATATAAAAATTATTCAAAAAGGAGTATATGGGTATGAAAAAGAGAATACGTATTATGACAATGAGTATTGTTCTGTCAGTGC
>JAAENB010001234.1 GCA_024224995.1 bacterium | reverse complement strand
GGCCATAGGTTACATTCCGAATGACGTTTTTCGGTATATCAAGACACGATCGACCCTGTGTAGCGGGAAAAATATAGATCAGAGACTAAATAGTACTGCGGGCTGCATCTGGCGTAGAAGCAAAAAGAGTTTCTTGAGAGACGATGAATAATCAACAATGACAAAAAAATTATTAAGCCAGCGGCATCCAATATTTTATTTTCTCTCAGTGTGGGAAAAAAGGATACGGCGAAGCATTATGTGGCTCTTTGATAAAAAAACATACACAAAGGATTTTACCGGAGAAAAGCTTTCTTTTCGAATGAGAAAACATCAGTCAGTGCTTCTTAAAAAACTGGGTGAATCCGATATGCGGCTACAGTATAACAAGGTCACGAACCTGGCAATTGCTATCGGCAAAATAGACGGAATTCTTATAAAACCGGGAGAGACCTTTTCGTTCTGTAAGCTCGTGGGGCTGCCTACAAAGAGGAAAGGTTATCTTGAAGGGATGGAACTCTCCGGAGGAGAGGCCCGGCCCGGGATCGGCGGCGGAATATGCCAGGTATCGAACCTTATTCACTGGCTGGTAATTCATACGCCCCTGACCGTAACGGAACGCCATCATCACAGCTTTGATCCGTTTCCGGATGAGGGCAGGGTGCTGCCCTTTGGGAGCGGGGCTACGGTATTTTATAATTACCTTGACTACCGGTTTATCAACAATACTTCTTTTACGTTCCAGGTAAATCTCCGGCTCACGGAGCGCCTGCTGGAAGGAGAGATCCGGGTCAATGAAAAACAAAAATATTCCTATCATGTATATGAAAAGGATCATGAGTTTTTGCGGGAAGAGGGGAAATATTTCCGCAAGAACGAGATCTGGCGGAATAAAATGGATATTAAAATGGGCGGCCGCATCGTAGAAACGGAGCTGCTTACTAAAAACTACGCGGAAGTAAAATATGTCCCGGAACAGTTTAAATAGGCCTTGTTCCGGAACGTTCGCTTTTTATTACGGTAATGCCGGTCTTTTGACCGCGATGTGACGGATTTTATGCGTCATACTGCTGGTCGATTTTGATGTATACGTAATACTGATCCCAAAATCGGGGTAGGAAACCCAGAAATTGATAGCCCCGTTCCCACCTGATTTTTTAAATTTACCAAGCTTTTTTTCAACACTGTCCCGGGAATCGGAAAAGGTGAGGTTTTCGGGTAATGCTTTCGCGTACTGTTTGAAGTCGTCAGCTCCTTCGGAATAGAGAAAGAGTGTTGTAAGAATATCGGCATCATCAAAACGAAGAGAGATTCCTTTATGTTTGTATGAGTAGTAATAACAATTATCGAATTTCTTGATCTCCGGCTTTCCGCCAAGAGACTCCATATAGCTTTCGATCCTGGGATCGGAAAATTTTTTGCCGCAGAGCATGGCAAGCTCATTCACGGAACCGCTGGTTTTAGCTTCTTCGGAATAGGTCTTTTTAACGACCGTTTCTATTTCTTTTTTATAGCGATATATAGGAGTATTTTTCTTTATTTGTCCCAGGTATTTGTAATATCCCGGAAGAAGCCTGCACTTCACAACCGTCATCATAGGGTAGCTTGCCCGCAGAACAACAATCTTATTGTTGACTTTGAGATAGAGCTTCTGCCCCATACGTATCCGTTTCGCGCCCGATGATATTACAATAATCTCGCCCGAAGCCCTGTTAATTTTCCGGATCTTTCCCAGGGACGCTGCCTCTGAGGGAGTGGAGAAAATCGTGATGATGAAGAGGGTGATTAGTAATGCTGAAAATTTATTTCTATAAGTTGCTTTCATAGGGTGATTGCTCCTGTACATAATTTTTGCAAAGATTAGACGATGAGAAGTGAATAGTCAATTCTTTTCAATCTTGAGATATTTATTTTAGCACCTGACCCGGCGAAGCCGGGAAAAAATAGGTCAGAAACTGTGTCGATACCGGGGTCTGCTTTGCGAAGATGCTCCGGTCAAGGTGTGCGACCCCTGCGAGGGGTTTGGTTCTGAGAGACGTTGCAGTGCAACGCCTTTACTGGCTGGTTTCAGGCCAGGGCTATGGAGATTCCGGGAAGGGGGCGCAAGAGTTTTTTAAAATGAGCCAATTTCAGCCCGGGGTTTTAACCCCTCGCAGGGGTCGCACCCCAGAGGGCAGCCGAGCAAAACCCCGGATAATATCTTCGAGAACAGGCTCTGGAGAACAGGCTCTGTTTGTAAATAAATTCACCAGGGTGATGGGTATTTCTCATAGCGTG
Source organism: bacterium (assembly GCA_024224995.1). The sequence continues at coordinate 39,356 of JAAENB010001234.1, read as the reverse complement.
GGGCTTCCAGCTCCTCGTTATGAAGAAGGAAGCCCCGGTGTAAAATCTTAGTTTCTTAAGAGCACCTGACCCCGCCCCGGCGGGGAAAAAATACAAAAGAAACTGATTAGAAAGAGGATTGGGAATAAAAGAGACTGCTTCCCGGAACTCTGTCAACTGTCAACCGGCAACTGATTCTAGTTTCTTAAGAAAGTATACAAATTTTCAGCTTCAATTTTCTAATTTTTGTTTACTTTTAAAAAAAAACTGTTGTTCATTCCCCCACAGCTAGCGTTCATTCCCAAACACTTGACCAGGTGAAAATAATTAGTATATTATATAGTAATAAGCCCATCCGGGCGGTTTTATATAAACAGGAGAAAATCATGAAAAAAATACTCAACTCAACAGTCTTTATCTTATCAGCAGCAATTCTTGCCTTTTCAGGGTGTGAGGCCGGCATTTCCAATGGCAGTTCAACTTCATCAAGCGAAGATTCGGGTTTTAGTTTTTCCGAAATGTATAGCAGTATTGCGAACCTGCAGCAGGACAACACTGCCATTCGGGCTGAATTATCAGCTATTACCGGTGATACCAGTATACTGGATGAAATAACCCTTCTTAAGGCCGAGATAGCGGCACTGAAAACAGCAAAAGCACCGGTTGAATCAGTAGTGCCTGTTGGAGCAGTTATCGCATGGCATAAAAGCTTTAGCGGTGTTCCGGCTATGCCGAGTAATTTTGTCGAATGTGACGGTAGTGTAATATCAGACGCCGACAGCACTCTTAATGGACAAACACTCCCGGACCTGAACGGAGAAGGGCGGTTTTTACGAGGAGCAAGCTCTTCCGGTACCTTACAGGATGACCAGGTACAGGATCACACGCATAATATTCCTGTTTGGCAGCGAGACGATCAAAAAGTTTTTACTTCCTTGGGCGGAATGACATCCTGGGGGTGGCAAGCAGATGGCTCGAATAACACAACAAGACCTTCGAACGGAGCGTCCGGAGCTCAAACCGGATCGGAAACCCGTCCAACCAATATGTCCGTAGTCTGGGTAATGAGAATAAAATAAGATACAGGTGAAAGGAGCAAGGTAAAAGGAAGAACCGTCTTCTTGTCTTGCTTCTTCCCTTCTTGCTTCTTATCCCTCTTTCGTTTTTTCCACAGTAGACCTTCCCGAATGAAAAAAAAATTAAAAAAATGCCGGTTTATTTATGTCTCCTCTTGACACCGGTGAAATAAAATAGTAAATTAAATAGTAAGTTTTAAATCATCGATTTGTATCAGCCCCACAGTTTCCTTTATACATAATTGATACCCGGTTAATGTTCAATATTGGCGTATGTCTACGTGCGCCTTAATAATATATTAATAAATTCTATGGAGGAGTTTTTTATGAAAAAAATTTTAAATACAGGCGTTATTAGCCTTTTAGCAATGATGATTATGGCTTTTTCCGGGTGTGAAACCGGACTTACGGTGAATGACTCTAATAACTCAAACGGCTCGGGCAGTGAATCGGGTTTTAGCTTTTCCGATCTCTACAGCAGGCTCAGTTCCGTGGAAACTGAACTGGCAACATTGCGTTCGAGTTTAAATCTTAGTGACTCATCAAACGGGAATCTCATCGTAACTCTTCAAACTGAGGTCGCGGCTCTCAGGCAGATCGCCGCACCCGTTGGATCAATAATCTCCTGGCACGGCAGCCAGACAGACACAAACGGCAGCAGTCTTTCGGTTCCCGACGGCTGGGTGGAATGTAATGGAGGAACCGTCTCTGATACGGATTCAATCCTGTTTGGACGGCCCATTCCGGATTTAAACAGCTCAGGGCAATTTTTGCGAGGCAGCAGCACCTCAGGAGTTTTCCAGGATGACCTGATGCAGAATCATAATCATACCGATAGCGGGCACGCGCATAATTACCAATATTTAGACGAAGGTGATTCCAACACGCACCAGCTTGATGACGCGTATTATCGAGCTGTGTTCGTAACCGGAACAACAGCCTCCGGGAAGGCCAATCTTGGCGGCCCAACTCTTTATGGCGGAAATGACCCCCGTGTAGGGAACGAAACCCGGCCGGTGAATATGTCGGTAATCTGGATAATGCGGGTTAAATAAGCAGGGAACCTGTACGGGAATCACTGTTCATAAAAGGCGCGGTTACGCTTACGCAGCCGCGCCTTTTACTTGCCTGCAACTGTAAGTTTTAGAGCATAGTCGAGGATTATTATTTTATCCGAATGATCCACACAACTGACATATTTACCGGACGAGTTTTGGTTGCCAATCTCGGTGTACCATAATTTTTTGCGTCTGTGTTGTAATTGTCAGGTCCATTTCTGCTATTTTTTCTTGCATTGTCTTCATTTTAGAGTAAAGATCGGAAAAACTGAAACTATCATTGTATGGCCCTCGACATATCCGGAAATAAATGCTTGCATTTGCGGTAGTGGGTTTTAATTTTGAATATGCAATTATTTTTCTCAACTACTGTTTTGTTGAGTGTTTAACTATGAATAAGAATAGAATAAAAATATTAACGGGAATACTTCTTTTAGTCGTTTTCACAATCTTATGTTATAAAGATTATTTTGGAAATGTCTGGTATATGTGGGATGATTATGTTTCATTATCATCCGGTGGTGCCGGTTCTTTTTGGGATAACGCCATGGGATTGACTGATTGGCTGGATACAGGCCAGGCAAGATATCAACCTTTTCGCTTGACTCTGCTCAGTTTTTTTACTCATATATTTCCGGAGGAATTATCATTTATTTACAATTTTGGTCTTCATCTAATTATTGTAATATTATTGTTCTTACTAATTAGAAAATTCCAGGTTGATGATTTTATTGCTTTTATAATAAGTTTGTTCTTCTCAATTATCGGTCAATCCCGGCTCATGGAGTGCTCAAGTGTAATGATTGGCGGTTCGGGGCTGGTAACCTTATTGATTATTTTATCTATGATTTTTTTAATCTTCGCGATGGAATCAACTTCATGGAAGAAATACGCATTACTTGGCCTGTCCTATCTCTCATATTTAGCTTTAATTTTTTCATATGAAACAGCTTTTCCGTTATTATTAATAATTATTTTTACTTTTATTATGTTTAATAAGATATATAAATCAAAATCAATATTTCAGGATTATAGGGAATATTTAATTCTTATGCCATATGCTGTTTTTTTATTGCTTTTTTATATTTTCTTTGCCCGTAGACATTCCGGATATGCAGGGACTACTATTGTTTTAAGTTGGGACATATTAATTCGATTTGGTTATTATATTAAATCTCATTTTTTTGGTTTCTTTAATAATTTTAAACCTTTAAGGCAGCCTGTTGTGCTCATCTCTTCGGTGATTTTGTATTATTTTTCAATTTTTATATATCTGTTCAAATTTGAACATTATGGAAAACCGGGTATTCCGAAATTTGACAGGAAGCATTTTATTTATATATTTCTTTTTGGTTTCGTTTGGTACTTTTCTTCGGTTATGCTGTTTACTCTTTCGAAATGGGGATCCCGGTTAAGTAGTTTAATGAATCATCATTTATACCTTATGACTGCCGGGTTTACCGTTGCTTTTATTAGTCTTTTGCTTTATTTTCAAAATATATTTCCAGCCAGGTTTCAAGAAAATGTTAAAAAGGTAATGCTCGTAATTGTATTCCCGTTTGTTATTGTAACATCAATTAATTATCACAATGATTATGCTCATGAGTCATCAAAAAAAATACCCCCACTCATGAATGTAAAAAAACATATTAAGAATAATGTTGATATTGATAGCGTTGACGCGGTTATTGTAAAAAATTTATTTAAACCGCTTGGTCTTGGGTATTACAGCATAAGTGATTTCGATGGGGCTCTATTGCAGTGGTTAGGTTTTAAAAAGCATATCAATTCAGGTGATATCATTGTATCGACCAGGGATAACAGAATTATTTTTAAAGGTCCAATATCATTTTACGGGCATATAAACCGGTCAAGAGAGATCCCTGTTGATAATAAAAGAGCTGCATTCTTTTATTATTCCAGCTCAAAAAGGGAATTACTGGATTACCATAATACGATTGATTTTGAAAAGGGGATCAATATCTATCAAACCGACCAGGTCTTTTTCGATACTAAAAATATTGGCAAAAAGAGAACAATAGAAGCAATTCTTTTCCATCGTGAAAATCCAAAATTTTTAAGGATAAATTTTAAATCGTCGAAAATCACGGACAATATTGTTTTATCTCTTAATCATGAACAAATTTCCAGGGCATATTTTTCAAAAAATTCTATTTTTATTGATCTGTCAAAATTAAATGGACTCAGTAATTATTTCTTTTTATCTCTCTCTTCTTTGAAAGACTTTAATTTAAAGGATGATATCAAGTCCATAGGTTTTGCTTCAAAACCGGAAGGAATTATCCATTCGATTAAAGAAAACAAATTATGGAACAGCAGTGATCAAAAATAATAAAATCCCCCGGTTTTATTATTTTGCATACGCAAATTTTCAGCTTTGATTCCCCGCGTTTTGTCATTTTTTAAAAAAAAACTGTTGTTCATTCCTCCCCAGCTAGCGTTCATTCCCAAACGTTTGACTAAAAGAGCATATATATCTATATTGTTATCATTACCCAATCAGGTAGTTTTTATTCTACAACACAAGTAAACAGGAGAAAATTATGAAAAAGGTACTCAACCTGACTGTTTTCACTCTATTCGCGGCGATTCTTGCCTTTTCAGGGTGTGAAGCTGGTCTTTCTAATAGTAGTTCAAATTCATCAACCGATGATTCGGATTTCAGCTTTTCCGAAATGTATAAGAGTATTTCAAACCTGCAGCAGGATAACATTGCCATTCGGGCTGAATTAGCAGCAATGACAGGCGGTGTAGCTACAGATACTGCCAGTTTAACAGCAAAAATAACCCTTCTTGAAACAGAGAACGCGGCATTGAAAACATCAAAAGCGCCGGTTGAATCAACCGTGCCCGTTGGAGCAATCGTAGCATGGCATAAAAGCTTAAGTGGTATTCCGGCTCTGGCAGCCAATTTCGTTGAATGCAACGGCAGTGTAATATCTGACGCCGAGAGCCCTCTTAATGGGCAAATACTCCCAAATTTGAACTATGCGAATGGGAGGTTTTTGCGAGGAGGAAGCTTTTCCGGTGACTTACAAAATGACCAGATACAGGAGCACACACATAATATTCCTGTTTGGTTTCGAGCCGGCCAAACTATTTTTTCGCAAGATAATAATTTTCATTCCTGGGGTTGGCAAACAGGTGGCGACAATAACGATACAAGACCATCGAATGGAGTGACCGGAGCTCGAGTTGCAACTGGAACAGAAATCGATGAAACCCGCCCAACCAATATGTCCGTAGTCTGGGTAATGAGGATAAAGTAAGACCGGTAAAAGGTAAAAGGAGCAAGGTAAAAGAGATAATCGTCTTCTTGTCTTGCTTCTTCCCTCCTTAAGCCATTCCCGTATTTCTTCCAATGCAATGTTATCCAACCCGATCTCCTTGACGTATCAATTGGCCGGTTACAGTATGAGCTTAAAGTTGATTAGCATACTTCCGGTGCATTTTTTACTTGACTGAAATCCATACAGGTTCATAAAACAATTGTCATATTTTTTTAAACAATTATACAAAAAGGAAAACCTCTATGGGGAACGAACAAGAAAACAGCCAATATATAGATGAAATTTGCCAAAAAACCCGGGAAGCGTCCAGGGTAATCGCGAATTTATCCACAGTTGAAAAGAACAATCTTTTAGCCAATATGGCGGCAAATTTACGGAAAAAGACCGATTTTATAGTATCAGAGAATAAAAAGGATCTGGACGCGGCAGAGGAAGCCGGGGTCAGCAAGGCTCTGTACGACCGCCTTTTACTCAGTCCCGACCGAATCGAAGGAATGGCCGTATCCATAGAAGAAATAGCCATGCTGGAAGAACCCGTAGGGAAAGTAGAGAATATGAAGGTTCGGCCCTCAGGGCTCAGGGTCGGGCAAATGCGGGTACCTATTGGGGTGATAGCAGTTATTTTTGAGTCTCGACCCAATGTAACAACCGATATTGCGGCGCTCTGTATAAAATCGGGCAATGCTTCTATTTTAAGGGGCGGGAAAGAGGCCATTCATTCAAACAGGGCGCTTCATGCCATAGTGGAAGAAGCCCTTGTGGAATCGGGATATCCCGGCAGCATAGTAACCCTTATTTCCCGGACCGAAAGAGAGCTGGTACCGCTGCTGCTCAAAAAGGATAAACATATCGACATAGTAATACCCCGGGGAGGAGAAGCCCTTATTAAGCGGGTATCGGAAGAATCAACAATACCCGTGATCAAGCACGACAAAGGGCTGTGCCATACTTTTATTGACGCAAGCGCCGAGGAAGAGATGGCAAAAAATATAGCCGTAAACGCGAAGGTGCAGCGTCCCGGAGTGTGCAACGCAATGGAAACACTCCTGGTACACGCGGATTTTCCCCATAAAGAGTCCTTGCTGCAGGGCCTGCGCGAAAACAATGTAGCGCTCCTGGGATGTGAAAAAACAGTAGAACTTTTTCCCGGAATTGTCAAATCCGCGCGGGAGGAAGATTGGGATACGGAATATCTGGACCTGGTCCTTTCGGTCCGTATTGTTGATTCACTGGAAGACGCAATGGACCACATTCTAAAGCATGGTTCCGGCCATTCCGAAGCAATCGTCACCTCCGATTACGGCAACGCGGACCGTTTCCTTCGCGAGGTCGATTCAGCAGCAGTATTTGTCAATTCGTCAACACGCTTTCACGACGGCGGCGAGTTTGGGCTAGGAGCGGAAGTGGGCATCTCGACCCAGAAATTACATGTTCGGGGTGCCATGGGAATCGAGGGGCTCACAACGCTAAAATATATAATTTACGGAAACGGAGAGATTCGGTAACCTTGCGACTGGGAATATACGGCGGAACATTTAACCCCATACATTATGGCCACTTAATTAATGCGGAGGTCATAAAAAATGATTATGATCTCCATAGGGTGATCTTTATTCCTGTACGCATGCCCGTACATAAAGATTTCATGGGCGTAATTCCCGCCGAAGACCGGCTCGCAATGGTGAACCTGGCAATTAAGGGAAATGAGGCGTTTGAGGTCTCTTCCCTGGAAATAGACAGGAACGGCCCTTCATATACTATTGATACTCTAAAAGAAGTAAAAAAAATCTATCCCCGGGCCGACGTATATCTTATAATCGGGGCCGATTCTTTTAATGAACTCCATAGCTGGAAGGATTATGAGGCTATTTTGACAATGGCCAATCTTGTTGTAATGAGACGTCCCGGAATTGATGAATATCGAAAAGATTTCCGGAATATAGCCCGGGAAATTATATTGGCAAAGAACCCAATGATAGAGATCAGTTCCACGTATATACGGGAACGGGTCCGGAATGAGCAGGGGATCCGGTATTTAACACCGCCCCTGGTTTGTGATTATATTAAAGAGAAGAGGTTGTATTTTAATTGAAAAAGAAGATTATAATAATAGTAGTACTGTTGTGTATGCTCATGGGGGCTTTTTACCTGGTTCAGTCCTATCTCTTAGGCACGCGAAATGCCGTAGAACAGCTGGTTGCGAACAAACAGATGATCAATATCCTTGTCGCCGGGAGTAATAAATACCGTGAACATAAGCACCGGTTTTTTGCCATACTCAGCATTGTGCCGGAAAAAAATAATGTAGGAGTGACTTTTATTCCTCCCTCCTTTAAAATTTATCTCGATGATAAAAAAGAGAAATTCAGCTCCCTTTCCGATATAGATTTTGGGGATTTCGACAAAATAAGGGCTTCCCTGAATGATGATCTGAAATTAAATATACCATTTTACGTGGAATTGTACGCCACTGATGTTAAAAGGATCGTGGACCTGGCAGAGGGGGTTGAGCTTTTTATTCTGGACCAGGGGCGGTATAATTCAAATGTTAAATTTGGTATAAATTATTTTGACGGGAAGAAAATAAATGAGTATATTAATAGTGTAGAGGTTAATTCCATATACCTGAAATATGACCGGGTACAGGATATACTATCTACCCTGTATTATAAAAAGGAGAGCAAAAGGAAATTTCTTAACATGGAATTTATCACGGAAATGATGGATACCGTACGAACCAATTTTCAACCCCAGGAAATGTTTAAAATTGGAGAGCTTTTGTTTCAAGATGGCGATATATTTTCAACAACATTACCCGGAGGGTTCGATCAAAATGGACAGTATATAACCGACAGAATTGCCTATAAAATCTATGAAAAGGAGTTCCTCACTCCCATTATCATCAATGCGGAAACTGAGCCTGTGGCAAAGATAAAGATCCTGAACGGAACATCTGTTTCGGGACTGGCCAGGAAAATGAGGAATATTCTCATGAGAGACGGGCTGAATGTAGTAGAGTTTGGAACATCTTCCTATCCGCAAATGAAGAAATCCATAATAATCAGCCGGAAGGGAAACCATGCCGCGGTCCGTAAAGTATCTGAGCTTACCGGTATTGAACGGGTATTTCATGTTATTGATAGTACCGTTCTTACGAATATACTAATAATTATAGGAGAAGATCTGGCACATTGATTATCAAAACGAATTTAAAAAAGTTAAGCATTTTTGAAATCGCGGAAAGATGCGCGCGTGTTCTTGAAGAGAAAAAGGCGGTGAATACAGCCTTTGTTGACCTCAGTGAAACAAACAGTTATCTCGGTTCTTTCCTTATAACAACTGCTAATTCACTACTGCATTGCAGGGCTCTTGCCAAAGAACTACGGAGTTTTCTTTCTGCCGGGGGCTTAAAAGAGATGAATAAGCCTGATATGAATTCGGGATGGATTATCCTCGATTATGAAGCGATAATAATCCATATTTTTACTGAAGAATTACGGGATTATTACCAGCTTGAAAAGCTCTGGGGCGATACAAATCAGTGGACCGCAAACAGCGGCCGCCTTGTGGTGGTAAAAGAGAACGGCCGTCAGGAATCGGTCTCAGTAGTATAACCTTGAGCCTTACCTAAAAAACGAGTCAGGGCGGAATATTTCCTGTTCGATTATTTTGTCAATGCCGAACTTGTAGGAAAAACCGGCAAAATAGCGGGTAACGGAACCGCCGAGAACAGGAAGTCCAACCCCAACTTCAAATATTGTCCAGGGCTGGATTTCCCACCTGATGCCGGGCAGCACCTCGTAATGCCAGCCCCGGCCTATCCAGTATTCAAACCTGTTTTCCACCTGGACCATCCATTGATCCATGGATATTAACTGCACCGAAAGGACTCCAACAGGCATAAAATATTTTTGCCTGTTTTCTTCCATCCAGTTTTTATTCGCTAAGAATACAGCCTCAGTACCATAGGTGAGGAGAAAGGTGTTTTTTTCACTGGAGTAGAGAGTCATTCTGCTGAGCAGCGCTATGGTAATATCCTGTCCCTGGTTGGCGTTTGGAGTGGTAACGGCAATAGCGTTATCGTCCCTGCCGTCTTCGCTGTAGGGAACAATCACCGGGATGCCGGTGTAGATTTTGCATTTTACATAGGTATACAGGTAGGCGTCAAGGAACATGGGAAGTGTTTTGAATTTGAAACAGGGTTCAATAAAAGAGAGCCGGGGATTGTCCATGTCCAGGTTATCGGCATCGTAGCCGTTATTCCGGTAATAGCTTAAATAGAGATCCGTGGGACTGGAGAGGTCCGGGAAATAATTAAACGAGCACCGAAGGGAAAATTCGAGCCAGTCGAAGAAGCCCGTAAGGATCTGGGACCGCATGCCCCAGTCATTGATGTATCCTTTGGTATAAATAATATCTTCTTTGAGCTCAAGATCCAGGTGCGGGGTAACGATGGCGCTTTCACCGTCAATGAGGCGGTCGGGGTAGGCATAGAGGTTTGCAGCAGCAAAGAGTGTTGCGGCAACAAAAAGAATAAGGGTGATATATTTAGTCATCTGGTACAATGTTGCTCCCGGGAGATTGGATTTGGTTTGTGAGCACAGCTATATGAAGTTTGTGCTTGCGAGGATGAGTGGTATTCCTCCTCCACCCCGGTGATAATACGTCCTGTATTACACCGGGGCGTCGCCTTCCGTGGCTCCTGTTCCGGAGGAATACCACTCATCCTCGGAACGTTTATTGCGCTTCTTGATGTTTGTGTATCAGCGATCTTTTTTTTTCTTTCGTGTATTCGCATAATCCCTATTTATTATGGAAAAAGCCAATTGATAGCATTTACCATGAGTTCTTTGTTGGTGACCCACCATTGGGTCTCTGTAGAGTTTTCACCTGCGAAGGGGTGTACAATTGATTCGTTGAGTAGTATGCCTCGTGTCGCGGGATCCTGTGTAGCCAGCATGCAGGCGTAACCGGTGCTGTTAAACGTCGTGCTCACAATAGAGTCGCTAATGCCGGAGTCATGGAGAAAACCGTCGGAATAGTGCTCACCATAGGTGTTAACCCCGGTTATTGTATAGGGAGCTACAGTGAGAATGTCGTGACTGCCAATGAGTGAAAAAGTCACCTGGGCAATCTCCATTTGCGTTCTGCCCGAAACGCCCCAGATGTAGTCCGCCAGGTCTGTGAGGACCGTGTCGTTCATGGCATCATGGGCAATAAGGACAGGCCGCCCGGAATCGTAAAATTCCCGGATAGCAGCGGCAGAAGCGGAACTAAGCTCTCTGCCGCTATACCAGCCGGTGCCGGTGAAGTTGACAATCAGTCCATTGTAGGCGTTAAGGTCATCAATACTCGAAATGGACGTAATGCGAATAAATTTTTTCGAAGCAAGCTCGGGATGCGCTTCCAGGTATGTGGTCATGAGCTGCTGGGAATAATCGCCAAAAACACCGATCCCTTCCTGGACGGTAACATTTGTGCTGCAATCACAGGTAATGGAAGGATCACTTGTCATGGTCACATGGGCGGAAACAGATCCGTCACCGGAACCGTCAATCCTGAATACCTGGGGCTGGCGAAAATACGTAGATGATGCGTATTGGTTTGTATAATACCAGCTCAGGGTTTGTGAAAAGGAAGTGGAAGCCGGAGTCATAGCGCCAGGAGAAGATGAGTACGCGGCAGTGCCCGTAAAGATGCCAACAACCATATTGCCGCCATCCTGGTTGTAAACTTTCATTTTGAGGTGCAGGTTAAAGTTGATACCTTTTTTGAGTTGTGTCGCGTATGGAACATACAAACTACAGGATATTGTAGTGGCCCGGGCAGTTTCACTGCTTACGGAACCCGCACCTTCACCGGCACTTAAACCGCCGAGGCAAATGGTTCCCACAGGCTGGGTGGCGTTGACCGTGGCGGTAATGGTAAAACTGCCGGAAGTGGTAATCTTTACATTGTATCTGGCATAGCCGTTGATTAAGCGAACGGTAGAGACGTTTAGTGTTCCGTTCGAAATGGACAGGTTAACATACCCGTTGTAATCGGTATACCGGGCATTTGTTTGATCCCATGCGAGAATAGTGAGAGGATAAGTACCGCCGGATTCAATAATAGCCGGAGACCCCTGAATCGTAATGGTAAAATGATCGGCTCTTCGGACATCAAGGGCGGTATAAGCGCTCACGCCTTCAATGTCGGTATACCGTTCATCCACGGCACGGATACGGAAGCGGTCTCCCGTATACCCGGAAATTGAGATATTGGTCATGGTAACAACGCCGTTGGTGAAATTGGGAGTCTGGGTGTGACTGAAGGCGGCGCCGGAGCTCCCTTCGTTTTCAAAGGTTAAATTCGCGTAACGGTTATAGCCCGTAACAAGGGTGCCGGTAGAATCAAGAGCCCTGATCGTAAGGATCTGGGGATTGCCCGTAGGAGAGTCAATAGCGCACAGGGAAACCGTACCGCCCGAAAGGGTAACTTCATAGCAGGCAGGTTCACCTTCCAGGGAAATGGTATTGCTAATGCCTTCAATGTCGGAAAATCTATCATCCTCTGCCCGGATTTGAAAATCTTCCCGGACACCGGAAACCGCAATTCCCGTAAGAACAAGCTGCCCGTTCACGAATGAGGCAGTGGAGTTTGGGGAAATAACCGGAGAAGTGCAGGAGCCGCAAATAACAGAAAGGTCCGTAGTCCGGTTGTATAAAATATTCCTGCTGCCGTCGGCATTAAGAGCCGTAATCGTGAGGGTAAGATTACTGCTTCCCGATTCAAGATCATTTATTGTAAGATTGGAATAATCGGCAACAACATTGAAATGATCCGGTTCTTCAGCAAGGCTGATGAGATCACTGATCCCTTCTATTGAGCTGTGTTTTTCATCTCTGCCGTGTATGCGGAACCCGTTTTGCCCAATGCTCTTAAGAAGAACAAGGGGAATGGTTGCCGTTCCTTTGGAAAAATTTGGCGAGATTCCCGGACTTATTGCAGCAGAGGGGCTTTTACTGTCAATGAGAGACAAATAGGCGGTTCTTGTATAATGCGTATTAACGGAACCGTCAGCATCAAGCGCCGTAATGACAAGGGATAAACCGTTTGAATCCGATTCCATGTCTGCCACAGTGGAGCCGGGCGTATACGCAACCTGGATATCGTAACTGATCGGATCAACGGGATTGATGAAAAAATGGTAATCCTGGTCAGTGTAACAGTCCGCGAAGGAAGATATCACCCCTGTTGTTACGATCATGAGAAAAAAAAGATCCCTGATTTTTTTTGTAGTTCTCATAAATGCCCCCTCATTTATTTTAGAATTTCAATGTAATACCGAGACTATTGGTCAGTAATCCATAACCGGTTCCGTCGGCATGGAACCAGCAGAACGCAATGGAAAGATCTATATATAACAGTTCAGAGGCAATAGGAATGATAATACCCATACCGGTAAAGCCTCCGAATCCTGCGGAAATATCTGTTTGATTATTAATGGAATTGTTTAATAAAAAGAGAGCGGGAGTAAGTTGAACATAGGGGTAACAATTCCATGATTTATTAATAAAGTATTTTGCCAGAACAATGCCCAGAGGGTATGCGGCTTTTTGCGTTTCGCTCCCCTCTATTGTGGAGTTCACAAGATTCAGGATGCCGGATGAAAAACCGATGTGAAACCAGGGCAGGGACACAGGAATAATATCGGCTTTGAAGTTTACTCCCCCTTTGGTAGCACTGTTGGGAACATCATAGAATCCTAATCCCAGGCTGCCGCTTACGGAAATGAAACTGCTGTCTGAAGCGCTTTCGGCAGCAGCGGGAACCGCAAGGAACAGGTGAAAAATGCATAAAAAGGAAGAGAGTAGTATCGCGTGAATATATTTAGTAAAAATTTTACTATTCATACTCTCCATCTAAAATTCGGTTTTGTTTTTCTTTTTTTATATATTTGTTTTTTTTTGGTTGTGGTTGGCTGACTCCTGAAACATTCTATAACCTTTGACGTGAAGTTGTCAAATGAAATTATTGCAAAAACCGGGTATATCAAAAAAAAAATATTGATAATTTTTTCCATTTACCGCCCAGACCGGCGGTTTGTTTTATCCGAGAACTAACGTTCTGTTGTGCGTCAAAAAAGGCTCTTTTAAAGTGTTTGGGGGTTGAAAAAAAGGTAATATAGAGTCGATCTTTTAGTTAAATTTTACTTGATCTAATTACAATTGTATATATAAATAGTAAGTTCGAGGGTAAAAGGACTCATGATTGTAAATTTACGAAAAATAAGGAGAATATAATGACTATAATAACTGATGTTCGAGCAAGAGAAATTCTTGATTCACGAGGAAATCCTACTGTTGAGGTTGATGTGGAGCTTTCATCCGGAGTTATCGGCAGGGCTGCTGTGCCGTCGGGCGCTTCAACAGGGGTACATGAGGCTGTGGAACTGAGAGACGGAGACAAAAGCAGGTACCTGGGAAAAGGGGTAAAAAACGCTGTCGCCAATGTAAATGACAAAATCGCCGCGGAACTTGCGGATATGGACGCCATAGACCAGATTAAGATTGATAATATGCTTATTGAGCTTGACGGAACTCCAAATAAAGCAAATTTCGGAGCAAATGCCATTCTTGGCGTATCCCTGGCTTGCGCACGGGCTGTTGCCTGGACCCTTGATATGCCTCTTTACCGCTATATTGGCGGTGTAAATGCCTGCGAACTGCCGGTACCAATGATGAATATCTTAAACGGAGGATCTCATGCCGATTCAAACGTTGATGTCCAGGAATTTATGGTTATGCCTGTTGGCGCCTCACGGTTCAGTGAAGCGCTTCGAATGGGAGTTGAAACATTCCATGCCTTAAAAGGTGTTCTTAAAGGAAAAGGATATAATACGGCTGTTGGTGATGAAGGCGGTTTTGCTCCTTCATTAAAGTCGAATGAAGAGGCACTGGAACTTATAATGATCGCTATTGAACAGGCCGGGTATAAACCGAATGATGATATAATGATAGCCCTTGACCCCGCGGCCAGTGAGTTCTATAACAAGGATAAAAAGAAGTATGTTTTCGACAAAAGCGACGGCAGTGAACGCTCAAGCGAAGAAATGATCGATTACTGGACAGAACTGGTTAATAAATATCCCATTATTTCAATTGAAGACGGTCTTGATGAAGACGACTGGGACGGGTTTAAACTAAAAACAGAAAAACTTGGTGACAAAATACAGATTGTTGGCGATGATCTTTTTGTGACCAATACGGAACGCTTAAGCAAAGGTATAGAAATGGGTGTTGGAAATTCCATTTTAATAAAATTGAACCAGATCGGTACTTTAACAGAAACCCTGCAGGCTATTGAAATGGCAAAAAGAGCAGGATATACCGCGGTTGTTTCACACCGGTCAGGTGAAACTGAAGATTCAACAATAGCCGACCTGGTAGTGGCCATGAATACCGGTCAAATCAAAACCGGGTCCGGTTCGCGGTCCGACAGGATAGCCAAATATAACCAGCTTCTCCGGATTGAAGAGGAACTTGGCTCTATGGCTCAATTTAATGGAAGGGGTGTTTTTTATAACCTTGGGTAAGCTGGAAGGATTTAAAACGTTTGCCCTGGTATTTGCCCTCTTCGGTATCTACCTGTTTATTTTTAGTGAGAGCGGGATACTGAAGAGGAAAAAACTTGAAAGGAATTCGCTTGTTTTACAACAGCGCATAGCTGCTCTTAATAAATATAAAGCGGAGCTTGAATCTGTTCACCAGCGGCTGGTAAATGGTGAATACCGGGAGTACGATATTCTTAAATCGGGATTTCTTCCGGCGGGAGAACGGGCAGTCTTTTTTCAAGGAATGGAAAGCCGGCATGGCACAGTACAAAAAACCGGTAAAGGAGATGAGAGCTATACGCTTGAATTGGCACAGCTGCGGATTTTATGGATTGTTCTATCAATATTGATTCTCCTGTTCTATTTTACCAGGAGAACCGGGAATTACGGAGTAGAGAAGTGAATCATCTTTTTGAGGAGTTTGACGAAAATGACATTACTGTTATTACGTCCCAATTAAATACCGCCCGGGTTTCCCTGGCCGGTATTATTAAACGATGTATTCACGGGTTCCCTTCGGTGATATTGCTTCACCCGGTACGGAATCCTGAAGTACAAGAGGGGGAAGAAGAGCTGAATTATATGGCAATTTCAACGCTCATCTGGCTTACCTGTCCCTTTCTTAATGATAGAATTCATTCCCTGGAATCGAAGGGATATATCGATAAGATTACGGATCTCATCAATGATGACAGAACATTTCAATCGATGATGAAAGACGCTCATGCTCATTACGGTTTTTTGCGTAAGAATATTTACCGGCATTTTTTTGGTGCCGTAAGCTCTCTTGATTATAACAGGATCGTGTTTAATACGGGAATAGGCGGGATACAGGACATTGATACATTAAAATGCCTGCATCTTCATTATTCTCATTACATGATCTGTAAAGAGAATTGTGCAGGAAAAATTACATCAAAATTACTTGGTGGAAAAATATATTGTGAAAAGGGAAACTGTAAACATGCCCTCGCAAAAGATGCAACAAATTGAAGATAATGAAATAGTTTTCATCCGAAAGGTTAAAAAGGATGGCTCCATTAACAAGATGATCCTGTCGAAACTTGTTGAGGTGCTTAAGCAGGACGGTCTGATTCTTTTGCCCATTGATTCCATTTATGGGGTTCTGGGCCTCTTGAGTTCGGACCCCCGGGAGAAAATGGCCGGGGTTACCGGGCAGGATGCCGGTTCCATGGTTCATATGATATCCAATTTTAAAATGCTTGATGATATCGCGGATATTAATAAGCGGGAATTTGATTTTCTTCACCGGGTATGGCCGGGAGAAGTTGAGGTTTTCCTTCCGAAAAAGGATATGGGCGAAGACGGGCCTGTTGTTCCAATCAGGATGCCCAAAAGCAGGTTTGTTCTGGATCTTATCAGCCGGGTTGATGCCCCCTTGCTGTTTGCTCCGGCTGTTGGGACCAGAAAAAAATATATCCATTCCGACCGCGAACTGGTTCGTAAATATAAAGATAGAGTAGATATGGTTTTTGTTGTTAAAGAGTTTTGCAAGGAGCATACATCTCCTACTGTGGTGGATATTAGCAAAGGGAACCTGGAGATTATTAACAGGGGCCGGGTTTCAATCGATGAAATGAAATCGCTTTATTTTCTTGATGCTGAATAAAACGGATTAAGACCGTGGACGTGAAATTTATACCCGGGGAGATATAAGCGCCATCGACGAAATATTTAAAAAAGAACGGCAGTTGAAAAAGATCTGCTATGTCCGCATTAATGATACCAAAGTTGAAAATAGTGATTATATGTTTCATATTGATCTTGGATCATGTGTCTCTGTTGTTCTGTGCGGTAAAGATAACAACGGAACAATATGGATCGGCAGTAATCATCTTTTTAAGTCACGGGACAAAGATCACGACCTGGCTCTGAAACATGTCGCTGAATTGTACAATAAATTGCGGGACAAAAATGTCGGTCAAATTTACTGTCTTGGTGTTTTTGGCGCCGGCTACAAAGAGAATAGTTCGGCAAGAGTGGTGGCCAGGAAAAATATTAAGAATATCCTGGAAGCCTTAAGCCTGTACAAACTCAATATTGAAATTTTTGAAACCGGGTACAGCCAGGCTGTAAGTATTTTGAAATCGGACAGCAGAGAAAGTTTTATAATAAAACACCACGACCTTGACAACAGGGAAATCCAGATTATTGAGATTCCCCTGTCTAAGATATTCGGATAAAAGAGCAGCATATGGATGAAAAAGATAAAAAGAAGATTGAAGAAATAATCGGGGACATGCAGTGCCCCAAGTGATTCCGCTGCTATGGTAAGGGGTTCGACAATCTTTGCAAAGCAAAGGATATAGGAGCCGATTCATATCTTATTTGTCTCGATGAAAAGTCGAGTGAATGCAAGTTTGCCGCGCAGTTAGGAGTGCAGTCAATGGCCTATGTCTGCATCTGCCGCTGCCCCCTGCGGCAATACCTTGCCCGGGAACTGAAGAAATAGCATGTTGTTAGAACCCGTAAGCAAAGCCGCATTCAATCAGTATATAATCAATCGAATCACTTGAATTGAGTGTTTTGCAGTATACCGCGCCAAGCCGGATCCCGAAAGAAGCCCCTGTCTGAACACCAATAGCGAAACCTCCTTTAAATAAGGGGGAAACATTTTTTTTGTCGGAAAGAGTGGATGAAGCATCATACGAGACAAAATTAATGCTCAGTCCCAGGGAAACCGCAGGGGCGAAAAAGAATTGATCCGAAGCATTATAAAAATAATACCTGGCGCTTGCTGTTATAGGGATCATGCTTACGGAAAGAATGTTCCCTGAGTCGGAAAAGGTGTTGCCGGAACAGGAATAGAAACCGGCTTCAAAACCAAAGCGGAAATTGCCCCGGGATTTGCCCGTATCCAGAAAGAAAGAAGTTCCTATTCCATAGTTTGCTTTATCTTTGAAACTGCTTACCGGAGCAACACAGGCAAGAGTGGCGCCCCAGTTCCCGGCATAGGAATCATCTTCCTCGTCATCTTCCCATTCATTATTTAATTGAGTCTCAACAGGGTTTTTATCGGGCAGACTTTCCGTAATGATTTCGTCATAAACCGGAAGTCCTTCGGAGCTTTGTCCGGTGAAATTGGCCAGTTCCATTGCCATTTGAGAGGACGCTTCGGGAAGAGCTTTTTTTGAGTCATAGGTTTTTGTAATCATGGAAACAATATTGTTTGAATTAACATCAATAATACGAATGGTGACGGTATACCGGTCTAAAGCATCAATAGATCCCATAACCACGTAATCGGCAGAGACGTATTTACCGATCTTAATGGCGCAGGAGGTTTCGGAGCATTTCAGAAGCTCATTGTGTTTCTCTTTGATCACCCAGAGAGCCATTTTTTTTTCAAGTATATTAAACCTGTTCTGTTTGTACAGGGCCAGCTCAATCTTGTTTCTCACTATTCTTGCGTACGATTTTTCAATATTGTTTGCCGAGAAATCGAGAACCACCAGCTTTTTTTTAGGAGCGGCCAGGGCAATGGAACAGCACAAAAGACAGAGGATAAATGATAGTTTTATTTTCATATGATATTTTAAAATGATTTGTTGAAACCGGTTTTATGATAAAGAACCAATTAAATATTTTGATTAATTAATAAAATGTTTTTTTAAAAAAAGTATAGGTACAAATTTGTCCCTGTACTTTTTTTAAAAAAAGCTTTACAGATTTTTGAATTATTTTATAGAGAGAAAAAATTTTAATAACAATTCAATGGTGTATATAATGAAAAAGGGCTTCTTTTTACAACTGGTTTTCGTGTTAATTGTATCTTTTCCGGTTTTTTCGTGCGATAACCTGTTTGAGCCGGAAAATTCCACCGGCACCGGCACCGGATCAACTTCGATTGACGCTCCGGCAAATGTATCGGCAAGTGACGGGACCAGCACCGCCTGGGTAATCGTAAACTGGAGTACCGTAAGTAATGCTGATTACTACGAGGTATGGAGATCTGAGTCGCAATACGGCTCCTATTCCCTGGTAAATGGGCAGGGACATTTTACCCGTTATAACGATTCAGCAGCCACGGAATGCGTAAAGTACTATTATAAGATTAAAGCGGTAAGCACATCCAATCAGAAAAGTGACTTCAGTAACATAGACAGCGGCTGGCGCCAGGATTTTTCCGATGACTGTTCCGCTGCCGGCAGCAGTAATCCCGCAGCGGCAATTACTGCCCCGGCCAATATTACCGTCAGTGACGGAGAATGGAGTGAAATGATAAGTATAAGCTGGAGTGCCGTAAGCGGAGCGGATCACTACCAGGTCTGGCGGGCTTCTTCCGCGACCGGAACCTATGTATGGCGAGGGGAGAGTAATTCGGTTCAGGAATCCTATTCCGAATGGTCCATACCCACCTGTGTCACGTACTATTATAAAGTAAAAGCAGTTGATTCAAAGGGAACGGTCAGCGGGTTCAGCCCATACGACAGCGGCTGGGCAGATATCTTTGGCCCTGAAACCTGTAAGTGAGCGTTCCTCGCAGTTTTTGAGCGGGAGCAGTTTCATTTTTTAGGTACGCTCGGGAATTAGTCCTGTCTTTCCTCCACCTATGTGATAATACGTCCTGTATTGCACATAGGCGTCGCCATCGTGGCTCTTGTTCCGGAAAGACAGGACTAATTCCCTGATATCGTTATAAAACCTAAAAGATCCGACTGCACCCACTCACAGTTTTTTAGCAAATTAAGAAAAATCATTGCAAAAAAATAGATTGATAATAGGGTACCCCCATATATAAATTAATTATGAATATGAGAAAACCTAAAATAGATGCAGCAGTAGAGGAGTTTACCGATATATATAAAAACCTCTACCCCCTGGTATTTAGTACAATATATTCCAGGACCAGCAATGTTGATACAACAAAAGACATCTGCCAGGAGGTCTTTACCCGGTTCTATGAACGTTTCGACAGGGTCGATAACCACCGGACCTGGTTGTATACCACAACGAGATATGTCCTTTTTGAGTATTACCGGAAAAATTCAAAAAAAAGTATCAATATTGATGATCTTTTCGAAGATGTAAGCCTTTCTTTTGTGAACGGATTCAAGGATACCCGTATCATCATAAAAGAGGCGCTTGACAATATTGAAAATTTTGATACTGAAGAGGATCATACCTTGTTTGATCTAATCGCAGTACATCATTTTTCATATAGTGAAGCGGGAAAATACCTGGGAATGACAAAACGGCAGGTCCAATATAAGTACGGACAAATTAAAAAAAGAATAACCGAATACCTGGAAAAAAAAGGGATTACAAGCCTGGAGGATCTGCTATGAAAAAGCCCGATGTGTTACAGCAGGTTCTTGAAGAGTATAAACTTGACGCACCGCTCCCGGGTGACGTGAGGAAGGAGATGATCAGCTCATCGGCCCCGGTTCTTAAAGCGGTATTAAAAAAGCATGGGAAATACGGTATTTTGGTATCCATGGCAGTCTCCGTCTTTTTTGGGATCAAACGCCTGGGTATTTCATTGAGCCTGGCAAAGAGTTCCGTTGTAGTGAGCGTCGCCGCTGCGGCAACAGCTGTTACTGTTGTTGCCGGAACCACGACAGGAGTGGTGAAAATAATCATTCATGAAAAAGCGTCGATTGAACAAGGAGTTATCCCTGAGGAAACCATAATCCAGCCGAAAACTCCGGAAGAGAAACCGGAACCCGGTCCGGCCGTGATTAAACCGTCAAAGAAATTTGAAAACAGCATAGCAATTCAGTCCATTGAACTGAATAGCCCCGGAGAAGACGCAGCAGTTGCGGGAAGGGTGAGAAATAAAATAAAAAGAGAACTGGTACGCTTAAGAGGACGCGCGAATATACTCTCTTCAGCCGCTTCGGGATCGAACATGGTTCTTTTTGGGTCCATAGATAAAGTTGATGAAACCTATATGTTGTCCGTCACTGTATCGAATAAAACAACCGGAAAGGTCGTTTACGCGACCCTTGAGAAATCGAAGACTATAGACGGGCTTAACCGGGCATGCGGTAAAATCGCCCGGGAAATTTCCAGCGGAATTAAATAAAATAGTTGACCCCTGGCGCTGGGTTTTTATTTTGGTTTTGCATAAAGTGAACATTCATTAAAAAATGTACAAGGGGGTCTTTAATGTCAAAACCTGTAGTATTTATGTTTCCCGGACAGGGATCTAACAGCGATGGAATGGGAAGCGATCTTTTTCGGGATTCCCCGGTTTTTTGCAATGCAATGCTTAAGGTTGACAGTATTGTTGAAAACCAGGCAGGGTATTCAATTGTTGAGTGCCTTTATGGTGATAAAAAGAATAAAAAGACTACTTCAAGGGATTCCGTAATATATAACAGTGTATCACTATTCATGGTGGAATACTCATTAGTACAGGTTTTACTTGAAAAAGGGATAAAACCCGATTATGTACTGGGAATGAGTATGGGGGAGATCGTATCATCAGTAATCGCTGAAGTTATCGGGATTGAAGAGGCCCTGGAGCTTATAATAAAGCAGGTGGACATTTTCGAGGACCAGTGTCCCAGGGGCGGAATGCTGGCGATCCTGAATGATCCCAACATCTATTATGAACACGCGGTGCTGTATAAAAACAGTGAACTTTCTGCAATAAATTGTTCCGAACATTTTACCGTCTCCGGCGACAATGAAGGGCTTAAAAAGATAGAGCTGTTTTTAAAAGAGAATAAAATTGCTTACCAGGATTTAAATGTCTCTTATGCCTTTCATTCATCTCATATTGATCCGGTAAAATCGAGGTATTTAAACCTTTTTACGGAAAAATCATATAAAGATCCAACAGTACCCTTTATTTCCTGTACCAATACCGGTATTATGTCGTCACTCTCGGGGGATTATTTCTGGGAAGTGGCCCGCAAGCCCATGAGGTTCAGGAGAATCATAGGAGAGCTGGAGGAAAAGGGAGAATATATCTATCTCGATCTTGGACCAACAGGAACGCTGGCTCTTTTTGTCCGTAATAATCTTTCCAAAAAATCAAAATCAAAGAGTTTTTCAATAATGAATCTCTTTGGCAGCAGTTTAAAGAATCTCGAAACAATTGAGCGGTATTTTATTGCCGAAAAGATGATTAATCCCCATAAAACAACCGGGAAGAAGAAGTCCTCCCGGCCCCGGTCTTTCTAGTCCCGGGGCCGCGATTTTATAGCAAGATAATAAAAAAATATTGCCATTCGGTAGAAAATTTTGTATATTAAAGTATGAATTTGATGTTTACACCGGATATTGAGTGCAAAACCGTATTCCTGAAATATTAATGCAGCAACTGCCTGTTATGTCGCTTCAAACAACAGGGCTTGTGAATACAATCCTCTATCCTCTATTATTGCCGTTACAATTAAAAAATAGAACAATTGCCGCCCAAAAGCTGATGTTTTTCAACTTTTGGGTAGACAAACATAAAAAACTGGTGTAGCATCTTATGTTGTTGCGTTATATTTACGACTATTTCCATGAGTGAAATAAGGAGACTGCCATGAAAGAAATGAATTCCCAGGGGCGTTCCAGGCCGGATACTATCAGGCAGATGGTTGATGGGTTTGATAAGGAAAAATTGAACCTGGAAGCGGTTAATATCCGGTCCGGAGACTCCTATCCTGGTATAACGTATGGGGAGCTTCAGGAGCAGGTGAAGACTGTTGGGAATGTCCTTCTTCAAATGGGAGTTAAAAAAGGGGATGCACTGGGGATCCTTTCGGAAAACAGGGTTGAATGGACTCTTGTATACCTGGCAGTGGCATCAATAGGGGCTGTTATTGTACCACTCGACATTTTCCTGGAAGCGGAAGAGCTGGTAAACCTTGCAAAAGCGGGTGATATTAAAAAGATCTTCACCTCCAAATATCATATCGAAAAATTATTAAGTGACCAGGCTGTTATTGAGGATCTGGAACATATATTCTGTTTTGATGAACATCAAAAAATATATGATGATATACATGCGCAGCAGGAAACATTTAAGGAAACAATAGATGCTCTTGAAGAAAAAGAATTGGATGTCGATATTCCTTTTGCCGGGTATAAATTTGTTTACTTTAATTCGATTTTAAATACGGGCAAAAAAATTATCGAAAAAGGGATTGATAAATATTCTCAAGTAGTAATTGAGCCCACTGATACTTCTGCAATGATCTATATGCACGGGAAAAAGTTTGCCATGCTTTCCCACGGCGGAATAATGGCAAATGCTGCGGCAATAGTTGAACGCCTGTCCGAAAACGATACCTACTTTCAAGCTGGTGATAAATGGCTCGCAAGCCTGCCTTTTCATCACACCTACCCGGTTATGATGGGATTTATTGTTCCGTTTTTGACTTACGGAACAACAACAATTCTTTCACGCTTTAAGGCAAAAGAACTTATACAAACAATGATCGAAACCGGCATGAATTATATGGCCACAGTCCCTCTTCTTATGGAAGGTCTCTATAAAGCAGCAGTAAAGGGGCTCCTGAAACTGGATAGCTTAAAATTCTTTATTTCGGGCGGCGGGTCAATTCATGAGAATGTTCTGGCGGGACTTAATGAACGGGGATTTACCCTGCTCCAGGGCTACGGACTCACTGAATATTCTCCGGTAATTTCCACCACCTGGTGCTCAGACAACCGGATCGGTTCTATTGGGCCGACCTTACCGGGAGTAGAGGTTCGAATAGACAATCCCGATGACCGGGGGAACGGCGAGATACTGGCAAAGGGACCAAGCCTCATGAAAGGGTATTATAAGATGCCCGAAGCTACTGCGAAAATAATTGATGAAGATGGGTGGCTTCATACCGGTGATATCGGCAGGATGGATGATGACGGTTTTATTTATATCACCGGAAGGTGTAAAGATATCCTTGTTAACAAAGGCGGCAAGAATATCTACCCCGAAGATATTGAAACATTATTGGAAAAAAGTGACTATATCGCGCAGGCCGTAATTGTGCCGAAAATCTCTATGGAACATGGAGAATATCCTCACGCTATACTGTATCCCGATTTTGAAAAATTAACACAATTAGAAAAAGAAGAAAAAAAACGATTTTCCGGGGAAGAGCTTACTAAGCTGTTTCAAAATGAAATAAAAGAAGTAACTCATAAAAAGGCGCCGTATAAAATCCCCGTAGGATTTGAGATATCCTATGAAGAAATATCTGCCGAAACAGCCAGGGAAAAGATTTTTATGTTTGAAGACAGCTATAAGCGAACGGCGGGGGAGGAGGGAAATGCCCCGGTAGAAAAAGAAAAGGCTGTTCCTGAACTGTCGCAGGAAGCGAGAGATCAAGTCTCGGAAGTGTACGCTGCAAAAATTGAAGACTACCTTGTTACCAGGGCGGCAACAATGCTCAGCGTTGGCAAAAGTGATGTGGATGTTCACGAGAATTTCCTCGAACTGCTGGATTCATCTGAACTGGTAAGCATCTCGGAAACAATTGAAGAAGAGACCGGGGTGAAATTGCATCCTACTATTCTTTTTGAGCACACGAATTTACATAAACTGTCGAGATATTTCGCAAGGGAATTCCGGAAAGAATTTAAAACCTGGTTTGGTGATGCAATAAATGAGGAAAAGATTATACAGTCAATGTCCCGAAGTGCGGAAGATGCCGGGTTGTCCGTACAAAAAAGACCGGAGACCAGTAAGAGACAGGACAGTAATTTGAGTGGAAAATACGGGAAACGAGCCAGCGATATCCCGGTAGCCATTATTGGTATTGCAGGAGTTTTTCCCCGGTCAAAGAACCTGGATGAGTTCTGGGAAAACCTGGAAGCCGGTAGGGACCTGATCTCGGAGATCCCGTCGGACCGGTGGGATTACCGGAAATATTATGGAGATCCCCTGGTGGAAGATAATAAGGCAAATGCCAAATGGGGAGGATTTATTGATGATATTGATAAATTTGATACCCTGTTTTTTAATATATCTCCCCGGGAAGCGGAACTCATGGACCCGCAGCAGAGAATTTTTCTGGAAGTAGTATACAAATCAATTGAAGACGCAGGGTGCAGCCACTCAAGTCTTTCCGGAACAATGACCGGACTTTTTGTCGGTGTCGCAACCCATGATTATGGAGAAGTCCAGGATCATAATTTAGGTTCTATAGAAGCATATACTTCAACAGGGTATGCCCATTGCATCCTGGCAAACCGCATATCATACCTCCTGGATATACACGGGGCAAGTGAACCTATAGATACCGCATGCGCCAGTTCTCTCTTTGCGGTCCACCGGGCTGCAAAGGCAATACGGGAGGGGGAATGTGAAATGGCAATAGCCGGCGGGGTAAATGCCTTGCTTTCTCCCAAGCTTTTTGTTTCATTTGGAAAGGCCGGGATGTTGTCACCCGACGGCAGGTGTCAAACATTCAGTAAGGACGCCAATGGCTATGTTCGCGGAGAAGGAGCCGCAGCTGTCTTTTTAAAGCCACTCAATAAAGCAATTGAAGACGGGCATTATATTTATGCCATTATCAAAGCATCGGCGGTAAATCATGGCGGCCATGCTAATTCCTTAACAGCGCCAAATCCGAATATTCAGGCAGAATTATTGTCAACCGCATATTCAACTGCGGACGTTCCTCCCGATACCGTATCCTATCTCGAAGCTCATGGAACCGGTACTCCCCTGGGAGACCCCATTGAAGTGAACGGTATGAGAAAAGCCTTTGATGAACTGTATAAACGGTTTTCAAAGAAACAGGACAGGGTAAATTATTGCGGTATTGGATCGGTAAAAACGAATATCGGGCACCTTGAAACCGCTGCCGGGATTGCGGGGCTCATAAAAGTGGTTCTCGCGATTAAACATAAAAAGATACCGGCAAGTATAAATTTTTCCAGGCTTAATTCCTATATACAATTGGACGATAGTCCTTTTTATGTAGTACAGGAGACAAAAGAATGGGAACGCTTTAAAGATGAAAATGGACTGGATATTCCCAGGCGCGCGGGAGTCAGTTCTTTTGGATTCGGAGGAGCTAATTCTCATGTCGTTCTTGAAGAGTATGAAAACCCGCTCCCGTCACCGGAATGGAATAATCCCGGTTCCGGCGTTATTCTTCTTTCCGCTAAAAATGAAGACCGGCTTAAAGATTATGCAAGGCTTATGATCGATTTTCTTGAAAAAACAGAGCATGATAAAACAATAGCCCTGGATAACATTGCCTATACTCTTCAAACCGGCAGGGACAGGATGGATGAACGGCTGGCCCTGGTTGTTGGCACTGTCCGTGAACTGGTGGAGAAGTTGAATGGCTTTCTTGACGGAAAGGATGATATTGAAGATCTCTACCGGGGAAGCCACAAGAACCGGGGAGCAAAAACCGAATTTTTTGTCACCGGAGAAGAGGGCGAACTATTCCTGCAGACATTAATCAATAACAGGAAGCTGGGAAAGCTTGCCCAGCTCTGGGGCTTCGGAATTTCCATTGACTGGGAAGCATTATACCCCGATGGAGTCCCCAACCTTATTCCCCTTCCCACCTATCCCTTTGCCAGGGAACGGTATTGGATTGATGAACCGGAAAAACATATCAATATTCTGGAAGGCAGGAAGACCAGGGGGGCCAAGCTTCATACTTTAATTGATCGCAATATATCAACATTACAAGAACAGGCATATACGAAGGTTTTTACGCAAGAGGAGTTTTATCTACGGGATCATGTCATTAATGGAAGATCCATATTGGCTGGTACCGCCTGTCTTGAAATGGCCCGGGCTGCGGGAGAACTTGCCGGAGAGCAGCCGGTTCAATCTATCAGGGATTTTATGCTTGGACACCCAATAGAGATTCTTCCCGGGGAACTGGAGAAGGAAGTTACCACAAACCTGTTTTACGATGATTCCGAAATCCTTAAATGGGAGGTGAGCAGTTTTGATCCGAGCGGAGAAAAACTGATCCATGGGAGCGGAGAACTTGAATTTGGTGACGGGTATGACCGGTACAACTATGAACAAATTGATATTGAAACAATAAAGCAACGGCTCTCGCTTCATGAAACAGGAAGTGAGTTCTATAGCAGGCTGGATCAAATTGGTTTTAATTTTGGTCCGGCTCATCAATCGGTATACGAGGTATATGGAAGTGAAACAGAGGCGCTGTCGAAACTGATCCTGCCGGAAGAGATCAGGTCTATTGATGATTTTATTCTTAATCCTTCACTGCTCGACGGCTGTATGCATACCGGTGTGTGGATAATTAATGAAACGGAACCGGTTCTCTTGTTTTATATTGGAGATGTTGAGATATTTCAGCCGTTAAATCATACTGTTTATTATGTACATGTTATGCTGCTCGATACCGGGCAAAAAAATAATGATACCAACTATAAAAAATTTAACCTGGACGTGTATGATGAAGAAGGCAGACTGGTCGTTCGGATTAAGGAAAACCTGGGACGAAAATCGGCACGCCCGGCAGTTGAAGATGAAATGGAATATATTTCTCCAATGGGGATTTATTATAAACCGGTATGGCAGCGAGTAGAGATTGGTTCGGTTAAAAGTTCCGAACTCAATTCGGTCGTTATATTCGATCACAATGAGAATGTTTTTAAGGAATTCAAAGAATATTATCCCAGGGCAATCCTGGTAAAACCTGCCGGTTCCTATCGAGACTATGGCGATAATATTTATGAAATAGATCCCGGCAGCAAAGATGATTATACCATGTTGATTAATTCTTTTATTGAAAAGAAGATTCCGGTAAACAGTATCCTGCACCTGTGGAATTATTCCCATAAGGATTTGAATCTGTCTTCAGCAGAAGAACTGCGCGCTGTTCTCACTACAGGAATATACTCTTTATTCCTGTTGAGCCAGGTTCTCATGGAAATGAAAACCGGTAATAAGATAAAATTACTCTACATACATTATCGATCAAAGGAAAATATACAACCGTGGAATAGTGCTGTGGGGGGATTTATAAAAACTATTAACCAGGAAAACCCACAGTATGAATATCATATGATACGCCTGGACCGGAAGAATATTTCTCCAACTGAATTTTTTAATATATCAGTAAAGGAATTCGCAAATGAGGACTCACGCGCAATGGAAGTGCAATATACGGGAAGTGAGCGAATGATTAAAAGTCTCCTTGAATTGGAGATTGGGGAACCGGAACCGGAACAGGAACTGTCCTTTAAACAGGGCGGCGTATATTGTATTACCGGCGGTACCGGCGGGCTTGGGCTCATCTTTGCCGGGTATCTTTCGGAAAAATATCATGCTTCATTGATTTTAACCGGAAGGTCCGATCTCGATGACAGCAGGCGGCAGGCCATAGAGAAAATAAATGAAAAGGGTGGTGAGGCGTTCTATGTTTCTGCAGATGTGTCCAATACCGACAGTCTTAAAAGAGCTCTAAAAGAAGGGAAAGAAAAGTTTGGGGAATTAAACGGGATTATACACGCAGCCGGCGTTCTTGATGATTCATTTATTTTAAAGAAAAGCATGGAGAGTTTTTCCAAGGTTCTCTTGCCAAAGATACAGGGGACCGTTAACCTGGATATTGCAACAAAAGATGAAAAACTTGATTTTTTTGTACTGTTCTCATCCATAACATCTATTTTTGGAAATACGGGACAGGCCGATTATGCCGCCGGGAATAGTTTTATGGACGCTTTTGCCGACTACCGGAATGCTCTTGTGGCGATGGGAAATAGAGATGGTAGTACCATCTCTATTAACTGGCCCTTATGGCGGGAAGGTGGTATGGATATTGGTAGCGAAATGGAAGAGTATATTAAAGAAAAAACCGGCATGAGCCTGCTTGAGGTTCCACAGGGGATTGAAGCATTTGAACATGCCTTACGGCTTAAAGAAGAGCAGTTTATTGTATATGATGGAGAGGTCTCAAAGTATCTTGCTGTTGAGGATGACAAAGAATTGTTCATGAAAACGGAAAATTATTTGATAGAACTCCTGGCGCGGGAGCTTAAGATACCGGAGGATCGAGTAGATCCAACCGTTACCTTTGAAGAATACGGCATTGATTCATTAATGATGGCACGGCTGTCGAACCAGCTCAAAGATGATTTTAATGGGTTACCTGCGACCCTGTTCTGTGATTATACGACTATTCATGAATTAGTCGGGTATTTTATTGAATTTCATAAAACACTGTTGAAAAAGATCCTTCACTATAAAGGCAAGCCCGTTAGTAAAACACTTCTGGAAGAAGCGGAAACATATTTAAAGAAAAATCTTTCCCAGGAATTAAAAATTCCCATTAACCTTATTGATTCAAGCCATACCTTTGATGAATATGGTCTTGATTCGTTAATTGTAGTAAAATTGACGAATAAGATAAACAGGGATTTTGGAAATTTACCGGAAACCATGTTTATTCAGTATAAGAATATATATAGCCTGGCGGAATATCTTATTGAAAATCATAGCGAATCGCTTAAAAGAGTTATTCAATTTGAGAAAAAACAAAAAGAGAAGAAAGACAAAAATCAGTACCAGGCGGCAGCTGAAAAAAATAAATGTGCCCTGCCTTCTCGTCCCCGGGATCTGATTACGGAGGACACTCAAGCGGGTGAAGAGAAGAAACCGGAGAAAAGCGATCAGGTGCAAATTGATCAGCTGCATACTGTCGCGTATGCGAGAGAATATTCCCCGGAGGAACCGGCAAAAGAAGCCGGTACACCAGTACAAGATGACCGCGAGCTGCTGCGAAAAGCGGAAGAGTACCTTCTGGACCTGTTCTCACGAGTAACAAAAATATCAAAAAGCAGGCTTAATCCAAAAGACGAACTTGAAAAATACGGAATAGATTCATTGATGATAATGAATCTTTCCAGGCAGATGGAAAAGGATTTTGGCAAGATACCCAAGACTTTATTTTTTGAATACACGAATATTCATGACCTGGCCGGGTATCTTCTTGAAAATTTTAATGATCAGCTGCTTACCGTTCTCCAGGGCGGCAGGCCTCCTGTTGAAAAGAGTACTCCGAGCACTCCACCGCTTGTTAAGCAGCCTCGTGAAGCGGCACCCATTACCGATGACAAAGAGCTGCTGCAAAAAACGGAAGAATATCTTTTGGACCTGTTTTCACGGGTAACAAAGATATCAAAAAGCAGGCTTAATCCAAAAGATGAACTTGAGAAATACGGAATAGATTCATTAATGATAATGAATCTATCGAAGCAAATGGAAAAGGATTTCGAAAAACTTCCCAAGACCTTGTTTTTTGAATATACTAATATTCACGATCTTGCTAATTATTTGATAGAGAATCATCGGAGGCAATTAGAAACAATTTTTCAAATGGAGAAAGGAGCGGATGCTGATATTTCCGGTAGTTCTCCAAGGACGATACAGATTACAGAAAAAACAAGTGACAGCGGTATGGAAAATGAGCAATTGAAGCACTCAAAGTTGCCGTCTAAACCATTTAAAAAAGATTTTAGTGATAGAGGCGAATATGAACCGGAAGAGATCGCCGGTGTGGTGAAAGATATAGCGATAATCGGAATAAGCGGCAGATACCCACAAGCAGACACCATTGATGAATACTGGAATAATTTAAAAGAAGGAAAAGATTGTATTACGGAGATTCCGGAAGATCGATGGGATCATACTGCTTATTTTAACCCGGAAAAGAATGTTCCCGGTAAAACATACGGCAAGTGGGGCGGTTTTATTGGTGACGTTGATAAATTTGATTCGTTGTTTTTTAATATTTCTCCACGAGAGGCAGAATTACTTGATCCTCAAGAACGCTTGTTCTTGGAAACAGTATGGCACACTCTGGAAGACGGAGGCACTACAAGGGCCGCTTTAAAAGGCAGCAAGGTTGGTGTATTTGTAGGTGTCATGTGGGGGCACTACCAGTTATTTGGAGTGGAAGAATCGTTAAAAGGCAATGTCATTGCGCCCTCTTCGTCATATGCCTCAATTGCCAATAGAGTTTCATACTTTTTCAATTTTCACGGACCAAGTATTTCGGTAGATACAATGTGTTCGTCGTCACTCACGGCGGTTCATATGGCCTGTGAAAGTATCTATATGGGGAGTAGTGATTATGCAATAGCAGGCGGCGTCAACCTGTCAATTCATTCGGCAAAATATCTTCAATTAGGGTCGGGGATGTTTCTTGCCAGTGACGGACGATGCAAAAGTTTTGGAGAAGGTGGGGATGGTTATGTGCCTGGGGAAGGTGTAGGCGCTGTGTTGTTAAAACCGCTCAACAATGCGAGAATTGACAGAGACCGTGTATATGCGGTTATTAAAGGAACTTCCGTTAACCATGGAGGGAAAACAAATGGCTATTCCGTGCCAAGTCCCAATGCCCAGGCGGAATTGATCACCGAAGCATTAAAAAAAGCGAAAATAGACGCAAGAACAATTTCTTATGTTGAAGCTCACGGCACGGGAACCTCTTTAGGCGATCCTATTGAAATGGCGGGATTAACAAAATCATATAGTAAATATACTCAAGAAAAACAATACTGTGCCATAGGATCAGCGAAGTCCAATATTGGCCACTTAGAGTCCGCAGCAGGAATTGCCGCATTGACAAAAGTACTATTGCAATTTCAATATCGACAGTTATTGCCTTCTATTCATTCCAAAAAATTGAATCCCAATATAGATTTTGAGGATACACCTTTTTATGTTATTCGTGAATTAAAAGAATGGAAGCGGCCGGTTATTACGGAAGATGAGGAAAGGAAAACATATCCGCGGAGAGCTGGTATAAGCGCTTTCGGTGCCGGAGGTTCTAATGCTCATCTTATCCTGGAAGAGTTCGAAAATCC
Source organism: bacterium (assembly GCA_024224995.1). Next base: position 7,552 of record JAAENB010001234.1, on the reverse strand, counting down.
GGAGCAGCAATTAAATACGGAAATCCTTCAAAACCAGCTTATAATACTTTCTGCGAAAAATATGAAACAGTTAAAAATTCATGCAAAAAATATGGCTGATTATCTAAACAAAGCTATTATTGACAAACCGGGAAAAACAGAAAATGAAAAGAATATCTTTCTTCTTGATATGGCCTATACCCTGCAAGTTGGGCGTGAAGCTCTGGACGAACGATTAGCAATAATTGTAAATGATATAGAAAATCTGGCCGAAAAACTAACGTTGTTTTGTGAAGAAGAAAGGGATATTGAAGGCGTATACTCCGGAAATGTGAAAATAGAAAGGGATAAATTCGAATTACTAATTGAAGGAAAAGCCGGAGAAGAGTTCATCAAAATTATTATAGATGAGCAAGATATGGAGAAGTTAGCCCAGCTATGGATAGCGGGTGTTGATGTCGACTGGGGGCTGAGATATGTTGATTCCAAACCTAACCGAATATCCTTACCGGGGTATCCATTTGAAAGTGTATCCCATTGGATACCGGAAGCCGGAGAGGTAACCGGTGCGCCTGGGCATGAAAAAGTTTTAACACTTCATCCTTTAATAGGCCGCAATACATCCAATTTTAATGAATTAAAATTCTCAACGGAACTTACCGGTAATGAATTTTTTCTTGCTGATCAAGTTGCTATTCCGGGAGCCGTTTATATAGAAATGGCGCGAGCCGCCGGTGAAATCTCAGGAGAGATGGAAGTTCAAAAAATTAAAGACTTTGTATGGGTTAAACCCCTGTCCATCGGAAAAGATAAAAAAGAAATTCATACCAGTCTTTTCCTTAACCGGGATGAGGTTGAATTTGAGATATTTACCAACAGTGAGAGTGAACAGAGAGAACTACATGCCGTGGGGAAAATTATTTACGGCCACTATGCCGGAATTCAATCAAAATCCGAACCGGTTAACATCGAATCTGTAAAACAAAGGTGCCCCGATAAAAAAACAGGTTCGGAGTGTTACGAACTATTTACCAACAAGGGGTTTATGTATGGTTCAAATTTTCAAATAATCCGGGAATTACACAACAGTCCCACAGAAGGATTATCGCTCATTGAACTACCTGCTCATATTTCAAGCGGTCTTGATGGTTTTGTTCTGCACCCGGTTTTAATGGATGGGGCGATGCAAACAGTAATTGGATTTATGGCCAATATTGAATTAAAATCCGATGCATTTTATATTCCCGTTTCATCAGGAGAAATTGAAATAATAAATCCCTTGCCTCAAATTTGTTATATATATATATCCGTTGTGGGGGAACGGAATGCATCCGGTTATGATATAAAAATATTCAATATTCTGTTTCTTGATGAAAAAGGAAATGAACTGGTAAAAATATATAATTTTTCAATAAGAGCGCTTCAGGATTCCGAAAAAAACGAATTTACCGGCAAACAAGATACACCGGCCACGCTGTTTTATGGAGTTGAATGGGAAAAGTCCGCCCTGGAATTAAAAAATCTGAAAAACGAGTCTCCCGGACATGTTTTGATTTTTGACACAGATGAAATCCTATGGAATGCGTTAAAGGAACAGGTAGGTTTTGATGATGAAGTTGGTACCCAATTCATTCTTGTCAAACCGGGAGAATCATATCAACACCTGGCACACCAGGTATATCAAATAAATCCTGAGAATCAGGACGACTATTTACAATTATTGACCACACTAAAAAAGCAAAAATTTTCTCCAGGAAAAATTTTGCATGCCTGGACCGCTCATTCTTCTGGAGATGATGAATATGATTCCGGTCTCAAAATATTTAATGAGATAGATGAAAATATTAAAAAAGAATTTTTTGAAAAATCTTTAACAATAGGGATCTATTCTCTATTCCATTTAATTAAAGTTCTCTCCATAACCGGAATTAAATCGGTTAACAGAATTCTTTTTGCCTTTAATGGGGAGAAAAAAGCTTCAAGCCTCTTTATGGAATCGGCTGCGGGATATTCAAAATCTTTAAGTCTAATTTATCCCGCTTTATCCTTTTCAACTATCAAAATAGTACGATCGGGAAAAGAAAGAAAAACCGATGCTGAGATAATCATAAATGAATTAAAGGCAAAGAATAAAGAGATTGGCTCTGAAATTCGCTATATCGCTGACCAGAGATATTTAAAACAGGTAATTCCCCGGAAATTAGATGATTCAGGTAATCAACTTTTGAAAATGAATGGAGTGTATCTTATCACCGGGGGAGCCGGAGCTCTTGGATTTATATTTGCCCGTCACCTTGCAGAAAAATATAAAGCAAAACTTGTCTTAATGGGCAGGTCAAAACCGGACTCAATAAAAAATGAAAAAATAGAGAGTTTGAAACAATTCGGAGCAGATGTTGTATACATGCAGGCAGATGCGGCGAACCTGGAAGAGATGAAAGCAGTTGTGAAAACTGTTCGTGAGAAATTTGGAAATATTAATGGAGTCATCCACTCTGCCGGGACTGCCGGTGAAAAAATTATTATTCAAAAAGAGATTGATGAATTTTCAAAATTTTTACACCCAAAGATTCATGGAACCATTGTTCTGGATGAAGCAACTAAGGATGAAAACCTTGATTTTATGGTTTTGTTTTCTTCAACTTCAGCAGTATTAGGTGATTTTGGGCAATGTGATTATTCCATTGGCAACCGCTTTTTAGACAGCTATGTAGATTTAAGAGAAGAATTAAGAGAGAAAAAACTGCGTCATGGAAAAACTATCTCAATAAATTGGCCGTTATGGAAAGAAGGCGGAATGCACATGAGCGAGGAGGCCGAATCTTTATATTTACAGACTTCCGGCATGTCATATTTGGAAACCGAGGTGGGGGTGAACGCTTTTGACGCAATTTTACAAAGCACACTTTCGCAGGTGCTATTGATCTCAGGAATAGAAAAAAGAGTTAACCGGTTTGTAGGTATTGAAGGTTCTGAGAATGAAGTTATATCATTGGCGAAAACCACACAATCCATAGATAAACCTGTAAAAACCAAAGTTGAGAAATTTACTCCAGCTGCAACAGAAGGTATGCCTGTTGAACGAAGAATTCAACTGGATATTCAGAAAATTGCATCGACTCTTTTAAAAGTTGATTTTCATAGTATGAATGATATTAATGAAAACCTGGGTAACTTCGGTTTTGATTCCATAAGCTTGAAAGGATTCGCAAACATGTTAAGCGAAACGTACAATGTTGAAGTCTCTCCAACAGTATTCTTTTCTCATCTTAGTATTAAAAGTTTAAGTTCTTATTTGCTTGATGAGTTTGAAGAAATAATGAATGATTTTTACAGGCAAACTGAAAAAACTGAAAAAACAGGAATAGAACCTGAAATTCAACACATTGAGGAAGAAGAAATTATTGCAGAGAAACCTTTTGTTCCCTTTTCCGAACGCTTTAAAGGTTCAGAAAGATTTACGCTTAGAGGAAAAGAAGAAGTTGCAATTATAGGAATAAGCGGGATATTTCCTCAATCGGAGAACATCGAAAAATTCTGGCGCAATCTTGAAAATGGAAAAGACCTGGTTACGGAGATTCCCATAGAGCGCTGGGACTGGCGGGATTATTATGGTGATCCTCTTTCCGATAGTACTAAATCCAATTCAAAGTGGGGAGGATTTATCCCGGATGTTGATAAATTTGATGCGCAATTTTTTAAATTATCCCCTCGGGAAGTTGAGTTAATGGATCCTCAGCATCGTTTATTTTTAAAAACCGCATGGGAAGCCATTGAAGATGGAGGATATAAAGCCTCCAGTTTGTCAGGGAAAACCGTAGGAGTTTTTGTAGGAGTTCAATTTATCGATTACGCTTTTATGTTAACCGATGCAGGAGAAGCAAGCGCCCAGGTTAGCACAGGGAATGCTCATTCTTTATTACCGAACAGGGTTTCATTTTTATTAAATTTTAGAGGCCCAAGTGAAGCCATTGATACCGCATGTTCCAGCAGTCTTGTTGCTGTACACCAGGCCGTTAAGTCAGTTCAGAATGGAGAGAGTGAAGCGGCAATTGCCGGAGGGGTAAGTTTAAATCTTTCTCCTAAAATTTTGATAAATACCGCTCAACTTGGAGTGCTCTCCTCAGATGGCAGGTGTAAAACATTTGATAAAAGTGCCAATGGGTATGTGCGAGGTGAAGGAGTTGGCGCAATACTGTTAAAACCTCTCACTAAAGCCCTTGAAGATCACGATCATATATATGCTATAATCAAAGGAAGCGCCATTAATCATGGAGGAAAAGCGTCGTCATTAACCGCGCCAAATTCCGAAGCGCAGGCTGAACTTTTAATGAATGCTTTTGAAGAAGCAGCTATTGATGTTGAGAATATAGCTTATATGGAAGCACATGGAACGGGAACTGAATTGGGAGATCCTATTGAAATAGAGGGACTTAAAAAAGCATTTAAAGATTACGCGAAAAAGCATGATAAGAATATTTCCAAAAAAAATTATTGCGGTATCGGATCAGTAAAGACCAACATTGGCCACCTGGAACCTGCCTCCGGCATTGCCGGTTTAATAAAAGTTATACTGGCAATGAAATATAAAAAAATGCCGGGTATTCTCAATTTTAAAGAAATAAATCCTTATATCAATCTGGAAAATTCGCCTTTTTATATAGTTAAAGGATTAAAAAAATGGGAACCGTTACAGGATGAGAGAGGTAATGATATACCTCGACTGGCTGGAGTAAGTTCATTTGGTTTTGGTGGAGCCAATTCTCATATTATTCTTGAAGAGTACCGGGAGCCGTTCTCAAAAAAAGAGACACAAAACAATGAACCACAGCTCATTGTTTTGTCCGCTAAAAATAAAGAACGCTTACAAGAATACGCACGGAACCTCGCTGAATTTCTCCGGGGGGAAGATGCTGCTGCGGAAAAACAGCCGGGTATTGAAACAGCGGGAATGATTGAGAGTAGCTTACTGCAATTCGCTTCTGAAATAATTAATGTTGGTGTTGACGAAATTGATGTGTCAGAGAATATGAATGAATATGGTTTTGATCCTATCACTGTAACTGAATTTGGTAAACAAATAAATGGAAAGTTTGATCTTGATATAAAACCGGCTATTTTTTCTGACTATTCTTCGATTAATGCTCTTGTGGAATTTCTCGATAAAGAATACCATGAAACATTTAACACTTATTATTCGGATAGTATGAAAGAAGAAAAGATTGATCCCGATACGGATAAAAAGATCAATTTTACGGATATTGCCTTTACTCTGCAAATGGGCAGAGAAGAAATGGAGGAACGGCTGGCAATAGTCGTATCAAATAGGGACGATTTGATTGAAAGATTAAAAGAATATTATAATAATAAGGAAAATATTCAAAATGTTTATTGTGGAAATGTGAAAAAGAATGCTTCCAACTATGAGATTATCATAGATGAGCAAGAAGGTGAAGACTTTATAAAAAATCTTATTAACAAGAAAAAAATTAATAAACTTGCGCAATTGTGGATTGGGGGAATTGACATTGATTGGGATTTATTATATATTAATCAAAATCCAAAACGGGTATCGCTACCCACATATGCATTTGCAAAAGATAGATATTGGATGTCAATAGCCGCTGCGGGTACCGAAGAAAGTAAAAGCAAAATAAAAATCGAACCGCTATCACCTCCGGCAGCAAGAGAAACAGATACATTAGATTTTGAAAAAAATGTTCAAAATGATACTATTGCAATTATTGCGGAAGTATTAAAAGTAAAACAGGACGCGATTGATATTGATACGGAAATAGCGGAATATGGCGCTGATTCGATTGTATTAATCCGAATAGCAAATATGCTTTCGGAATTATATGATGCTGCTGTTCAGCCAAAAGTTATAGCTGAAATTCCCACGATACGGTCTCTTGTGCAGCATTTAATTGATACAAATCTTGTGAACGAAGACCACTATTCCCGTGCCGTATCACAAGAGAAACATATTCACGATGAATTGGATTTAAAAGAAGAAGTTCAAAGGGATATTATAACTATTTTTTCGGAAGTATTAAAAGTAAAACAGGATACTATTGATATAGACACGGAAATAACGGAATATGGCGCTGATTCGATTGTATTAATACGGATAGCAAATATGCTTTCGGAATTATATGATGCTGCTGTTCAGCCGAAAGTTATAGCTGAAATTCCTACGATCCGGTCTCTTGTGCAGCATTTAATTGATACGGACATTACGAACGAAAAATACTATATACGTAAAGAAGTACCAAAAGAAAAAGCAATTGATAAAAAAGTGAAGACAACCGTTACCTTTGACAATACGGCGCATTTTGAATCGGAACGCTCAAGAGAAGTTAAAGAAAATTTCAAGAGTGATAATATTTTTATCACCGGAACAACGGGGGTTCTGGGAACCTATATTTTAAAAGAATTACTCTTAACGACAAAGGCTAATATATATGCGTTGGTTCGGGCTAAAGATAAAGCTCATGGCCTTGAGAGAATTAAAAAGACTCTCTTAAGCTATGGAAAAGATGATGCACTGTTTAAAGAATTCGACAAAAGAGTTACCCCTGTTATTGGTGATATAACTGAAGATAAATTAGGACTGGCCGAAGATGAATATAAAAAGCTTGCCGGTATAATCGACGTGACTTTCCATTCGGCGGCATCAACTAATTTGATGCTCTCCTATAAAAACCTGGAATTGATCAATTTATCGGGAACCAGGAATATGGTCGATTTTGTACTGGAAACAGAGCAAAAATATATTATGAATACTTCCAGCTATAGCGCAATGGGGGATCTGATCTATAAGAGCAATGTATGCTTTAAAGAAGACGACCTTGATGTGGGGCAAAAATTCCCGAAGCTGGGATATGCTCGAACAAAACTTGAATGTGAACAAATAGTCCGGGAAGCCACCCCAAAGGGGTTGATATGGAACAATGTCCGTCCCGGTAATATATACGGAGACAGTCAAACCGGTTTATACCCATTTGATCTGACCGGGGTAACCGGTGTATATTATGAGCTTTTTGAATTGATCGTCAAGACCGGTATTGCCATTTCAGGCATCAATCATGTCGATATGACCCCCGTTGATTTTATCGCGAAGTCAATGATCTACCTCGCGCTTGAGCACCATGATTTTTTCAAAACATACCACCTGGTGAATCCTGATCTAACAACATGGAATGATGTTATGAAGATCTTAATGGACTATGGATATACCGTCAATATGATAACTCCGGAAGACTATTTTGCACTGCTTGAAAGTGACGCCTTCCATTACCGGAAATCAGAAAAAGACCAAATGGTTATCAGTTTAATGAGATACGGTTCGGCTATCAAGGAAATGTATGAAAATGACGGCTACGCGGCCACTGATTATACCGCGTCAGTTCTTAAGAAAGCAGGAATTACCTGTCCTAAAATGGATATAAATCTCGTTGAGACCTATTTGTCGCAATACATAAAAATGGGGCAACTTGACGCGCCTGCCGATCAAAAGCCAAACCTGGATAAGGAAAGTATTGAAAAAATTCTCAACAGGAAAATAAATTTT
>JAAENB010001233.1 GCA_024224995.1 bacterium | reverse complement strand
TACTGTATCGTCGTAATTTACTAGTATTGAAGTCAAACAATCCGTGTAAAAGTAATTTTCTCAGTGAGCCTGGTACTAGTAATTATAATTTACATATTTTCACAAAAATATCAACAGTTTTTATTTAGGAACAACTCTATTATATCAGGATTATCGCCATTAAGCATTGGTTGAAAAAATATTTCGTAGGAATTATCCAGATTATCGTTTAGGAAATTCAATAAATATAACTCACCTTCCTCTGGCTTTGGTCTAAGTTTAATAATATTTTCGATAGTAGGATATAGACGTGCCATAATTTAATACACCTAACGATAAGGTGAGCGGCGGGGTTTTCGGAGCGTAGCGGAGAAAACCCCGTCCGACTCAACCGTTTTGTTATGCCTTGTTTTCACTCTGGCTGACCTCCAAGTCATTTTTATATTGCGCTATAACCTCCCTTTAATGCAGCACTTTGATCTTCAAAGCCTGGATTGACACTGCACATATATAAAAAGATCGATGAATAATCATTTTCATTTTTTGAGTTCCAATATACTGAAATAGCTTCAAAAGCACCTTTTAAAGTAGGGCCGATTTTACTTTGTTTACCAGCAACTTCCACAGTCAAACATCCCACACCTTAAGTTCTTGACTATCCAAATTCTGAATTATAGACGCAGAATCACTCTGACCTTTAATGGTTTGATATTCTGAGAGTCTCGCGTTTGGAATCAATCCACTAGTTACCTTTTTACTGGCAGGGAAACTAGGAAAATAGCCAGTCCAACGTCCAGTACTGCATTCAGAAAAGGCTGGTTTATAACCAATTTGATCTACTAACATGCCACCACCTCCTAAATACCAAACTTCATCGCTGATTATTTTAATATAAGCAGGCAAATTTTTATTGCTTTGGTTTACGATACTTCCGTGAGCAGAAAGCAGAAGAAGAGCGGGATGGAGGATTCCCGATATACAGAAAACGGAAAATCCGAAAGGAGCTGATTGTAACTGAGGAAAACAAAGATTCGGAACAGAGTTCGGCACCGGGCAGTTGACTCTGCATATCGTATGACTGACTGACGTTTTTCATGCAGAATTTATACCGGCCGGATC
>JAAENB010001232.1 GCA_024224995.1 bacterium | reverse complement strand
GATTTTCATTTTCACCCCAATCTAATAAAATAGTTGCCATATTTTAGATTTTTAGTCTAAAATGTCAATACTAGAATTGCCTGCCATATGGCGGCATTATAGGGGCTATTCTGTCTTGGATCAACACCATCAACAAGTAATCAACCAATGCCCTGTGGGCGATTTGGTCCCATACCAGAAACACCCCGGAGGGGTGTAGTCATGTAGCCCGGGGATTAACCCCCGGGTAGCCCCATGCTGAAACCAATTCATTTCTATAAACCAGCCAGTAAAGGCGTTGCACTGCAACGTCTCGTAGAAACCAAACCCTTGCCCGGAGCCCGGAGCATCTTCGCAAAATAGACCCCGGAGTAAGAACAGTTTCTGACCTATTTTACCTACAACGGTATTCTTGTCACCTCAATCTCTTTCCCCGAACCACTGGAAGGAACCCATTGCTTCAAAGTCACAATAATTTCGGAAGCCTGCATATCGATTTCAATGTACGTGGGTTCTTTGTCACTGGACTTGCACCAGCAGCCGCAGTTTCCATAGGGATCGCCGCTATAGACCTGGTATTCACCGTGATGCGTATGCCCCAGAACCACAACTTTAGCCGCCTCCTCTTCTAATAGCCCCTTTGCGTACCAATCAAGCCCGTTCGGAAGAAGGGCAGCAGTCATATATCCCCATAAGTTTGATATACCTTTTTTAGCCCAGGTCCCCAATAAACTGTGATAATGTTCTTTAACAGTTCCAATCGTTACATTGTGAGAAGGATCAGGAAAAACAATCTCAGTATCATTCGTAACAGGTTCTCCTTTTATATCAGCGAAGAGCATTAAGCCGTCGATAACGGTTTCAACCAATAATTTACCAATACCAAATTCATTAGTAGATAAATAATTTTTGTACTGTGGTTCTAAGATTTCCAATAATTTGTTCCGGCTTTTATCCTGGTCATTCGCAGTGGCAGCAAGCCTGGTAATAAAATAGCCAAGGGGCAGCCCATTAACGGTATCGGAACTCGGGTCCGGGGCGTTGAACATATCAACAGAGTTTCCATGTTCAAGGTGCAGCAGCCCTTTATATTTAGCGTTATATATTTCAGGAGTGGTCCATTGAAGATGCTTATCTCCTGATGTAATACTCTCAGCTTCTTCTTTTGTAACCTGCATATCATGATTGCCGTTTAGATAATAAACGTTCGGCAAAGCGCTGATACAATTTTTTAACGGTTCAATAATCGTCGTGTCCCACATGTTGATAATATCATTAAACTGAAACGGCGTATCATCAACAGCATATAACCATAAATCAAAAAAATCACCCAACAGAACAAGTTCCTTAACCTGGTCATCTCCCGTAATCATCTCAAGCATTCCCTGAAAATAACCCGGGTATGAGTCCTTAAACCAGCTGTAAGAAGCGCCATTACTCATATGAATATCACTAACAACGACAATTTTTGATCTTTCCATTTTTTTTAATCCTTTTTGATATATATTAATCGAGATATTCTTATTTAAAACAAAGAGCATTGTCAAGTGTATTTACTGTATTATATTGTCTCAATTATTGTTCTTGCTTTTTTCCGGTCAATCTATTAAAAAAGAGTCGAATAAGCTGGAGGAATTAAATGACAAAAGAAAATACCCCGCCGGAACGCCCGGTCTTTGTACCGGAAGAAGCAGAATATTACCCGGAATGGGAAGACTGGGTACTTCTTAAAGAGGGGGACCCGGAAAAACAGGCGACTTTTGAGTTCTGGCACCACAGCGGCAGCAACAGCGGCGAGTTTGAAGGATATCTCAATAAAGACAAAGACCGGTTTGTGCTCAATGGGCTCAATCAAGGGATCTACTCAAACCCCGATCCTATTCAAAGTTTTAAGAATCTTTTCGAAGACGGCGTTATAGTAGGGACTAAATATTTCAACAAAGAAGACGTAGAAGTGGATCAAACAGGAAAACCAATTCCCGAGAGGCCTGAATCGGTTCATCAAAACGCGAAATACGAACCCCACGGAGAATACTGGTTCTTCGGCCCCTTCCGGATAATAAACAAAACAATACGGCGGCTCGGCACATGGAAGTGGTGGACAAAAGAGGGGATCATTATAAATGAAGAGGACTATGGAAAGACTCAAGAGATAAAAGGAAAGAAAATGATCTATAGCAATATAGATTCAGGCGACCTTATAAAAAAAAGAACCTATTTCAAAGACGGAG
>JAAENB010001231.1 GCA_024224995.1 bacterium | reverse complement strand
CGAACGAATTTCGAATGTTCGGTAGAGGAAAAGCTCCTGATAGACATAACTTACCTTCCGCGTTCATATGCCCTACACAAAACCTCGACCACCGGGTCAGGTGCTCTCAAGAAACTAAAATTTGCATGTACGCGGGCCGGTAATTTTACTAAAAAAGCATTGACAAAAATCATGTATTGTCGATATTTTGCGTAGAATTATACATTCATGAATCAAAAACCGCCCCCCAAAAAAACTTTTTATTTCCCCGGAGGTCTGCATGAAAAAAGGAACAGGGTTTCTTTTACTGGTATTATTTTCGATTTTTTCCATTCAGTGTTTTAATGACGGAGGCAGCGATTCTTCCTCAAAAAAAGGTACATCAACTAATACCAAAACATCAACCCTTGAAATGGGGCTGATCGCGCACTACAAGCTGGACGGCAATGCGGCAGACAGCGCGGGAGAGAGTCATGGAGCAGTTATTGGGAAGGCCCTGTTCGAAGAAGATACGGACCGCAGCGGGGTATTACACCAGAAAAGTATCTATACCAGGGTGCGGGTAAACCCCGTAGTAGACCTGGAAGAGGTCTGGACAATAACAGCCTGGTTTAAGGGGCTCGTCGATCCCGGGTGGAAGAGTCTTACCCGGGGAAATACCAAAGACTACCAGGTAAAGATACATGGCGACGGAACTCTCGGAACCTTCGGAACAGACAGGGATGTACAATTTAGAGGATGCGGGTATAATACGAATGCCGCAGCCGAAGGCTGGCATCATGTCACCGCAGTGGGAATCGAGGGAACAACCCGTTTCTATATAGATGGTGAATATGTTGGAACCAGTGATTACCAGTCAACATCGGAAGTATACACTGTTGGCGGGGGGAACCGCTTTGCCGAGTATATTGATGAAGTGCGGATATATAACAGGGAACTCAATGATGATGAAATAGCCGACCTGGGAGATCCCTCCGGTCCTTTTAATAATCACGCCCCGGTTCTGGAACCGGTAGACGCGCAAACCGCGGCAGAGGGAGAAGCCCTGTATGTTCCGGTCGCGGCCGGAGATATTGATGGAGATGTATTACTGCTTACGGCAATAGGATTGCCCGCGTTCGCGCAGTTTAATGATAACGGCAATGGGACCGGAATTTTTTCTTTTGAGCCCGGGTATGAAGATGCCGGAACCTATACTATGAGTTTAACCGTAAGTGACGGAGAGCTTTTCCACACTCAGGAAATAACGCTCACCGTGAGCAGCGTAAACCGGCCGCCGCAGGTATCTGCCGGAGGCCCATATGAAGTACGGGAAGGAGAGAGCCTGACTGCTCTTATAGCTGCCACAGACCCGGACAATGATTTGCTCACTATCTCACAAACGGGAATGCCCGGGTTTGGATCGTTTACCGGTAATGGCAGCGGCGCCGGGACCGTAGTATTTTCTCCGGGTTATACCGACGCCGGAACGTATTCTTTTACCGTTACCGTAAGTGACGGAGACCTTAGCGTACCTGCGGTGTTTACCTGTATCGTGGAAGAAGTGAACCGTGCGCCCCTGGCAGTTATTGACGCACTCCCGGAAGTGGCAATGCCGGGAGCAGCCGGTTTCAGCGGTGCCGGATCTTCCGATCCCGACGGAGATGAGCTTACCTATACCTGGGATTTCGGGGACGGAAGCGGCGGGGCAATTGGAGAGAACGTGTCCTATACCTACTTGAGCCCGGGAACCTGCCTGGCAACACTTACGGTAGAAGACGGAAACGGCGGAACAGGAATCGCCACAGCTGAAATAACCGTAACTCCGCCTCCGGACCTTGAAGCAGTCTCAGTAGATACAACGGGGATTTCCATTGATCCCCAGACCCTGGTAATCAGCGGCAGCGCTGATGTGGAAGTTAAAAATAACGGGACAACCTCTATTTCCGGCAGTTATACGGTTTTACTGTTTGTTGACAGTAATGGGACAGAGAATTATGAAGCCGGAACCGATAGTGTTATTGGCTCAGTAATGATCGCTTCCGGGCCGGCAGCGGGTGCAGCTGTCGTAAGGAGTATTCCCGTTGGCGGAGATGTTGTATTCGCGGAAAATATTATATATGCTTTTGTCGATAGTAACGCGGATATCGCGGAGATTGATGAAGATAATAATATCATACATAATATGGTAGATTGTGAATATGTACCGCCAGTGGGAGGATTTGACCCGGTAGTAGAGTGGTCATGGAATTCCTCTTCAACAGGGCCGGACTATCTTAATGTGATGATGACTCCGGCGGTTATAGATCTCGATGGCGATTCAATACCTGAAGTGGTTTTTGGCGCTACAAACTCAACAGGCGGCAGTTTTGTTGAGCGGGGATATTTGCGGGCACTGAAAGGAAGCACGGGAGAAGAGCTTTTTACCGTAAGCGATTCCAGCCTTATGATTAATACCACCTCATCTATTGCCGCAGGAGATATTGACCTGGACGGAAAACCGGAGATTATCGCGTGCGATACTACGGGCCGCAGGTTGATCGTGTTTGAACATGACGGTACTTTTAAATGGCGCAGCGGGAATCTTGAAATGATTAATTGGGGAGCTCCGGCTATTGCCGATATAAACAATGACGGCACTCCGGAGATTGTCCTGGGCCGCCAGGTTCTTAATAGCGAAGGAACAGTGCTCTGGACCGGTACCGGGGGCAGGGGGGCAATTTTTGGCCCTCTTTCATTCGCGGCAGATATAAACCTTGACGGCAGCCTGGACGTGGTTGCCGGGAATACCGTATATAACAATGACGGAACCATCCTGTGGCAGGATTTATCATTCTCCGACGGGGCAAACGCGGTTGCGAATTTTGATGATGACGCGTATCCGGAAGTGGTTCTGGTATCGGACAGAAGCGTCCGGCTCCTTGATCATGATGGAGTTCTTTTATGGGGACCGGTTGCTATTCCCGGCGGGGGAAGAGGCGGCCCACCCACTGTTGCCGACTTCGACAATGATGGTTTGCCCGAAATTGGCGTTGCCGGCAGTTACCGGTATGTTGTTCTTGATGGAAACGGCAGCATTCTCTGGGAAGCGGATATTCAGGACAAAAGTTCAAACTGTACGGGGTCGTCGGTATTTGATTTCGACGGAGACGGCTCTACCGAGGTTGTTTACCGGGATGAATTATATTTAAGAATCTATCGTGGTTCCGATGGAACCGTATTATATGAAATCCCCATGAGTTCCTGTACCTGGCATGAGTATGTTCTTGTGGCTGATGTGGACAATGATAATAACGCGGAGATTGTTGCGGTAGCGAATAACAATTGCGGCATAGGACCACAGCGGGGAATCTATGTCATTGGAGACGCGAACGATACCTGGGTCAATACCCGGAAGATCTGGAATCAGCATGCCTATAGCATTACCAATATCAATGATGACGGGACCATACCCGTAACCCGCTCCAATAACTGGAATATGTTCAACAATTTCCGGCAAAACCAGGTGCAAAATCCATTTGGCTGTACCGATGTTACGGCATCCTATTTGCGAATGAACGATTCGGGCGATCCTGTTTCAGTTGCGCTCACAGTACGCCTTGGCAATGGCGGAGCTCTCCATGTTCCATCGGGAATACCGGTCTCCTTTTATGATGGCGATCCAAAAGACGGCGGATCACTTATTGGCACGGTTTCATCGTCAAAACAGCTAAACCCGGGAGAATACGAAGATCTATCGGGAGAATGGTCCGTTCTTACGGGAGGTTTTTATACCCTGTACGCGGTTGTGGATGACAACGGGTCCGGAAGCGGCAGTATCAGCGAGACCGATGAAGAGAATAACACAGTTTTTGGATCTTTTAATATAAGGAATTAAGGGGAAGGTAACCGGTGGCCCTGTGGGCCGGGTTACCGGTAATCGGTCAAAGAATGACACCGGCAAAGCCGGGATAATATACGGAAGAAACTGTTCATATACCGGGGTCTATTTTGCGAAGATGCTTCGGGCAGGGTTTGGTTCTGAGAGACGTTGCAGTGCAACGCCTTTACTGGCTGGTTTCAGGCCAGGGTTATGGAGATTCCGGGAAGGTGTAGCTACCCCTGCGAGGGGGGCGATACCTGTAGGGGCTCGGCGTGCCGTGCCCTATG
>JAAENB010001230.1 GCA_024224995.1 bacterium | reverse complement strand
CCCCGTGAAACAGAGCATGGCCCCGGGATAAAATCTTCGGGAACCGGCTCTATTTAAAAAGAGTTTCTTGAGAGCAACAATGACAACAATAACAAAAATGAACTACATGGAAACCAAAGTGCGGGTCGAGTTCGACAACGGAGAACGCTTCGACCTTCCCTTTGAGATCGTATCACGGTTCAGGCTCTCGACCGGTACAGAGATAAACGAAGAGACCTATACCCGGCTGTTCGAAGAATGGACCAGGTTCCGGTGTAAACGAAAAGCCCTTGATTATCTCGCCATCAGGAACAGGTCTACCAGTGAGATGAAACTGGCTCTCAAAAAGAAAAAATTCCCCTCAGATATGATCGATGAGACTGTGGAAGAACTGGTTACTGCCGGTTATATCAATGATATGGATTTTGCCCTGCGCTTTGTAAAAAGCAAAATAAAAAGCAAATCCATAGGAGAAAACCTCTTACGAAAAGAACTGTTCCAAAAGGGATTATCCAGGGAAATAATCGACCAGGCTCTGGAAGAGGGAGGAGCGCGGGATATAGATTTTGAACGCCTGTATGAAACCGCACAAAAAAAATACAAATCCTCCGAAGGAAAAAAGAACCGCATGCAAAAACTCTCTTATTTTTTATACCAGAGAGGCTTTAAAAGCGAAACCGTGAATCAAATACTAAAAAGGCTTAAATCAGAGGAGGAAGAAGAAAAAGAAGAAGAGGAAGAATGGGGAAATTCAGTCTGATAGCCCTCTACCAGGTCAAATCTCTGATGAGCAGTTCTTCCGCATCCCGGGCCGGAACAGGCCTGGAAAAAAGGTATCCCTGCCCATAATTACTTTTAAATTCACGAAGCTTAAGCAGGTGCTCCTCAGTTTCAACACCCTCGGCAACAACTTTCATATTCAGGTTATGAGCCAGGCCGATAATAGTCCGGACAATAACCTCACTCTCCTCGTCGATATTGATCCATTCCACAAAAGACTTATCAATCTTTAAAACATCAACAGGAAAATGCCTCAAGTAACTTAATGAGGAATACCCCGTACCAAAATCATCCATATACAATAAAAAATTCTTTGCCTTCAGTTTGAGAAGAGTAATATTGGCAGACTCCATATCGTCCATAAGAATACTCTCGGTTATTTCCGGCCGTATTGTTGAATAATCAAGGCCATGCCTATCAACAATATCTTCAAACCGTTCACTCAGCTCCGGATTAATAAATTGCCGTGTAGACACATTAAAACTTACCGATAGTGGAGGATCTAATTTATATTTTCCCTGCCATTCTTTTAGCTGTCTGCTTGCTTCTTCAAGCACCCAAAAACCAATAGGAGTAATAAGATCGGTCTTTTCCGCGAGAGGAATAAAATCATCAGGGCAAACAACCCCTCTTTTCGGATGGTTCCAGCGAATAAGAGACTCAAACCCGCTAATTTTCCCATTATCCAGGGAAATAATAGCTTGATAATATAATTCAAATTGATTCTTCTCTATGGCAGTCTCCATTTCCTGCTTTAACAAGGTTTCTTCGGGAGACAGGCCGGAGATATCATGAATCAGGCTAATTTCGGATAATTTTTTAGATGAGACCTTTTCTTTTTGCTGCACTTCCAGAAGTAAATGATTTTGCTCTACGAAATTTTCCAGCACTGAAAACAGGAAATGGGCCAATTGCCCAAAATTAATATCAAACACATAATTCTTTTCTTTATAATAAAAATCGATCCGGAATGAGTCCTCATCTTTTTTATCTTTTGCATCTTCTTTATATTTACCATCTTCTTGATCTATTTGATAAATAATCTCCTCAATCCTTGACGGAAGATAGTAATTTTTAATAGGAGTAACAATATGATGATCCATTCCGGCTTTAATACCTTCAAGATATAACTCAACCGAATCAAACGAAGAGAGCACAAGAACCGGGATATTCTTTTCATCACTTATGTTCTTTGTTATTTTCCAGTCCTCACTCTGGAAACCGGAAGTATCGGAAAAACCCGAAATATACAGGATGATATTCGGGCTGCTGCTATCACACAATTTTCCAATTTCCAGGCTATTCCGGGCGATGCATACTGTATAATTATTCTTAATCAGAATCTCTTGAAAACGGTCCGTTAGCAAAGAATTAAAATCTATCAAAAGAACTGTTAAATTCTCAATTTTTGTTGTCCCAGATGTCATCCCTGTACACTCCTGAATTACTCTTTAAACTTATCAAACTTCTATCGACAAAACAAGAAGAAATTATCCCCCGCACACTCTTTTTGAGCAGATTTAATTTGTTCTTGAAAAAATATATCGTATGCTTAACAATATCTACATCAAATAAACAGGTGTATGGGTATATTCCCATAATCAAAAGATTTTCAGGGAAAAATAACAATTATGAAGAAATTATATGTGCCGGTTTTTGCTATTCTAATATTCGTACTCTTGCTATCATGTGAAACAACAACAGTGAAAAGTTCCTTTAGCTATAAAGGAGCGATTAAAGCAGGATCATGGCTTAGAGCCCTCAAGATACCGTATACCGCTGATGGAAAAAAATCTAACGGTCTCATTCAAATGTACTTCCCATCGGGCTATAAAAAAGGAGACAACTCCAGAGTTCTGATCCTTCTTCACGGATACAGCGGCAGCTATCGCCAGTGGGAACAGAACACTGCAATTGAATCATACGCGAACAAATATAATATTGTCCTTGTATGCCCCAATATGGGGAGCACCTTGTACGAATCAAAATATTACCCTGAAACGTCAAATAAATGGGCTTCAATCCCGGGCGGTAAATTTACCGGGGAAATTCTTATAAGCTATCTCAGGAATACTTTTGGGCTGGCTTCGGATAGATCCAAAACAGGCATTATGGGAGTATCAACCGGGGGAAGAGGAGCCCTTCTTCTTTCGAGCATCTACCCTAAAACCTTTGGAGTGGCCTGCGGCCTTTCAGGCGATTACTCCCCTCCGTCAATACCAACAAACAGAATTCTCGTGTCGGTATATGGAAAATATAACAATTTTAAAAAACGGTGGGAAGAAGAAGACAACATTATTAAGCTGGCAGTGAATCTAAAAAATACCCCGGTCTATTTATGGCATGGCGGAAAGGACTCAGTTGTTCCAAGACAGCAGTCAATGCTCCTGGCAGTGCGGCTTAAGCAGCTTCAGAATAAGTTTGGCGGGTACGAGATTACCTGGGAAGAGAATAAATATACCATGCATGACTGGAAATACTGGCGAAAACCCCTCCCGGATATAATGCTTTTTTTCGACAAAAGCCTGGCAAAATAAAAAAAGAGGCCGTGTATTTTATGAATCGGTTTTTTTAAATTGATCTTTCCAATATTCGAGTTCTTCTTCCGAAAGCTCGGGATTCTCCTCTTTTTCCGGAATATCCGGGGTGTGGAACTCTTCAACAGTTTTCGTAAGAAAGGGCGCGAATTTTTCGCTGGTGACCGGTTTTGCTTTAAAACGCTTAATATAAAAAATTATCTCTTTGTCCGAAGAAACAACCGTTATCATCTTAGGATTAATGCTTTTTTTCACCAGCTCCTTGATCATATAATCGGCAGAATAATCATGTGAATAATAGACATCAATTTCTCCCGCTTTTTCATGAACCGTCGTATCGGAAGGTTTCTTTTTTCCGTCAAAAATTACCGTTATATCTTCTCCGGTTATTCCCTGAAATTCTTTGACCTTTTCAAGAAGTCCCTGCATCGCTGAAATCAGCTCCCGCTGATACATCAATGCCTCAAGATCAGGGAATTTGTATATGAGGTTAAACCCATCAATTAATATTGTCATAACGATTCTCCGGTTGAAACAGTCCTGGGACTACTTTAATAATTTTAAACGCCGGGCAGCAAGCTCATAAACCGTTAACTGTTTTGTGTCTTTGTCCGGCTTTATCTTCGCGTAATGCTGTCTGGCAACAACAGGCAATCCCAGGGTCTCGGCGTTCCGGCCAAATATATAATGATCCGATTCGGTAATAGTGCTTTCTCCCCTGTTCGCGAGCATACGAGAAACAACCTGTTTTGCCTCAGAGACCTTTCCCTGCTCGGCATATATTGTTGCCAGGGTATGAAGCATGGAATGGGCGCTAAAATCGCTGAGCCGGTTGCTTTTTACCGACAGGTCGAGCAGCTTTTCAGGGGATTTACCGGTAAACAGGCCCAGCCATGCCATGAGGTTATAGGTCTGGGCATTCCCTAAATTTTTACGATGAGCGTCTTCCAGGATCTGTTCCGCTTCTTTTAATTTCCCATCCTCAATTGTTATCATAGAATACAGGTAAATATATTCTATCTTATCCGGATTCTCTTTCAGCAATTTCCGGCAAGAGGCAGCCAGGGTATCCATATTTTTATTTGTTTTTCCCAATAAATGCAAATAGGTTTCCAGCATCAGGGGGCTTGTTTCGCCGGGTTTTAAAATTCTTTCCAGAACAGCTAACGATTCAGGGTAATTATCTCCGGCCAGGTAATGAACTAAAAGAGCCCTGTCTATCTGCAGCAGGTCCTTTTTGCCGGAAAAATTTTCACGGGCTTTAACCAGCTTATTTCCGAATTCAGGGTAACGCGCAAGCAAAAGAAAGGAAGCCAGTTTAATTTTTTCTTTCTCTTTAGTCGACCGTTCCCACACATGAAAAAACGGGTGTCCTTCCAGGCCGCTGCGAAAACCATCCTTTTTATATTCAAGCATCCAATCGAGCACCTCTGAAGCAAGTGCATAATTGCCTTTCCCACAATGAGACAGGGCAAGAAAACCGACTCTTGACGGGAAGTTCTCGGAAGAATCATCAATCAATCGAAACCCTTCTTTTTCCTTAACTATATAATAGATAGAATAAACCTTTTTTTTCATTAAGTCCGTTGTAACCACAACCCGGTATCCCAGGCTGTCATTACCGCTCACCTTAAATTTCATGTTTGTGTACAGGGCGTCAAATACCGCGGTATGCAGTCTTCCTTCCTTTGATGTTCTTCTAACAAAATTCTTCCTGATCTTTTTATATCTTTTTTCCAGCCGTTCCAGGTTATTTTCCACCAGTACCGTTTTGGAATAGACCTGCCCAAGATTCTTTTTGTTTATCTCATCGAGATAAATCAATTTCATCAGTTTAAACACCACCTCTTCAGGTTTATTCTCATGAACCGGAACCTCTTCCCATCTTTTCAGGTTGGCTAAAAATCCAGCCCTGGATTGGAACTCAATTGTATTACGTGAAAATTTACTTAATCGCAGCAATATCTCAGATGACTGCTTATAATAGCGGATACTTGCCAGGTTATACGCGGTCATTTCCAGAATTTTTTCCCTGTTCTCTTTATTTGATGAAATAGAGTCAAGACTGGTCCATAGCGGGGGCAGGCCCTGTTTAATTGTCAACGCGGCCAGGTATATTGCCCAGGATTCATTTGTTGCAAAGGTTTGTTTTTTGAGCTTTAATATCGAGCTGTATGCTCCAATACGATATAATGCCCGGATATAATTATAATCCAGATCATGGCGTTTAAGCTTTTTGCGATATTTTTCGTAATATACAACTGCCTTTTTAATATCGGAATTGGGACTAAACCGGTTCCCGTCGCTATCATATTCCGACAGAACAGCAAGATTACGCCAGGCATTGCCAATACCGGGATCTAAGCGGGTAACCTCAGCGTAGACCTTCATGGCCTTTTCTCTTTCGATAGACCCGGTAAACTGCCGGCCAAAAGGATCATGCAGATAGGCCCATCCAAGAGCCATGTACGCTTCAATTGATTTTTTATCTAACTCTATTGCTTTTCTCAAATAATAAACTGAGGAATCCTTGAAACCGGCAGCCAGTAAAATATTACCCAGCCGGATATAATTCCCCTGTTCTTTCGGATACCGCGCGATCAATTTTTTATAAAATTTAACGCTCTCCCCGACCTTACCCTGTTCTACCAGCCGAAACCCGGAAGAGACAAATTTCAGGGTAATCATACTGTTTGAACCGATTCGGTATAACTCTTTCCTGAGTTTTTTTAATTGATCCGGAGTATACCTGCCTCGCCCGGTGTCCATTTTAAATGCCGCTACAATAAGTGATCCTTTTTTATTAAAAGATTTCCGGATCACCGAATCACCAATCCTGACTGTTTCATTATCCGGCAGGTTAACTGATTCAAACCCGGGGGGTATGTGTATATTGTATATCAGCTCACTGGTATGAGGAACCGGCAGCAGCAGATCCGTTTTTCTTTTTTTCCAGTACGAGTCGTCACTTTCATTCTCTCCGTCGTACCCGCTAAAATTCATTAAGTGATTGGGAAATTTGGTTATAATAAATCCAATGGGCAGTTCAATTTCGGCATCCTCAACACTGGTATACCCGATTCTGCTGCCGGTCGCGGTTAACGTATAAGAAAATATTTTTGAGAAATCATAGGGATCGGTATAACGAAAATTTTTATAATTTTGTGAGTATAATTTTTTTTCAACATAGTTGGAAAATATTTTGTTAATATTTTTATGCCCCTGTTCGTCGTAGTAGGATCGCAAGGAGGACGCGAAAGGACCGGTCGCTTCCATTGTTTCCTTTATGCTGGACTTACCAAGCTGAGAAAGAAAAACATCTCTTGTTAAGGTCACCCTGTTTTGCCTCGATCTTCTGCCCGGAGTCCGCACCAGGCTCCTGGTTTTTGGGTCAATAATCAGGGCATAGCGCTCCTGGTCCGGCAGGGGAAGCTCCCCAACCGCGGTAAACTCCGCTGTTGGATCTATCCAGAGTCTATATGGAGCAGGCACATATACAATAGCATGATTAAAAAATTCAATGCCGGGCATATCCTTTGACACATCAGAACCAAAACCCGCGTTAAGAAGAACTATATGGGCTTTAATTCCCACTTTTCGCAGCATCGCAACCAGGAGAGCGGATTTTTCCTTACAATCTCCATATCTTCTTTCCAGTACCTTATTTGGACTACGGGGAATAATGGAAGCATCGCCAAATTCAAGGCCCGTATACCTCACCTCACCATGCATTCTCTTAACAAGTTTTTTTATCAACTCAATGTTCTTGCTTTTTCCTCTGGCAGCCCCGGAGACCAGGCTGTTTACCCGGGAATCATCTTTCAGCTGCTGTTTTACTATGGAATTATAGATCCTGGCGACCTTATTCCAATCCGGTACTGTTGAGAACTCCACGGAAGGCCAATGGGAACTGCCTGGAGGCCGGTAAAGAGGGGGATATTCCATTCCCGGGACATTTCTTTTGTCAAAAGAATAGGATACGCGTCCGTTTTTTCTTTTAACCTCTGGTTTACTGTTCAGGTTATAAAGCTTATATTTAAATGGTACGCTTGAAGGAAGGTCAATATACAACTTTGCATGCTTGATTGGTATATTTCTGCCAATGGTATACCATTGACGGCTGCCTGCTTTAAAAAAAGCGATTGTATCCTGTTGGATATAGGTCTCCTCCACAATGCTGCCAATTTCAATCGCCGGCATGGGACCGCGTATTGTTCTTGTATCTGTATATATCAACCTTGATTTTTGCCTGGCAGCCACTTCGCCAAGTGTTTTTGGGTCCAGGTAGCGAACGGTACCCTTTGGAGAAGTTACTTTTACTTTTATTTCGGGCTTTTTTTGATACCATGAATGCCAGGAGGCATTAACATAATTCCATTCGTTTACCCCTTTCTGGGTTAATACACGGTATTTTCTTTTAAAAATATATCGCCGTATCCCTTTTTTGTTATAAAAGAATTTTCCTTCTTCCAGTAAGATCTCAACAGGGTAATCTTTATCACCAGCGGCAAAGCCTGCCGCGGGTAATAGCAGAATGCAGCATATAAATACTATAATATAATTTCTTGATTTTAACATGTAAATATCTCCTGCCCTGTCAGGGCTACAGGCTATCATTCATCCGGAATTTTTTAGACTTGTCTATTCTTTTATTAATTAAATGCTGAAAATACACAACATCCGTAAAGGATTTTTTTAGAAAAGTATGGGGACAAATCCGTACCTGTTTTCCCCGATTTAGAAAAAAACTCTTGCTCTTTCAATGTATGGTTTATATATAATAATTATCTATTTATTGAAGAGTGTGGACCCGGGTCTTCGGCTCCGCTCAGACACCGGATGGCCGGGAAAAAATATGGAAGAAGCTGTTTATATATATGGATCGGTTTCTGTTTGGGGATATTAACCGGAGCCTTTTCTGTTTCCCAGGGTTAAAAACCCCGTGAAACAGAACAGAGCCCCGGGATAAAATCTTCGGAAACCGGTCCTATTTAAAAAGAGTTTCTTGAGAGAGAGAGGTGTCATTCCGAATGAACAACAAAACATATATCGATCTTGGACTCAACTTATCGGAGTCGGAAATTATTTCGTATTATAAAAAAGAGGATGAATTGACCGTTACAGTAAAACTCCGGAACGATGAAACCGCGGATATGACATTTACCAGTGTTGTGGGATTCATAGACAACGGCACTACCGGGGTAACCTGCCTGTGTAGACTGAATACGAATTCTCCATTTTGTTCGCAGGTTTTCAAAAGGAGAGCCCATGAATTGTCCGATCAAAGGGATTATACTCTTTTTCAGTTTTTGCAAGAAGATGATTATCCTTCAATGCAGGTTATTGCCAAAACAGTAGCAGCATATTAATCCCGCGGCAGCCTGATTTTTACTTGTTCATCCCGGGTTCGTACCAGGTGAAGAAGGATCAGAGCGGTACCAAGCATAATGGACAGGTCCGCGAAATTGAATATCCCTGTTCTGAAATTGCTGCCAATCCCAAGATTCATAAAATCGATAACATACCCATTATAGATCCTATCAACAAGATTCCCACCTCCACCGCCGATAATACAGCAAAAGGCAAAAATCTCCGGGAATGTAAGGTTTTTATTAAAAATAATATAACCCGATAAAATGACCAGCACAATCAGCGGCAGGATCATTAACAGCAGGGTGCGCATGTTTTTAGAAAGTTTGGAGAACATGCTCAAAAATGCTCCTTTATTTTCAGCATATTTTAGTACAAAAAAATTATCAACAAGTTGAACAGTACCCTTATGCTGTAATTCCTTTTTCGCGATCTTTTTTGTTGATTGATCACATCCAATATGCAGAGAAACAAGAAAAATAACGATCAGGAAGCGCGATAAATATTTTGATAAAAATTTCATAGAAGATACACCTTTGTTTAATAGACTCAATAGTAGAACAATTGTTACAAAAAAGTCAAATTAATTATAATTCCGGCCGTTTCTCTTTCCCCGTAACACGAAAATTAAACAGTATGATAGAAGAAGCAACACAGATCATGCCCAGGACCGACATCCATTCCGGAGTTTCATCGGGGAGCAGCAGCCAGCTTAGAGCCGCGCCAAAAACCGGGATAATAAATTTCCACACATTCAGCTCCGAGACTTTGACTCCGGGAACTTTTAACAGGTAAAACCATAGAGAAAATGCAGCTGCCGATAAAAAAGAAAGCCAGGCCAGGGCCGCGTAAAATTCAGCAGGATAGATGATGGTCTGAACCCCTTCAAGGGGCAATGAAAGCATAAAAAGCAAAAATCCGCCAATAAAAATTTGAGAAGAGTTTAAGATCAATGGATTTATTTTGTTTTTATCTTTTGCCACAAGAATATTGCCAAAGGCGGAAGAGATGGAACCCACAAGCAAGAACGCGAGAGCAATAAATTCCTTAAATCCCCCTGAAGTCCAGGGTTTCCTGCTAATCGCAAGAAAAACAACCCCTCCCATACCCACAAGCAAGGCCGATAATTTATTCAGGGTCATTGTGTCATCATGCATTAAAAAATGTGACATAATAGCAGTGATCAATGGAGATGACCCGATAACTATCGCCACAAGGGCTCCGGGAGCAAGGGTCATACTGAAATAAAGGATACCATACAAAATAAAAGTCTGAAAGACACTTAAGAGGAGTATCATTTTAAAGTTTGACCTAACTGTTTTAAAATAATTACTGATCCTGCCGCAAAAAGGAAGGAGGATCAAGCCCGCGATCATAAACCTGGTACCGGCAAAAAAAAGAGGAGTCGTATATTTCAAACCCACTTTTACTCCAACAAAAGCGGTTGACCATAAGAGGCAGGCAACTATCGCCAGAATAATTATTCGAGTTTGAGACAGTTTTTTCAAAAAAAAGCCTCCTGGATTAAGTTTTTACCGGAATAAATGGTAAAACATGGGCTCTGCTGCCTGTCAATCGTAATGGGAATGAAAATCAAAAAAAATTTGTAAATATCAAAAAAATTCATCTTTGCTCTTGACGAACAGGAATTTATTTAGTATATTTTAGTCATACCTAAGAAAGTTAGTTCGGCCTAAGAATCAGAAGGAGTACGGTATGAAAGATCAATATAAATTCTGCATAAACGAAGAATGTTCAATCACAGCAAGTGTCAGTAAAAATAACCTGGAAAATTATTTCGGTAGTTTTTCCTGGATCTAGATGGTATCAAAATAAGTTCTTGAGATAACTCCTCCCATAGTTAACAGGCAGGGGACAAGTAGTCCCCTGCCTCTTTATTTCTTAATCTTCTTAATCTTCTCAATTTTTCTATTAACTCTTTTTCTTCTTGATTTCTTCCTTTTTCTGTGCCAATATACTAACTAATACCTGTATGCAAAAAGGATATTTCTCAAAACTCAGGCAAAAATGGAAAACAGCATAACAAATAAAATCTCATTACTGACGGTATATGACGGCTCTGAAACCGCCAGGATGATTGATCGAATTATCAAAAAACATCAGCACCGGTTTTCCCTTGAACAGGTTCACTCCGGTTATTCCGCTATTAATACAATAAAGGAAAAAGATTTCGACTGCATCCTTCTTGACAATAACCTTCCCGACACTTCAGGAATTGAGATAATAGAAAAAATAAAAAAAATGAATATAACAATACCGGTAATAATATTTACCGGCGAGAATGGGGAAGATTTTGGCCCAAAAGCCATTAAAGCCGGAGCATTCGAATATTTTTCAAAACCCCTGGTAGATGTCAAAAATTTATTCGACTTTTTACTCCACTCAATACAAAAATCCGTTCTTCAAAAAAAGAACAACGAAAAAAGAAAAAAAGCAAAAAAAATAACCGATGACGCCGAAGAACGATTTCGCGATGTTATAGACAGTTCTCCGCTCATGGTGCTCCGTTTTCTCCCCGGAGATAAAACAATAACCTTCGTGAACGAAGGCTGCTGCAATTATCTCAATATGGATAGAATTGATATCCTGGGAGAATCACTCATGAAATTTGTTCCTGAGTCGGACCAGAAACGCTTTCATGATCTTCTATACTCTCTGAGCCCGGAAGACCCAACAGGGACATACGAAAACTATTCTTTCAAGAATAATGAAAAAAGATATCTTGTATGGACGGTCCAGGGCCTGTTCGACCATGACAGCAGTATCATAGAGTACCAGGCTATTGGCGGTGACTGGACCGATCTTAAGCTGGCTGAAGAAATTGAATGGTTCCAGAGCGAATGGGAAAATTTCGCGACTACTCTTAGAAGTATTGATGACGGTATCATAACAACCGATACGGAGAGGAAAGTAGTTCTGGTAAACAGAATTGCGGAAGAGGTAACAGGATGGAAACAACAAGATGCCATTGGCATGCCCGTGGAAAAAGTCTTTAATGTTATATATGAAGACGGAGTGGATGTTTTAAACGGCTCTCTTGACCTGGAACCAATACTGGTAGCCTGTGACGGGGAAAAAAAGCATATCACCTTTAGTTATTCCGAAGTTAACAATAAACAGGGTGAAAATATTGGT
The DNA here is from genome assembly GCA_024224995.1 of bacterium. The sequence goes on along the minus strand of JAAENB010001230.1, from coordinate 14,866 downwards.
GATATTATTGTTTTTAATGATATCACCGACAAAAAAAGGATGGAAAAAGAGTTATACAACCAGAGAGTATACCTTCAATCGATACTTGATTCTCAAAGCAACATGATAATTGTCGCCGACAAAAATGAAATACTTCACACGAATGAGAGCTTTCTCGATTTCTTTAATTATCAAAAACTTGATGATTTTCGCAAGCGCTACACCTGTGTAACAGATGTATGCATTGAAAGCGAAGGCTATATCTCAAAAAGCAAAGAAAACCACTGGATTGAGACAGTATTGAACAGTCATAATTTACAAAATCTCATGGCATTTCAACCCAATGGTTTCGACAGCCCCAGGATATTTTCTGTTCATGTTAGCAAATTATCAATAGATGAGGAGCGATATGTTATTGTCTTCTCCGATGTGACTCAATTAGAGCGAAGAACCCAGGATCTTGAGAAAAAAGCAACCCTTGATTCTTTAACCAAGGTCTATAACAGGAGAAAATTCAATGAGATACTCGCTCAACAAATAGAAGCAGCAAAAATCTGCGAAACCGACCTGTCATTGATCTTTTTTGATATTGACAATTTTAAAAAAATCAACGATACCTATGGACACCAGGTTGGCGATATCATACTAATAATGCTAACGAACGCGGTAAAAACAAGTATCCGGAAAACCGATCTTTTAGCCCGCTGGGGCGGAGAGGAATTTATTACCCTGCTTCCCTGTACCAACCTGGAAGACGCGCGAAAAATTGCTGAGAAAGTCAGGGGAAGAGTAGAGGAGATTAACTTTGATATTGTAGGCACTGTTACCTGTAGCTTTGGTGTAACTATATTCGACTCTGAAGAAAATATTGATAATTTTATAGAAAGAGCCGATAAAGCATTATATAGAGCCAAAGAAAACGGGAGAAACAGGGTTGAAACCAGCTAAACTTATTCTTATTTTTCTTTTATTCCTTCTGATGATATTGCTTTTAGCTGCCGCGGGAATCGAAGAAGGAAACATTGAGATTTCCTCATTTTTAAAGTCTAAAAAAATACTTTTAAATACAATATATTCCAAAAGAAGAATTACCTTCTATTGCGGCTGTTCTTATACAAAAGAGAAAAAAGTGGATTGGGACTCTTGCGGGTATATTCCCAAAAGAGAAAACCGGAGAGCACGAAGGATTGAATGGGAGCATGTTGTTCCTGCTCATGCTTTTGGACAGAGTTTTCCCGAATGGCGGAAAGGCCATCCGGATTGCGTTACCCGGAGAGGGAAACGCTATAAAGGACGTCACTGTGCTCAAAAAGTCAACAGGCAGTTCAAGTATATGCAAGCCGATATGTACAATCTATATCCTGCTATTGGTGAAGTTAACGGAGCCAGATCGAATTATTCAATGGCCATGATCCCGGGAGAAGAAAGAAGATTTGGTGATTGCGATATCGAGATAAAAAACAAAAAAGTAGAACCCCCGCCTTCGATCAGGGGAGATATTGCCAGGACATACCAGTATATGAATGCGGTCTACCCGGGAAGAGGCATTATTTCAAAAAAGAACCGGAAATTATTTAAAGCATGGGATAGAGCAGACCCTGTTGATACATGGGAATGTGAGAGAACCCGGATTATTGCCGGGATGCAGGGAAATAGAAACGAAATTGTTGTGAGAGCCTGCATCAAAGCCGGGTTATACAACAGACTCTAGTCCTGAGTCCCTTCATCGCTGTCCGGTACAAATTCCGCAATATCACCCAGATCCACTGAACCGGCCCCGTCTTCAATAGTGCTCTCATCTCCGGCAAGAAGGGCTTCTTCAATAATAGATTCGGGCAGCACATCCGGTTCCGCCGCTTCCTCTTCCACAATAGATTCGGGCAGCACATCCGGTTCTGCCGCTTCCTCTTCCGCAATAGATTCGGGCAGCACATCCGGTTCTGCCGCTTCCTCTTCCGCAATAGATTCGGGCAGCACATCAGGCTCTGCCGCTTCCTCTTCCGCAATAGATTCCGGCAGCACATCAGGCTCTTCCGCTGCTCCACCCGTAAGAAGTTCTTCATCTACAATTGATTCGAGTAACGCGTGTTCCGCAGCAATGTCGGCATCTTCGGACGAGACTTTATCCTCAGGAATAGATTCCGGCGATGCGTCCGGACCTGCTGATTCCCAAACAGCCTCTTCTTCCGTTAATCCGTCCTCTGAACCTTCCGGAACGGCTTCTTCCGGTTCTTTATCTCCTCCCGCTTCGAGTTCTTCCTTTCTTTCAAAAAGCAGGTTGTCGTATTCTATATATAACAGCTGTTCATCTTTTCCCGGAAATATCGATTTTGCCTTTGAAATAAGGGTCCGGTAAGGAGCCAGCTCCCTTAAATCATCTAATGATTGAACCATTTCCTCAATTTTTTCATCATTTCGCTGTAATAAATAAAGATAAAAGGTATATGCTTTTTTAAGAGATACAAGCATTGCCCTGTTTTTTACAATATCCGTATCATCCTTTTTGTTTATCAATATATCATTTATAAAACTTAATACATATTCCGTATCAAGGGCAGTGAGATCAAAGTCCAGCAGCAGCTGATTTATTTTCGACAACTCCATAGCTCTCAAATGTATCCTAGCTAAAAAAACCGGGTTAGACGAGAGCATATTTAAATTCACAACCTTATCGTCATAAGACTTTTTTTTCCTTCGTGCTTGCAGAGTAATATTATTGGCCATCTCAGCATGAATTACGTCATCAACCTGGTACCTGGTTTTTATAATAACAATATCTGTTGTGGCTATTTCGTCATCAACAATAACAAAATCGGGCCGTACTTTGGCGTCATAGGTTTTAACCATTACCTGTATAGTAGGAACTATCTCAATTAAAACGGGGATCATATCGAGATTTTTATCGACCTGAATAAAAATATACTTTTTTTGCCTGTCCCGAATATCGGTATAGGGAATAACCATTGATCCTTTTCTTATTTTAAGTAAATAATAACTCTTTTCATAATCTTTTTTGATATGAAAGCTTCTTCCTAAAAAAAGAATTAAGGGAAGAGTATGGACCTGGCTGGTTCCTTCTTTATCGGTATAAATAGACCTCCCTTTCTTGTCAAAAGCAAGGTACTGATTTTTTGTATAGAGGATTTTTATGGAAAGTCCCCTGGGTGTCTTTTCTTCTATAAAGTCCATATATAATAAAAATACCGATTCCGGGATACTTTGTAAAGCTTTATTTAAGGAGTTTCAAACAGGCCTGGCCCGGTAATATCATCCAATATTTTTGTATTGCTAAAACCAAGGTGTTCATAGGCAGCAGGGGTGGCAACTCTTCCCCGGGGAGTCCGTTTTAGCAGGCCAATCTGAACAAGAAAGGGTTCATAATAATCTTCCAGGGTGTCGGTCTCTTCACCAATTGAAATGGCTATTGTCTTCAACCCCACAGGTCCGCCATCATATTTCTCAATGAGAATTGAGAGGAATTTTCTGTCCATTTCATCCAGGCCCAGGTTGTCGATATCAAGTTTTTCAAGAGCGTACCTGGTAATACCAATATCAATATAATCCTTTTTCCCAACAATTGAAAAATCAGCCACCCTTCTCAAGAGCCTGTTAACAATCCGGGGGGTTCTTCGGGATCTTTTCGCTATTTCCAGCGCAGCATCTTCGGAAATAGCGCACCCCAGTATTTTTGATGAACGGATAGCAATTATCTGTAATTCCTCAGGGGTATAATAATCCAGGCGTAAAGGTATGCCAAAGCGGTCCCGGAGAGCTGAAGTGAGAAGCCCTGTCCTGGTTGTTGCTCCAACCAGGGTAAAAGGAGCAAGGTTGATCTTTATACTTTTCGCGCCAATTCCCTGACCAATAATAATATCGATTGATTTGTCTTCCATAGCAGGATACAGGATCTCTTCAATTGCCGGGGAAAGCCTGTGTATTTCATCAATGAAAAGAACATCATTTTCTTCCAGCCCGGTCAAAATTGAAGCAAGATCTCCGGCTTTATCAATAATAGGAGCGGAAGTAGCTTTAATGTTCACCTCAAGTTCTTTTGATAAAATAAAGGCAAGGGTCGTTTTTCCAAGGCCCGGAGGCCCTGCCAGCAAAACATGATCAAGGGGCTGCTGTCTCATCTTTGCTGATTCTATAAAAACTTTTAAATTTTCTGTTATTTTTGACTGGCCGATAAATTCTTCCAACCGCGTAGGGCGTAACGAATTTTCACTATGGATATCGTCATCATTTAGTTTATCAGCACTAATAATTCTGGCTAAATCTTCCATTTCACTACCATCAGGCTCTTTTTCTATCAAATGTTTGACTTTTTTAATGCTTTAATAATAGAATCAGAGGTTTTCAGGGTAAGGAGTTTTTCTCGTAACTTTTCGTCACTCATCATTTTAGCGATATTGGCAAGGGTCTTTATATGCTGGGTGAGCTTATTTTTGGGGACTAACAGGAGTATTGCAATTTTAACGGGATTATTGTCAATAGCCTCAAAATCTATACCTTTTTGGGTCACAGCCATAATAATAATGATATTCTCCACCTTTGCTGTTGTACAATGAGGAATAGCCACCCCATTCCCAATACCGGTACTCATCGATTTTTCTCGCTCAACAAGAGCTTTTTTTACAACTTCCTTTTCTTCTTCTAATATTTCTTTGTTTTTTACTGCCAGATCAACCATTTCTTCGATCAAATCCCATCGATTTTTAGCTTTGGCTTTAACAATAATATTATTTTTTTTTAGATTTTCTGCTAAGACCATAGAAAAATGACCAATCCTATTATACTTTGAGCCTATTTTCGCCTATTTTTTGCCTGAAACGAGATTCACCTCTCAATTTCTACGATATTACAATTTAAAGACTTATTTAAATTAAGTCAAGTCTATATTTTATAAAGTAAACTGTCCATAGCCCGGAAATTTTTGTTGACTCTTTTATATTATTATTAAACAGTATTATTATAGCGAATTGATTCTACTAAACTGAGGTAAATATATGATAGAAGTTAGTGATAAAGGTGAAGGTGTCTTTGTTATAAAGATAGTTATGCAGGAAGTTCATACTCTTGATGTTCCGGATCTAAAAGAAAAACTACAGCAAGCGATTATAGACCGGGGAATTAAAAAAATGGTCCTTGATCTTACTGATGTTAAGATGATTACCAGTTCCGGTATTGGAATATTCTTAAATATTAACCAGAGTCTCAAATCACAATTACGCCTTTCCGGAGCGAACGAAGAGGTCAAGAAGGTATTGGAATTAACAAAAGTAACTTCTGTTATTAAGCTTTTTGACGCGTTGGATGAAGCCCTGAGCAGCTTTTAGTTCAAGCCTTTAATATGGCGTTAATTTTTTTAAAAAAAAATTAGTTTACTATTGACTTTAAAAAAATTTTTTACTATCTTAATAATTAGAAATGGTTCTTTATAGGATTAACAAATCTAAATCATTTGAACTTCACTGAAAGGTGATTAAATTTAGGTACGCAAATGTACCCACTAACAGGTGTACCCGGAACGGACACCACAAAAAGAGAAGGGGAATGGATTTCCTGAAAATCCTTTCCCCTTCTTTTTTTGTTCACGCTTCATCGCGCCGCGTATGATTAATTATTAAAAAAGGGATTTGTAGACTTTTCCCTGCCGATTGTTGTTTCCGGTCCATGCCCGGGCAACACCCTGGTCTCATCGGGAAGAACAAATAACTGATCTCTAACTGAATAGATCAATTCCTCATAATCTCCTCCCGGCAAATCCGTTCTTCCAATGGAAGCGTTAAAAAGCGTATCCCCAACAAATACAGTATTATCAATCTTTATTGATACGGATCCTTTTGAATGACCCGGTGTATACAGAAGTGTCAGGGTGAGGCCGGCTATCTCAATTTCCCCTGATGTTGGGAGGATCGAATCAATTGTAATTTTCCCCGGACTGGGTACTCCAAACATCTGGGCCTGTATTGGAGCGGTATCTATTAATTGTTTATCGAGCTCACTGGCATAAAAAGGAACATTGAACTTCTGTTTTGCTTTTTCAACCCCCCCGATATGATCAATATGTCCGTGAGTGGCAACAATCGCGACAATATTCACCTTCTCAATTTCAATTTTTTGAATCAAGGGATCTATATCAATTCCGGGATCAAGAATAAATCCTTCTTTTGTGTCTTCGTTAATCACAAGAAATGTATTAACCATAAAAGGCCCGTTTTCAAGCACTGCTATTTGCATATTTGAATTCCTTTTTAAAAATTTTTGTATATTACAAAAGAGAATCATTTATTGTCAAATAGAATTTGACAGCTTCAAGGAAAGGAGTAAATTTGTTATTATGACCCGGGCAACTATTGATATCACCGTATCTCCTAAATCTTCTCGAAGCACTATCACCATAGATGAAAACAACTCAATAAAGGTCTATTTAAACGCTCCTCCTGCTGAAGGAAAGGCCAATAAAGAATGCATTCTCCTTTTTTCCAAAAAACTTCGCCTGGCAAAATCGAATATAACTATTGAAAAAGGAGAAAAGGGCAGAAATAAAAAGATCCTCATTAAAGGGCTCTCCTTTGATGAGGTTATGGAAAAACTAAAAAATAAGGATAACAAGTGAACAGAAAAATCGGGTTTCACCTCTCCATTGCGGGAGGAATGCATAAAGCCCTGGAAAAAGCCCGGGACCTGGACACCAATATTGTACAGGTCTTTTTAAAAAACTCAAACAGGTGGGAAACTCCTCCGGCCAAGCCCGGTACTGTTGAACAGTTTAAATCAGTAAGAACAGTCTTTGCGGATATGCCTGTATTCGCTCATACCGGGTACCTCATAAATTGTGCCGGGAACGGCGAAAACCTGGAGAAATCTCTTAATGGTCTACAAAGTGAAATAGAAAGAGCTCATATACTGGGTATTAATAAACTGGTTCTGCATCCCGGAAGCCACAAAGGGAAAGGGCTGGAATACGGCATAAACCAGGCAGCCCGTTCTATTGATACTGTTTTTGATACGATGAAACAGACTGGACTGGAAACCGATGTTGCCATTCTTCTTGAAACAACCGCGGGACAGGGAAACTCCATTGGACACCGGTTCGAGCATTTACAAGAGATCATTGAGATATCTCAATACAGCGAACGGTTGGAAATTTGCCTGGATACCTGTCATATCTTTGCTGCCGGGTATGACATATCCTCAAAAGAAAAGTATCACACGGTGATGCAGGAATTCGATTCCACGGTTGGTCTTAATAAACTAAGCCTCATCCATTTGAATGATTCAAAAAAAGAATGCGGTTCACACGTCGATCGTCACGAACACATTGGCAAGGGATTTATTGGTGATGAAGGGTTCAAAGCCCTGTTAAATGATCCGGAGCTTAACAATATCCCCATTATTATGGAGACTCCAAAACCCGATGAAAGCTTCGACAGGATGAACCTGGAAAAAGTTAGAAGCCTTATTATTTAAATTTGTTGATAACAGACACAAAGTATTCTTTTGAGATTTGCCTGATCTCTTCCCGGGGAAGTTTTTTTACCAGGGAGGGATCTTTTAAAATAGCGGTTTTACCGGTTTTGTTTCCAATAAATCGAACAAGGTTCATTGCTGCTATTCGATGAGGATTAATCGCGTTATAATTTAAATAACTATACATTACCGAGATTCCCAGGTAGGGATTCGCGTAGATCGTGCTGCACAAAGAGAGTTCCTCTCCGGAAACCTGGTCGAAATAATTATACCGGTTATTTAATATCTTATGGGTCAGCTCATGAATAATAAACATCTTCCATATCTCATCTTTAATCGATGAATTCTTTACAAAAGCTTTTAACAGGCATTTCTTTATATCTTCGGTAACCCGTGATCCCACAAAAAACATGGATTTCACGTCTTTCCCATTCATTATTTTTTTCGCGATAATATAATCATTTTGAACTTCTTCCGGATTAATATAAATCATATCGAAATAAAAAGTGGAGTTGCTTGTTGAAAACTCATCATAATAAATAAAGGGCTGGATATTATATATTTTTTCTTTTGTCTTAAAAAAAGGATGCTTTATTGTTACCCCTATTTTTTTTCCAAAAATACAATAATCAAGGATTATTTTTTCCACTCCAAGATTTCTATCCCTGGAAAACCGGAGTACAATATTTTTCCCTGAGAGCTGCTTCTGGATCGCGCCTAATTGCGCGTCACTGTACCTGGCAGGCTCAAGATAGATATCCATCATTGTCCTTACAAGGGTTTTAAGAGCGGGATGCCGCATTGAATTCAAATAACGCTTGTATTCTTTAACATGAAACCCTTCATTACCAATTACTTTTAGCGGAATACTGTCTTTCTGGATCAAATTCACAAAATGGGGGTTCTCATTGAATAAAAGAACAATATAGGCATAAAACTTCCCGTTAACATTCTTTATGTTTGTTACCCCGGGTTGATAATAATATTCCGACCAATCATACTTAAGATTATCGGCGAAGGAAAACACAGTGGAAAAACCAATAAGCACTATAAGAGTAGAGATAATTATGAATGTATTTTGTTTATGTTTTGTCATTTCCATTAAAACCGGTGCGCATACTCAGAAACAGGAATAAGGCTCCCATTCCTGTTAAAACATCAAATTCTTTATAATATAATTATACGGCTGGAAAATAACAAGTAAAATTGAACTTTTTTTAATAAAAAGAGAGGAAAATGTTTTATCTTCGAAAACCCTTTAGATTATACAGCTGCCGGTAGGCCGGTCTTCCCTTTTTGTCGAAAACAAGAATCGCGACTTCATTAAAAAAGAAATAATTCTTACGGTATTTACTTAAATGCCTGGTCCGTATGATTTCATCTCCTTTCAGGTGATAGGCTTCACCTTTTTTGGGATCGCGGGGGAATTTAATATACATTAGCTTATCTTTGCCGTCTTCATCCTTTTTTACCTTTCCTTCTTCATCCTTTTCGGGATATTGGAAATTGGCTTTATCATCGGGAGAGGGTTCAAAAGTCCAAATCCTGTCTTTTTGCGGGATGGGCCTGTCAAAGCTGGTGAGCTTTCTTTGAGCTTTTTCATAGGTAGCAATCACGAAAAGATACAGATCAATTGGATCATCGGTCATATTCTCAAGGCGGAATTCTACTTCCAGGTATTCTCCTCTGCCCGTTGGATCGATTTTTTTGCTAAACGTTACATCTTTGATCCTGAATTTATTGCTGTACTGAGCCTGTACCGGTATGGAAGTTTCAACAGTTGATTTTTTTGTTGTGGCAGCCGTAGTTGTTCCCGCAGCAGTACCTGTAGTGGTACTCTGTGAAAACGTTCCAACCGGAATGGCTATTAGAAGTGCTATTAATATCCGCTTAAACATACAATTCCTCATAATTCATGAAAACTCCCATCTTGAGTATACGGCAATTCATTATAATTTTCGGTAATTTAGAAAAATGTTTTAAGCATATTTTTTAATTCTGCTGTAATTCTTTATCGTCTTCCCGTAATTTTTCCATTATATCCGGCGGCATATTAAAATCGATCTTCTGCGGTTCAACATATATAAAAGCTGAAGCTTTTTTGGAGTTGCTTTCTTCCTGAACATATTCTTCGTAGCCCTCATCTTCAGGATAGAGAACGGTCAAGGGTAAGGATGAATATGTTCCGTTATGAGCTCTGGAATTATAGACCGTATTTACTGCCACGAAACGGTCCCTGTTCCCATATTTACCGTCATCAGCCATAGTATAATCTTCATCTGATCCATCGGTATCAACACTTAAATAGGCATACCCGGAAACAGGACTATTAAAATTTCCATTCATTGATTTCACAATCCCGCCGCCGCTTTGTAAGGTAACTCCGGTACTCGTATAGAGTTTCATGGCAGGCGGGTTGGTTAATGAGGAAATATCACTGGAATACCGGTACTTGTCATCATTAGAAACTCCCGCGTTTGTGGCATACCATCGCAAAAGAATCCTGTTTAACTGTTCTTCTGATGAAGAACCCCAGCTCGATCCGGAAAGCTCCGCGTCATCCGCGATTGCGTCCATGACGGCCCGGTAATCTCCATATTGACTCTGAATAATTTTTTTGAAAATAGCGTCTCCGGCGTCTGATTGAAATTTAAGATACTGAAAAAAGAGATAGGAGAGCGAATAATTGGGCATCATATTGGTGGACCAGTAATAGAGCGGGTGTCCGCTCTGTATATAATCATCCAATATAAAGTTATAATATTCGACCCTTTTTTCAACAACACCATAGCACATATGGTTTGCCGCTTCTGCCAGCCCTTCATCTAACCAGGTATTGGTTGAATTGCTGCTCGATTTATGGCGCATATAATATGAAGCATTTACCAGGTGCTGAAATTCATGGGAAATAGTTCTCCAGGCATCGGGTGATGTTATATCGGCCGGATTACAGTCTATATATAAAATATCGCCCTCATTTGTATGCAATGACGCGCCGTATTTATCATTATAATTATCAACAGATGCTTCGGAATAGAGATCAGTGCCAAAAAAATAGCCGCCAATAAATCCGGTGTATGTGGTAAAATAGGTATCCTGGATGTCATAAACCGCGAGTATTGTTTTTCCGTTCTCATCAAAATCAAAGGGAGTCGCGAAATTTTGTGTTACTGTGGGGTAGATTGTATTGCTGAATTCTCTTGCCAGGGTTTCGGCGATTTCTTCGGTAATTCCCGGCTTGTCAACATCAACATAGACTATTACATGGTCGTTTTCGGCCTTTTTCACAGTAAGGATCTTATACCAGGCATTGGAATTTGTTTTATAATCAGAATACCGGTGATCTATCACCCAGAATTGCCGTTTCCTTGAAATATCCAGGAAATTTCCCTGACAGGAGCTCATGGCTCCAAGTATCATCAGGATTATTAGAAAAAACGAACATTTTGCTATTTTTGATTTCATAATTATAATATAATACATCCAAATACGATTGAACTGCTTTTTTTCCTCATTTTGATAAAAATTGATAAAAAATTACAATCTAAACAGTACTCCTAAAGCACAGAGATGGCCGCTAATGTCGGTACTTGAGTCATCAGCTACTTTACAGAACTCCAGATTGTACCGGAGTATAACATCAATATTATCCCATACACTTAGATTTGCTCCCAGGAAAACATCTCCGCCATATCCCAGGAAATTGGCATATTCTCCCGGTCCCTTTTCCCAGAGCCAGGTTAGCCGTAATACCGTTCCAACAAAAGGATACAGGTTATAGGAACCCGATATATTGATCTTCGGAAACCAATACCTGGCCCCTATAGAATAAGAATTAAAAAAAACATAGGTATTATCACTCTTATTATGACCGTTTATTACAAAGTACATTCCGCCCTGTAACGCGAGTCCATTCCATATAGGCTCCATAACATAGTCCACAGACAAACCATGAAGAGCGGTATAAAAACTGCTAAATTCTGTTTCAATAGGAAGAAAAAGATTATATGTCAGCTCAATTCCACCGGGTATACCTGTTTTCCAGGCTATTTCCTGTTCATCTGAGCTCTGTTCCTCTTTTAAGCGCATCTTTTCCGACGCAAAAACATCGACTGAACATAAAAAAAGCAAAACAGTTAAAAATGTTGATATTCTCTTCATCTATATATTTACATATCATTAATTACAAATTTAGGCATCCATTAAATATAACTATCATCAACCAAAAAGTCAAGTCACATGGGAAAAAGTTCCAAATTTGACAATTTTTTTGGCAATTTACCCGAAATTATCCACCATGGCTCATGACCTGGCTGAGGCCGGTTCCAGGGTTATTGAATTTACCGAAGATTTGAGCAAGCAGGCTAGAGAGCTGGAAAAGCTGGTTTCAGAGGTTAATATTTAACAGCGAAATTTTCCCATAATAGATCTTTGCCGCCAGCCCCTCCACTTCTTCCGTAGTATTTTTCTTTCGCCAGTGAAGAAAGAGCGTTTTTTGGAACTCCTGCGGTACACAGTCGAGCACATACTGCGGAAATTCTTTCTCTTTTTCTTTTATAATGGCTTCAAATGATTCAATTATTTCCCGCCCTATTGCATTAAGTTTTTCCAGATGAGAAAGCGCCACCGCTCGAAACCCTTCGGGCAATATTTCAAGACATGCCTGCTGCTCTTCAGGGCTAAAGGTCCGGTATCTTTTTATAAAGCGGTTCGATCGCAGGTCGTTTGCCAATCTGAGTACTTCCATGTATGCCGGATATTTTATTTTCACGTACAATCCATTTGAAAACCGTGCGACGTATCCTTCTTCTCCCAGTTTCGTTTCGGGCTGCCCTGTTTCCTTTAGTACGTCTTCCAGTGTTCCTTTTTTTACTTCCGGGAAGGGCATTGAACACTTTTCCGCTTCTTGTATAACCTGTTCATAGGAGATCATCTCATTGGTCATTCGATCCCGCATACAGGTTAGCACAAGCTTTTCATCCCTGCCGTAATCGCTTACGCACATTCCATTGGGATACCTGTTCTCCGGGTAAATTACTTCAAATACATAATAATACCGGTCAAAGTCCAGGGCGCTGAGATCATATTTTTTTGATATTTGCGCTGCCTTTATTGACTGTTCCACATCAAAGTTTCCTTTACAATGGAACTCTATGTTGTTGTTATATTTAAAACAGGATATCATGGACCCGTCCACTTTTTCCACTATTTCCACTCCTTCAACTGAAGGCAGATTTTCCAGGTTGCTTTCGGGCATTTCTCCTATTCGAAAAAATTTATCTGCCGGGTAATAGACACAGCGTTCTTTTTTCATATCTATTACCATTCCCCTGGATTGACGCGCGTACCAATTCCAGTCTTTCATGGCCGGGCCGTTCTCATAGCAAAAAAGATTCAGGGTTCCTTTTTGCCTGGTATATACCCCCGCGATACTTTCCAGGAACTGTTCTTTAAACCGGGCCAGTTTACCTGTATCATTATCATTCCGGGCCAGGTACCCTGCCAGTTCGGGATACCGTTCCGAGATTCCCGATTTGGTATAGAGCTCCACTCCTTCCACCAGGGCCTGAGTTTGCCCGAATTGAAATGCCGCGACTTTTAGCGCTTCCCTGTCTCCGGCTATGGGGCTTAAGTCGAGTCCGGCCAGCATTTCTTTCCTTTGCATAAAATTCCCGGACTTCAGCGCCGCTTTTATTTCCGCTCTCTGCGGTCCGGAGCTAAGCATCGACAACAACGACCTTATTGCCCGCACCACTTTTAACGGTACGATCCTGTTAACTGCCCTTGTTACCGGCAGCTCATCCTCCTGTTTATGATGCTGATAAGTATAAAAAAGAGCATTATTCATTTCATCGGGCAGCCCTTTATAGGTCTCTTGCACAATCCCTTCTTTAATAACTATTATATTCCTGTTCTCTTCTTTCCCATCACAAAACTCTTTACACTCTACTGCCACAGGCATCTCATCAAACCGGTATACCACATCTTCATCTATTGAATCTTCCGACCCAAACCAAAATTTTGATTTTTTCTTCATTTCATTATCTCTTTTTAAAAATTTTTCTCTCTTTTGCTCTTTTGCTCTTTTCCTCTGTACGATGTCAGGGAAGAAGCCTGATCTTTCCTCCACCACTCTGCGGCGCGCTAGCGCCGCGTCTCTTTTTGAGAGAAAAAGGTCCTTGACCGGTTGCTATTTTAGTGTGTATAATTATATATTTTATTTGTATTTCCCTTATACTGTATTATATTCTTTATTATATAAAGATAAAAAAACTAAAAAAAATTCTGCGTCAAATATAGGAGTTTGTATAATGAATTTTGAAGTTAAAATAGTCGATAACATCCATATAATTTATCTGCCTTCAAGCCTGGATATCCAGGCTTCTCAGGATTTTCGAGCGCTTTTGGATGATATCATCTGGAATTTTCCCAAATCGAATATTTTATTAAATCTAAAAAATGTTCAGTATATCAATAGTACAAATATCGGTGAAATCTTTCGAGCGCTTAAGTTTGTTAAAGGGGGAAAGAGGATAGCAAAAATATGCAATCTGAACAGTAATGTCAAGGAAATCTTTGATATGGTTAAAATAACAAGTTTTGTTGATAGTTACTATTCGGAAAAAGAAGCTCTTGACTCTTTTTCCGAATCCGTTGCCCTGTAGCAGGGGCAAAACCCGGTCTATCTTTCATTAAACACAAGAAAGATCTCTGATGAAAAATAATCAAATAGATTCAGCATGTAAAAAACTCCTTCCAGTGTTGCGGAAAGCAGGAGTATAAATTCATTTCCTCTCTGGTTTATTTCCGCTTTGGCTTCTAATAAAAATCCGATGAATGACGCATGAATCTGGGATGTATTTCTCAGATCAAAAACAATCTGATTATTTTTTTCCTGTTCTTTCAGCATCTTGTCATATAAAGGTACATCTGTAATGCTTACCTGTTCGGGAAAAGTCCATTTGTCCATCTTTGTATTCATTGTAACGTCTCCTTGTTTAAATCTCCAAAATTGGTTTTTAAATGGTCTTGCAAAGAAATATTACAAACGAAAGTTGAATTCCGGACAAAAAATTATTCAAAAATACGAAAAAAACATGAAAAAACGCCATAAAAGAGCGATGTTGCGGCTAAATCAGGGGTATTGATCCACTTCCCGGATAAAGCAGTCAGGATCATTATCGCAGCGGATACAGTGATCGTCCCCGGGATGAAAGTCGACTTCCGCGCAGAGATTATCGGAATTATTTACTTTTTTTCTCACCCCTTCAATAAAGCTGCGTTCGCCGGCGCTTAGAGCAGTTCCTTCTTTTAACTTATCCAGGATGGCTTGTTTTTTTACGGAATCGGCGTTCTTTTCTTTTAAGAGAGCCTCATGAGCTTTATGAGCGTGTGCCTGTTTTTTTACAAACTT
>JAAENB010001229.1 GCA_024224995.1 bacterium | reverse complement strand
TCACTGAGCGGAGCCGAAGTGAGGTCACTGAGCGGAGCCGAAGTGAGGTCACTGAGCGGAGCCGAAGTGCTAAGCCAGTGGTATCAAAATTTTAGCGTACGTTTTCTCTTTTTTGTCGGTATTTACTATGAAGTTTTTATGTGAGATATTAATATTTTTGAGCAGTACCACCACCATGGAAAGGCCAAGACCCATTCCTTCGGCCTCGGGATCGGGGTTTTCCATATAAAACTCTGCGATATTGTCGTATTTTGAAGATTGTTCAATTTTATTGGTGATCTTTTGGAGTTCTTTGTCTGAAAGGGGAATATTATTGATAACTTCGATTATAAGGTTATTATTCTGGACTTTGATATAAATCCTGGTAGAAAGCTTGTTGGCCTTTGCTTTTAGCCCGTATTCCAGTAATCCCTCTTCATTAAGGATGGACCTGATCTGTTTTACCACTTCAACAGGATCATTGGGATTTTGGATCTTTCCTTCATCAATCAATATTTTTTTAGCGATAGCTTTAGTGGCATTAGCGATAAGCTCTTTTATACAGGACAAAATTGGAGTAAATATCTCCTCTTTTTGATGTTTTTCCAGGATTTTCGCAAGAACAAACTTGATCTTTTCTTCAGTGTCTTCAATTGCTGAGTATGTTACAAAAACTATATCGTTCTCATTCTTGATTGCGGTAATAACTTCTCGTTGATAATTCTTATCGAGTTCTTTTTTTTCTGGTCTCATATTAATTTACTATCCGGGCACGTATTTTTATAATATTATTAAAGATTATTTATTGATTTTTTTCAAGCATAAAATAAATGTATCATTGAAATAACATTGAATTTGCACAAAATTATATCGAAATTATTCGACAGGAGTGATTATATATGTTAGAATCCATTTTTCCGTCACCCGCAGCAATATTGAGTGTAACTCTCATAGGAACTGTTTTTGGCATTATTCTTTCTATTGCCAAATTAAAGCTCAAAGTAGACAAAGATCCCCGCATTGAGGAAATCCAGGAAGTGCTTCCGGGAGCGAATTGCGGTGCCTGCGGAGAGCCGGGATGTTCCGGCTATGCCACAAAAATCGTTATGGAAGGAAAAGATATGTGTCTCTGCCCTGTTGGCGGTGATGATGTGATACAGGGAATTGCCGCTATTATGGGTGTGGAAGCCGGAGAAGCCGGAATAGCCCTCATCGCCAGGGTCAACTGCCAGGGCGGATTAGCTGAAACAAGCAAATCCTTTGTTTTTGAAGGACCAAAAACCTGTAGTGCCGCCAATGGTTTTATGGGCGGATTTAAAGCCTGTTCCCATGGCTGTCTTGGTCTTGGCGACTGTACTGTAGTGTGTCCTTTTGATGCTATTCTTATGGGAGAGAACGACCTCCCCATTGTGGACCCCATTGCATGTACCGGGTGCGGAAACTGTGTAACAGCCTGTCCGCGAAGTATTATCAACCTTGTTCGTGAAGATCATGACGTATTTGTTCTCTGTAAGAACACTGAAAAAGCGCCGGTTATGAAAAAAGGATGTTCCGTCGGTTGTATTGGGTGCCGGCTCTGTGTAAAAGCCTGTACCAAAGTCCATGAAGATAACCCTGATGTTGAAAGCTCTGTTACTGTAGAGAGTTTCCTTGCCTGTGTTGATCACGAAACCTGCACTAACTGTTTTAAGTGTGCTGAAGTATGCCCGGTTCCCGTAATAAATCCAATCAGCAAAGCAAAGAAAAAAAAGAAAAAACCGGAAGATCGCGAGAAAAAGACTGCCGAACAAATAGAAAAAACTCCCAAAACCGGGGAATAACAATGAAACCGATCCATGAAATGACAGGAGCTGAACGGGCCGCAGCGCTTCTTATTGCCCTTGGCCGGGAGCAGGCTTCTGCGATATTACAAAACTTTGACGAAGAAGAGATAGAGAAAATATCTATCGAAATTGCCAAAATAGAGGGTCTCTCACCCATAGATCAAGAAAATCTTGTGGGTGAATTCCTTATTGACCTGAAAAAGTCAAAAAATACCGTTCGCGGCGGTGAAGAAAAAGCAAAGGATATTCTTACCACTGCCTTTGGCAAAGAAAAAGCCGCTGAACTGCTTGGCAAAATGGAGGCGCTGAACCTTGAAAAAGGATTCGAATTCTTAGCGGATATTGATCCGGAAGTACTGGTCTCCTTTCTTAAGGATGAACATCCGCAAACGATCACGGTTACGCTTAGCCACCTGCCCGCTCCCAAATCGGCCGCGATCTTGCGACAGCTTCCCCGCCCCCTTGCAAAAGAGATTGCAATACGAATGGCTAAAATGACCAATATTTCCCCTGAAGCAGTTGTGAGGATTGCTGAGACGCTAAAAAAACGCTACAACGAGTTTCTTGAAAAAGGGAACCTTTTATCCGATCTTTCAAACGGCGGAATAAATTCCCTGGTGAATATCCTGGGTCATCTGCCCGGGGAAGATGAAAAACGGCTTATGGAGCACTTTGACTCATCAGTTCCGGACATTTCAAAAGAGATCAGGAACAAGATCTTCACCTTTGAGGCCGTTGTTACCCTTACGAATACGGAAATGCGAGTCCTTATTGACGAGATCAATGATGATATTCTCGTTGCCAAAGCCCTGAAAGGAGCAGGAGACGACATCCGGTTTAAATTCGTTCGTAATATGAGCCGGAACAGGGCCACCGATGTTGTTACGGAACTTGGACGGATGGGCCCGCTGCGCCTGTCGGAAATTGATGACTGTAGAAGCATTATCGTTGGCATTATGAGAGAGCTGAACGACAGCGGTGTTATTACCCTCAGAAGGGACGGCGAGGTATATGTTGAATGAAGATACGGAGTTGCTGCCTGTACAGAAAACAGGTCATAAATGTTTTCCAATATGACCCACTAAAATTTTACCATCGTAAATAGTTGATTTTCCCGGATGAAAATAGATTCTATTATAATAATACTTTGAGTCCCCGGAAGCATCACTATTGCTAAGTTTCATATGAGACTCACAACAAATATTTTCCTTTTCAGATTGATTTTTAATAAATTCAAATGTAAATGAGGGTTTACGAACAACATTTCCCTCTAAGGTTGTTTCGATTGAACAAGCAGAAGAAAAAGATTCAAGACTTTGTTGGAGATTTGAAGAAATATAGTATTCACGAAATTTATCATTTAGAGCCGCCAAACAATAAATAATTGCTTGAGGAAAAAAAGCGAAACCTTTTTCCAGAGATGCTAAAGATTGCTCAATTCTTTCATGAAAAAAAATGTTTTCAAAATACTTTATACATTCATTATAGAAATGGGTTTCAGATATAGGGTATAAGCCCAGGAAGAACCGGTGAAAATCTAACCAATTATATTTGTTATAAACCAGATATTTAGGATCAATATCCTCAATTTTATGTAAACATAATAATCCATAAATATTATTTTCATTGTGTGTATCAAGGAGTTCAATAATCTCTTCAATTGTATATGATGTTTCCGGCGAACGGTCAATTATTTTTAATAAAGATTTTTTGACATTTCTATTTAATACACTACCTTTCTCATAATACAGAACATCCATCAAAACCAGGCCCGGATAGAGAACTTCTTCATAAATTGAAGAATGTTTATATATCTTCTCATTATTTTTTCTAATAAACTCTATATCGTCGGATAAAGACATTATTTTTTCTTCCAGATCCTCTATTGTAATACCTTCTTGATAACGAAAGGAGTAGTTTAATAAGTAGAACTCCGTGATCATTTCTTTTTGGACCTGCTTAATTTAAAGATTTCGGCCAGATCAATTTCCTCCTGGTCAAGGAACCCCCTGGGCCAAAAATCCAGATCCGCTTTTTCATTAATGGAGATAGCTTTAACATCAGGAGTTGCGTTTTTTTCTTCATGGCAAAAAAAATTTATAGTAATATTTTTATGAGGAATAATCTCTTTTAAAATAGCTAACCTGATCCCATTGATTATATGTTCACTATGAGTCTCTATTACAACCTGAACTCCCGAAGCGGCTATCCTGGCTAAAAACTTACCAATATTTGATTGCCCGGCAGGATGGAGATGAGCTTCAGGATTTTCAACAATCAGCATACAGTTCTCTTTTGCAATTAAACCGCTTACAATTATGGGTAAAACATATGTAATTCCAAAACCAATATTACCTGGCTGCAAATAATCGGTACCACTCATTCTTTTTCTGAGCCCAACTCTTACGGCATTTATTTCTTCAAATAGTTTGGGAAGTATCTCAACCCCGGGAACAATTAAATCCATCCAGGCTTCTACTTGTTTTTGAAAGAGTTTACCTTTCTCTTCTATATTGATGCATTTTTTTTCATCGACGAGACTATCCCCGGATTTATAAATCGCATAACCGGTATATTCGCCGCCGTACCCGGTATTGTAAAATTCTTGATCACTGATATCCTGTTTATCTCTTGGACCAATTCTTTCCGCAGCAAGATAATGAAAGGAGTCGGAAAGTAAAGAAGAATTTTTATTTGATTGTAAGCTTTCCAGAACCTTTTTATTCAAGTTGAACCTGGCCGACAATTCGGGATTTTCATTTGATGCCAGGTATTCAAAAGGGACTGTTTGTTCCGGGAAAGATACGGTAAACGTAAATCTTTCAGCATCGGTATTCGCTGATGTAATAAATTTACTATTTCCCAGGTTTAAATTGTACGCTTCATTAAGATGTATATTATAATGAGCTTTTGAAAAATCAATGTCACTATTCCTTAAAATATCCAGATCCTGGCGTATTTTATCAATAGTTTGCCGCACCAGAAGTAATGATTGGATTACAGTAGACTTGCCCACACCATTAGCGCCAGCTAATACAGTTAAATTATTTAGTTCTACCGGTTGGTCAAGAAAACATTTAAAATTTTTAATTCCTATATTGTTTATCATATTACTTTTTTAAGTACCTGTTTATAATATTTTTTGCTGTATCAAATGATGTGTTAATCCTGCTTAGATCATTGGTTCCGGTTGTAAGAGCATCATAATATCTACCGTTTGTTTCTATTTCAGATGCCAAAGGCTCTTTTAGACATTTGGATTGATTTAAGTTCTTAATATTTTCAGGATCATGTTCAGATAAGAGAACCGACCATGTCGTAAAAAGAGACTTATTAATAAGCTGCTTCCGTGCTGTTGATAATAAATCTTTTTTAGAACATTTACGAAAAGCATACTTTCCAAACAGGTATGCTGCATTATTCATCGCATCAAAGAATGTTTTTTGCAGCAATTCATATGTTGATTCACTTTTATTGTTTAATATGGTCAATGTATCATTTAAAAAATTATCCATATGCCCTGTGTATTTCAAAGAATCCTGTTCTAAATGCCGGAGAAAATAAAAGCCGATAAATCTTAAAACCAATTCCTGGTCCTGCATTCTTGTAGCGCTAATACTATAATCGGTTGCCCTTAAAAACTCTTTGGATTGCGCCAATTTCTTTAAAAAGTTTCGTGCCCTGACAGAAGCCATACAGTTCCGTATCTCCTGTGACTTTAAAGGCTTCCCGCCCTGGTTAATACGCTTAAAAATTTCATATTTTACCCGAATAGGAGTTTGAGGATCAATAACATTAAAAGTCAATTGAGCTTGAGTAATTCTCCTTCTGTATTTTGGGTCAATATTGTTTTTTACTCCCTTTTTATTGAAATAATGCCCTTCACATTCTTTTAAATATTCCAGTTTTTTAAGCTGGAATTTATTGTTTAAAAACTGGTTGATTACAGTTAATCGCTGGAGCCCGTCTATTACCTGGTATTTTCCTTCTTCATCTTGAGCAAGATAAAAAACCGGCAAAGGAATTCTCAGCATTAAAGATTCAATTAACCGGGATCTTTTTTTTAATTCTTTCCAGACAAAATGGCGCTGAAAATCGGGAGCCAGGTCCAGTTCTCCCTCTTCTATTAGTTCATTAACAAAATTAACACCAAAGTTTTTAGGCTCAATACGAATTAACTCCGGATCATAGGGATAAGGCTCGGGATCATTGATATCGGCCTCAGAAGTTCCTTCATCTTCAACTCCTGATGATTCGGTTTCAATAACAGAAGCTATTTGATTATTAAATTGAGCAATTATTTCATCCTGCGGGGTAGTTATAGTCTGATCCTGTTTTATTTCATAAACAGAACCGCTTCCGGCTTCATGTATTTTTAGCCATAAATCACCGATTTTACCTTCCCAAACATATGAAATTGTACCGGTTTCTTCTTTTGTCTCTTGACGATTAAGAATGATATTTATTTCTTCATTATTGGTTGTACTTACTTTTATTATCATTTTAAAGTAATGCCTTTGTTAATACTATTCAATATTTTGATTTTTAGGTAGTATTTTATAAAAAATACATTGTTTTATTATACAGTCAAGCAGTTTTATTTTTACCGGCATGCCCAAGCGCTGCCTGCCGCCTGGTCAAAAAAAGCTCCATAAAAAAAGGTTTGACAATACTTTTGCCTCTAAAGTATGGGATAGGGTATGCATGTGTGCATACCCTATTTTGCTGGAGAAAAATATGACACTGAAAATACATAATACCCTTTCGGGTATGGTTGAAGAATTAATTCCGGGCGGAGACAAGAAAGAGTCAATTAATGACTATGCTCCCGTAACCATATATTCCTGCGGACCTACGGTCTGGAGCTACGCGCATATCGGTAATTTCAGGACATTTATCTTTAATGACCTGCTGCGGCGCTATCTTAAATTCAGGGGATTTTCCGTAAACCATGCCATGAACATCACGGATGTTGATGATAAGACAATAGCCTGTGCCATTGAGGAAGGGATATCACTCAAAGAATATACGGAAAAGTACACGGAAATATTTTTTAACGACCTCAAGACCTTAAATATCGAAGCAGTGGAGCATTCCCCCCGGGCAACGGACTCTATTGATGCCATGATCGACATCATTGAAAGTCTGCAAAAAAAAGATCTTGTTTATGAAAAAGAAGGCTCACTCTATTTCAGCATCGCGAAGTTCGATACCTATGGAAAATTAAGCAGGCTCGACACCCGGGAGATCAAGACCGGCCTCCGGTACGATACTGATGAATATGAAAAAGACGATGTGCGGGATTTTGCCCTGTGGAAAGCGGCAAAAGAGAATGAACCGTCCTGGGATACCCCCTTTGGAAAAGGAAGACCGGGCTGGCATATTGAATGCTCCGCAATGGTACGGGAAATATTCGGAACAACTATCGACATTCATACAGGAGGGGTTGACCTGGTTTTCCCCCACCATGAGAACGAAATTGCCCAGAGCGAAGCAGCCTATGGTGATACCTTCGTGCGGCACTGGGTCCATGCCGAGCACCTTCTTGTGGACGGTTCAAAAATGTCCAAATCAAAGGGGAATTTCTATACCCTGAAAGACCTGCTGGACAAAGGATTCTCTCCCCGGTCCATGCGCTACCTGTTGCTTTCGGCCCATTACCGGAAACAGCTGAATTTTACTTTTGACGGGCTCAAACAGGCCGACCAGGCCCTTTCGCGTATAGACAATCTCCTGGTACGGCTCAACGATATAAAGAATACGGGAGATAAAAACCCCGATGTGGGGGTGCTCATTGAGACCCTGTTTTCCGATTTCACCAATGCCCTGGATGACGACCTTAATATATCAATGGGGCTGGGAATATTCTTTGATTTTATTCACGCTGTTAATTCACTGATTGGTGAAGAAAAAATTTCAACAGCAGACCGGGCTACAATCATGGAAGCCCTGGAAAAGATCGATTCCCTGTTTGGATTTATCTTTTTTTCTCAGGCAGATGATGAAGATATCGACACCGCCAGGATAGACAACCTGGTCAATGAGCGGCTGGAAGCCAAAAAAGAAAAGAATTTTCAGAGAGCCGACGAAATACGGACCATGCTCCTGGACGAAGGCATAATTCTGGAAGACACAAAGGATGGTACCAGGTGGATAAAGAAGAAATAATTTTTGGCAGAAACCCGGTTCTGGAATATATCAGGAACGCCTCATCCAATAAGGGACTCAGGCTCCATGTCGCTCAAAAAGCCCATGGTAAAATTATTGAAACCATCACCGGATCGGCCAGGGCAAAAAAAATAGCGGTATCCATAGAAGGGAAAGATTTTTTTTCCCGCCTGGGAACCTCATCAAAGCACCAGGGCGTAGCCCTTTCCATTTCCGGTTCCGCGCGAACGGGTCACGCAATAAATGAAAAGGAAATGCTCTCAAAGGTTTCCGAGAAAAAAGGGGTGCTTGTTCTCCTGGACCAGCTGACCGATCCCCATAATGTGGGGTCCATAATCAGAACTGCTGAAGCTCTCGGCGTGGACGGGATTATTATTCCAAAATCAAATTCCACTGGCATCAACGCCACAGTGGTAAAAGCGTCTGCCGGGGCAACGGCATACGTGGATATTCTCACCATTGCCAATGTATCGATCTTTCTTGAAAGAGCAAAGGAAGAAGGATTCTGGATCATCGGAACCAGTGACCACGGCAATAAAGAGCTTTCCGGGCTTGACAAATATCGCCCTGCTGTTATAATCATTGGCAGTGAGGGCAAAGGGATGCGGCGTCTTACCGAAGAAAAATGCGATGCCGTAGTCCGGATCCCCTTAAAAGGAAAGATAAATTCTTTGAACGCCTCTGTAGCAGCGGGAATTGTTTTATACGCGGTTCTGTCTGCGGCAGACCCGGCAGGGGGAAGGTAATCGGTGGCCCTGTGGGCCGGGTGATCGGTGATCGGCAAAGCCGGAAGAAAAGGGTCAGGGCTTAATAAAATGTATATCAACCCGGAATGTAAACTATGCCGGAGTGATGCCTCCGCAGAACGTTCGGAACTCGCTCCGCTCAAACAGCCTCACAACCCGCAGAGGCATCACTCCGGCAT
>JAAENB010001228.1 GCA_024224995.1 bacterium | reverse complement strand
GCAACAGCCGCCCAGAGGAGATTGTTTTTACTTCATGAAATTGAAGAAAACCATACTGCCTATTCCACTACGGCCCGGATCACCTTTCGCGGCTCTGTAAACGCGGACAGGCTGGAACAGGGATTTAAAACGCTCATGTTCCGCCATTCAATATTGCGCACCGGTTTTGAACCGGATAATTTCTTAGGGATCTTAGTTCAGGAAATTGATGAAAACTGTACCATCATTCCGGAACAGGATGAGATTGATACTGCTGAAGAGCTGGAAGAACAGCTCAATTCAATTACCCGTCCCTTTGATCTTTCCAACCCGCCGCTTTTCCGGGCACGGCTGGTACGGCAAAACAACTCGTATATTTTACTGCTCTGTTTTCATCACATTATTGCCGACAATTCGTCCATAACAATTTTCCTGAAGGAACTCATAAAACTATACCACGGCGAGAACCTGCCCCCGGTTGAACTCTCATACCTTGACTACGCGGAATGGGAAAATGAAACCCTGCCCCGCCATGAGAATTTTTCTAAGCTGGAAGAATACTGGCTGGAGAAATTCAGCAGCGATATCCCGGTCTTGAACATGCCCACGGATCTCTCACGGCCAGCCGCGCAAAAATTCCGTGCAGCTGAATATACGCGGGATATTGAGAAAGAGCTTGAGAACGCTATACTGCAAAAGGCTGAAAAAAACAATTGCGATGTACGCACCCTGCTCTTTACCGCATATACCATACTACTTCACCGTTATACGGGACAACGCGAAATTATTTCGGGAATACCGGCTGCCGTAAGAGATACTCCCGGACTGCGGCACACAATGGGCAGCCTTACGCATACCCTGCCGGTCTGGTGTTCAATTGATGACACCCGGGAAACAGACGAATTTTTAAGATCCACTCAGGACATTCTGGATGAAGCGATAGCTCATAAATATTTTAGCCATGAAACAATAATTGAACATATTGATCTTCCGAAAGACACAAGCCGGAACGCTCTTTTCGATACTATCTTTTCATATACCGGCAGCAAAGAGGAAAACCGGTCGTTTTCCCCGGATGTTCTTGATTATGAACTAAAGCAGCTGTCACTTGATTATGATCTTTCTTTCTCTGTATTGGATCATGAACTGCTTATTCGCTACGAGGAGTCTTTATTTACCAGCCAATCAATTGAACGAATGGCAGGACATTATATTAATATCCTGCGGGAAATAACCGGGAAAGAAAACAAAAAGATCTTTGATATTGACCTGGTTTCGGATGATGAGAAAAAACAAATCCTCGATAATTTTAATAATACACAGGCTCAGTATCCTTCGGATAAAACCCTGCACCGGCTCTTTGAAGAACAGGTCGCTCGGACACCTAATAACACCGCGCTCATCTTCGAAGGGAAAACAATGACCTACAAGGAATTAAATGAGCAGGCGAACCGGCTGGCGCACCTGCTGCGGAAAAAAGGAGTCGGCCCCGATACCATGGCAGGAATTATGATGGAACGGTCATTTGAAATGATGATTGGCATCTTTGCCATCCTCAAGGCAGGGGGGGCCTATTTACCCATTGCAGTTTCCTACCCTCAGGACAGAATAGAATATATGCTTGAGAACGCAAATGTTACGGTCTTACTGAGCAAATCGAATTACCTCAAAGATCTACCATTTACCGCGCTGTTAAACTTTGAAGCGCAGGATATTCAAATTGAAGTAACTGCGGTACGGCCGCCAATACAGGACTTTAACAATTTGATAATACCGGACAGATCCCTTATCAATCTCAATAACTATAAAGGGAAAGTAACGATGGCAAGTGTTACCAATTCAATTGCCGTACAATCGACCAGGGGCTGTCCTTTTGAATGCATCTATTGCCATAAAATATGGTCAAAAAAACATACGATTAGAACTGCGGAAAATATATTTAACGAAGTTGAATATTACTATAACCAGGGAGTTCGAAATTTTTCATTTATTGATGATATTTTTAATCTCAATAAAAAAAATAGTATCCGCTTTTTTGAATTGATTCTTGAAAATAAATTAGACATTCAGATATTTTTTCCAAATGGACTCAGAGGAGACGCCTTGCCCAATGATTATATTGATCTCATGGTTGAAGCAGGCACCCGTCTTATGAACCTTTCCCTGGAAACAGCGTCCCCCCGGCTGCAAAAACTATTAAAGAAAAATATCAATCTCGATAAATTTAAAACAGCAGTTGATTATATAGCCGGGACCTACCCTTTTGTGGGTCTTGAACTGGCTACCATGCACGGATTCCCTACGGAAACCGAAGAAGAAGCACTCATGACACTTGAGTTTATTAAAAGTGTTGAGTGGTTCTATTTCCCCTTTGTGCATATTCTCAAGATATATCCCAATACGGAAATGGAACAATTCGCTCTGGAACATGGCGTTTCAAAAGAAGCGATTATGCGGTCAAAAGACCTGGCATACCATGAGCTCCCGGAAACACTTCCTTTTCCAAAAACATTTACCAGGCAATACCAGTCCCGGTTTATGAATGAATATATTCTTTCAAAAGATCGATTACGCCAGGTCCTGCCCTACCAGATGGAAATAGCCACGGAAGAAGCGCTGGTTCAAAGATATGACGGATATTTGCCCGTTGCAATAAACAAGATCGAAGATGTTTTTTCTATTGCCGGAATTGATGAGTATACAATTCCCGGTAATTTTGAAAGAATTGGGTCGGTATCAAAAGAAAAGAAGTCCTTATTTGATGAAATAAAAATTGAGAAAAAAACTGGATCCACTACGAAAAAGGTCCTGCTCCTCGATCTTTCATATCATTTCAGCTCACATGAGATGTTGTACAAAGTTTCCGAACAACCAATAGGGCTCATATATCTCGCGACCCAGGCGAAAGAAAAATTCGGTGACGCAGTAGACTTCCGAATTTACAAGTCCGGCATTGACTTTGACAGCTTTGAGGAATTAAAAAATCTTGTCGATACATACAGTCCCGATCTTGTTGGTATAAGAACGTTAACATTTTTTAAAAACTTCTTTCATGAAACAGTATCAATGCTGCGGCAATGGGGCATTAGAGTCCCAATTATAACGGGCGGTCCTTACGCAACCAGTGATTATGATACTATTCTAAAAGATACAAATATCAGCCTGGCTGTTATGGGCGAAGGCGAATACACGTTTACTGAACTCCTTGAGAACATGCTTGCAAACGATTTTAAGATTCCTTCTCCTGAAGTTTTGAAAACCATTCCAGGAATTGCTTTTACACAAAACCCGGAACAGGCAGATAAAACACGAAGCATCCTGCTGCTTGATGAAATGCATGGGACACTCAATACAATGAGCACCGGCAATCTTCCGGATATATCCAATGAACACAACCTTGCCTATATTATTTACACCTCCGGCTCCACGGGAAAACCGAAAGGCGCGATGCTGGAACATCATTCCGTGGTAAACAGGATTAACTGGATGCAGAATCTCTATCCCATTGATGAAACTGACGTCCTGCTGCAAAAAACACCCTATACCTTTGATGTTTCCGTTTGGGAACTCTTCTGGTGGTCATTCCAGGGCGCGGCGCTTCAACTGCTTACCCCGGGCGGGGAAAAAAACCCGGATCAAATCGCCGAGGCAATTAGCGAACAAAAAGTATCGGTCCTTCATTTTGTTCCCTCTATGCTGCAGACCTTTTTGTATTATCTTGAAAATGTTTCGGACATAAATAAACTCGCTTCCCTGCGGCAGGTCTTTGCCAGCGGCGAAGCACTGCTGCCGTCACAGGTTAATACGTTCAACCGGCTCCTGTTAAAAGACAATAAAACCAAATTGATAAACCTGTATGGTCCAACTGAAGCAGCGGTTGATGTTTCATATTTCGACTGCGATTCAAATGAAGAGATTGAAAAGGTACCAATCGGCAAGCCTGTTGAGAATACGTATTTATATGTTCTCAATTCACATAACGGTCTACAGCCTGTGGGCATCATTGGTGAGCTGCATATTGGCGGAGTTCAGCTGGCGCGGGGTTATATTAATAACCGGGAACTGACAGACGAAAAATTTGTGAATAACCCTTTTCGCCCGGGGGAAAAAATGTATAAAACCGGTGACCTGGCCCGGTGGCTTCCCGACGGAAACATTGAATTTCTCGGTAGAATCGATTTCCAGGTTAAAGTCCGGGGATTCAGGATTGAGCCCGGAGAAATTGCCGAGAACCTCGCCGCCCATGAAGCCATTGACAACGCAGTTGTGCTAACGGAAAAAAAAGACGGAGACAATGAACTCCTGGCATATATAATCCCGGACCGGAAAAAAGCTCCTACGGTGCTCCAATTAATCACGATGATGAGGGAAAACAGGGTTGATATGAAGCAGCTTCACACCCTGCCCAATGATATACCGGTTTTTTCACTCAACAACAATGAAACCGATTTTATGTATGATGATATTTTCAAAGATGAGTGTTATATACAACACGGCATCACCCTGAACGATGGAGACTGTGTTTTTGATATTGGTTCAAACATTGGGCTTTTCTCTGTGTTTATTAATAACCGCTTCAACGATCTAAATATATATTCTTTTGAACCGGTGCCCGAACTCTTTGAATTACTCAGGAACAATGCTTCGCTCTATAACATCAACACCACCTTGTTCAATATTGGTCTTGGCGAAAAGCCGGGTGAAGTTGAATTTACCTACTATCCCAATATCTCCATTATGTCGGGCCGTTATGCTGATGCAGAATATGAGGCGCAGGAATTAAAGTCATTTATTACAGCTCAGGAAACCGGTGAACTTTCCGATGATGATATTGACCGCTTAATTGAAACCCGGCTGGAAGCCCGCCAATTTACCTGTCCCATTAGAACGGTTTCCGAAATTATTCGCGAGCAGAACATTGAAAAAATTGACCTGTTAAAAGTTGATGTTGAAAAAAGCGAAATTAATATCTTGCAGGGAATTGACGAAAACGACTGGGAAAAAATAGAACAGGTAGTCCTGGAAGTGCATGAAGTAGACGGTGAGCTTGAGTGGGTTACGAAGACCCTGAAACAACAGGGGTTCCGGGTTGTCGCGGAACAGGAAGATGAATTAAGTGATACCAATTTTTACACTGTCTGGGCCATTTCGGAAAAAAGAGAAAGCAAAACCCCATTGGCGGAAAGCGCTGATGAAGTTTCGGACCGTGTATGGTACGATCCCGAGGAATTGATCAAGGATGCCCGGGAACACCTGCTGGCACGGCTTCCCGATTACATGGTTCCCGCGCGCTTTATGATGATTGAATCGCTGCCAATAACAGCAAACGGTAAGCTCGACAGGAAAGAGCTGCAAAAATCAAGTATTGATTTGCAGCAGGTTCAATCGACTCATGTTCCCCCGTCTACAGAAACGGAAAAACAACTGACTGCCATCTGGAAAGAATTATTCAAGGACCGGGAGATTGGCATCCGGGATGATTTCTTTGAACAGGGCGGCCATTCACTGAAAGCTGCTGTTCTGGTGACCATGATCCATAAAGAAATGAACGCGGATATTCCCATGGTGGAGATCTTTAATCTCAATACAATTGAAGAGCAGGCCCGGTATATTGATGCCATGCAAAAGACACATTTCAAATCCATTGAACCGGCTGCCGCAAGGGAGCATTACCCCCTTTCTTCCGCTCAAAAGAGAATGTTTATTCTTCAGCAATTTGACGCGGCAAACAAGAACTATAACATGCCCCTGGTCTATTCAGTGAATGGAATTGTTGATATCGGCAAAATTGAAGCCGCGTTTCAGCAGCTCATCCGGGATTTCGACATACTGCGAACCGGTTTTGAAATAGTAGATGGTGAACCGGTCCAGAAGATACACCGGTCATTGGATTTTTCTATTGGACTGGTTAAAACAGCCTACAGCACCGAAAAAAACCGGGAAGAAATTGACTCTCTCATTAATGATTTTGTTCAGCCCTTCAATATGGCACAACCGCCTTTAATGCGGGCACAGCTGATACAACTGGGTGAAGAGAGTTCTGTTTCATATCTTTTTTGCATTGACATCCATCATATTATGCTTGATGGTTCTTCTATTTTTATTTTACTAAAGGAATTTCTTAAATTATACACGGAAGAATCTTTTGAATTGCCCCGGCTCCACTATAAAGACTACGCGGTGTGGCAGCAAAACCGGCTTCTTGAAAAAAACGAATTACAGAAACAGGAAAACTACTGGCTTGAAAAATTTAAGGATGGAGTTCCATCACTTGAGATGCCTACGGACTTTCCCCGGC
Source organism: bacterium (assembly GCA_024224995.1). The sequence goes on along the minus strand of JAAENB010001228.1, from coordinate 20,841 downwards.
CCGCTGTACAGAGTTTTGAGGGAGACAGGATCACCTTTACCATAGAGGAAGAAGAGACTCGGCGATTAAAGGATCTTGCAGGAGAAAATAATGCCACGCTCTACATGGTCCTTCTTTCGGCCTATATTATCCTCATTAACCGGTACACGGGACAGCACGATATCGCGATTGGCTCGGGCATTGCCGACAGGCCCCATGCCGACTTGCAGGGTATGCCGGGCATGTTCGTTAATATGGTTATTTTGCGAAATAAGATTGCCCGGGAACAGCGCTATCTTGATTTTTTAAACGCCGTAAAAGATGAAGCCATATACAGCTATGAAAACCAGGATTACCAGTTCGACCTGCTGGTTGAGAAAATACAGGCCCGCAGAGATGTATCGCATAACACTCTTTTTGATATTGGATTCATTTCACAGAACTTTGAACTCACCGATGTGCAAACAGATGACTTTTCTTTTGTTCCCTATGAGTATCATAACAAAACCTCCAAGTTCGATATCTTTCTTGAGACCTGGGAAATCGGGGATGAAATTAAATGCAATCTTGAATACTGCTCCCGGCTCTATCGGAAGGATACGATGGAACGCCTGGCTTCACATTATGTGACCATACTACGGGACATTATTAGTGACCCGAATATTCCCATAAAAGAAATTACCATTCTGCCGGAGCAGGAAGAAAAACTCTTACTGCATGATTTTAATGACACCGGCTGTGAATATCCAAAAGATAAAACCATTGCCGAAATATTTGAGCAGATGGTTGATGGAAATCCCGGCTCCACAGCACTCAATTTTAAGGATACAAAACTGAGTTACAAAGAGCTGGATGAAAAAACTAACCAGGTTGCCCGGCTCCTGGCCGATAAACTGGCAATTATTCCCGACACTCCGGTGGGCATACTCATGGAGAGCTCTATTGAACAGATCATTGCCATAATGGGAATCATAAAGGCAGGGGGAGCCTATGTTCCCATTGATACCGGGTTCCCGGAGAAACGGATAAAATACATACTTGAGGACGCGAATATTTCAGTAATACTTTCGAGTAAACACTTTATTAAAAAACTGAACCGGCTCCAGTGGGAATGTCCTTCTTTTAAAACATACCTTTGCCTGGACAGCGCTAATATTTACGAAGAGAACGAAGAGGAAAACAATGAACTCATGAAAGAATCATTGTGGAATTATATTGGTGAACAGGCAGAGGACGCCATTGAAGGCGGCGGCTGGCAAAGCAGTTATACCGGTGTCCCCATGAGCACTGAAGAGATGAATGAGTATACGGAGAATACGCTCTCCAAGCTTGCACCCTATCTGCACCCCAAAGCCCGGGTGCTGGAAGTGGGCTGCGCGTCCGGCTTAACCATGTTCCCTGTTGCTCCTTCTGTTGGACTATACTATGGTACGGACCTGTCAAATTCCATAATAGAGAAAAACAAAAAGCGAATCGCCGAGGAAGACATTTCCAACATTATACTTGAAACACTTCCGGCTCATGATATTGATTCGATTCAAAAAAAAGATTTTGATATCATCATTATTAATAGTGTGATACAATGTTTTCACGGGCATAATTATCTTCGTAAAATAATCCTTAAAGCCATTGACCTGTTGAGCAATGAAGGGATACTATACATTGGTGATATTATGGACCAGGATCTTAAAGAGGATCTCCTGGTTTCTCTACAGGATTTTAAAAACGAGAATACCGGCAAAGGGTATAGAACAAAAACAGATTTTTCAAAAGAGCTCTTTGTTTCAAGAGACTTTTTCGAAGACATGGGTATGGAACTGAACTGTATAACCGGTCTCTTTTTCACGAAAAAAATCCACACAATCGAAAATGAACTTACGAAATACCGGTACGACGCCATCATCAAAATAGAAAAAGATTACAAGGGAGATAAAGCACAGAACAGGAATAAAAACCAGTTTGGAAGCGCTTCTTTTGAACAGCTTTCAAAAGACCGGTTTTCCGTTTCAACACAGGGCGATAATCTCGCGTATATCATTTATACATCCGGTTCAACCGGAAATCCCAGGGGAAGCCTCATCAAGCACAATGGAGTAATAAATTTTGTGAAAAATTTTAAACATTTTCCAATTACTTCCCGGGACACCATGCTTCAATCATCTAACTATGCATTTGACGCTTCCGTATTTAACATCTTTGGCGCCTTATTAAACGGATCAGAACTTGTTTTAATAGATAAAAACAGTTTACTTGATGTTAATAACCTGTGCGGTATTATAAGAGATAAAAATATCTCGATCTTATTGATTCCCACCGCCTTGTTTAATACTGTGGTAGAAAAAGATCACAGCATTTTTAACACGGTAAATTCGGTGCTTGTTGGTGGTGAAAAGATGTCCGTCTCTCATGTAAAAAGAGCACTGGAGTCTACAGGAAAAAACACAATTTACAATGGATATGGACCTACAGAAGCAACCGTTGCTGTTACCTGTTACCAGGTAAACGCATTAGATGAGGGGACGGCAGCTATCCCTATAGGAAATCCATTACCAAATTTCTCGCTTTATATTCTTGATGAATACAACCGGCTTCAACCCATTGGAACACCGGGAGAGCTCTGCATTTCGGGAGACGGTCTTTCACGCGGCTACTTAAACAGTCATGAGCTTACTGCTGAAAAATTTGTTCCCAACCCATTTCTACCGGGTGAACAAATGTTCAAAACCGGCGACCTGGCTCGTTGGCTTCCCAACGGCACTATTGAATTCCTGGGCAGGATCGACAACCAGGTGAAAATCCGCGGCTTCAGAATTGAGCCCGGAGAAATAGAGACTGTGTTAAAACAGCACCACGGTATTTCCGATGCCGTGGTTACGGTAAACGAAATCTCCGGCTATGAAAAAAACCTGGTTGCCTACATTGCTCCCAACTTCCTTGTTTATCTCGACACCTTTGAAGACGACCAGGAACTGGTGAATCACGAATCCAGGAAAATTCCCGAATTCAGGATCAAATATGACTCGCCCTGTAGAGTGACTCTTCCCGATGGTTCAGCTTTCGATACAGCAATAAAAGATATATCCTACAGCGGCATAGGGCTTTTCTCAAAAGAGACAGTGCTCATGAAGGGCGACCGGGTAACCCTGGTATTTAAACCGCCCCTGCATAATGAAACAATTTCAATTGCCGCAATAGTGCGCCACGCGTCACATAAAAAAACAGGGTTCCTGTTTGAGGCAGGTTCCGTGCCCATGCTGCTTATAAAAAATGCTGTTAATGACTTTTCTGCTGTCCGTAAAAAGGTTAAAAAATATTATGAGCAAATAACTTACCGAATACCGCTTAACACGCCATGTACGGTTAACTGCGAAACAGCAGGGACTGCTATTCCCACGGCTGCCAATGACATTTCATATACCGGCATCTCCTTTGCCGGTACTCCCGAAGATTTCAAAACAGGTGAAGCAGTCTCTATTACGATTGATCTCTTTGAGAATAATCCCGTTTCACTGGAAGCGGAGATCGTGTGGCATGGAGAGGGAACTGTGGGAGCCGCCTGGAAAAAAGAGAACCGGGAACGGGTCGCGTCCCTGGTTGATGAATTTATCAAACTTAACGGTTTTTCCATTGAAAAACTCCGGGACTACTTGCATGAAACGCTTCCCGATTATATGGTTCCCGCGCTCTTTGTGGTTGTTGATGATATTCCGCTAACGCCTAACGGTAAAACCGATTACCGGGCACTGAAAAAAATCGATACGGTTGTGGGAACAAAAGAAGAATTCACGGCTCCCGTAAATAAAACAGAAGAAGATCTCCTGAGTATTTGCAAAGAGATCTTTTTTCTCGACAGCATCAGCACCACGGACAACTTCTTCGACCGGGGCGGTAATTCATTAAATCTCATCTCCATCGTTTCGGCGGTTCTGGACCGCTTTGGAGTGGAAATCCCACTAGCACACATTTTCAGGAGTCCCACGATTAAAGAACTGGCTTATTTTATCGATTCCGAAAAAGAAGATAAACCCGCAGCAGCTTATAGCGATACCGATCATGAAGCCTACCAGGATATATGTATTCCCCTGCACAAAACAGAAAGAAAAACCCTGTTCTGTTTTCCCCCGGTTTTAGGATACGGGATTATTTTTAAGAGTATGGCTGCCTATCTCAACAACTTTGATATGTACGGATTTAATTATATTACGGCAGAAGATAAAATCAACGCCTATTGCGATACCATTTTACAGATCCAATCCCGCGGCCCGTATATCCTTGTTGGATATTCTGCCGGCGGCATTCTTGCCTTCCGCACGGCAATGGAACTGGAGAAAAGAGGCTGTAAGGTGTCGGACATTATTATGCTCGATTGTTACAGAAAAAGCCTTAGCGGAAATACGCTCGATTTTATTCAGAAAGAAAAGTCCGAATTTGAGGCGGAGCTGGCTGAACGAATAAAAAGGGATATGGTTCATGAACACCTGGTTGAAAAAACCCTGGCAAACACTAAGAATTATTTTGATTATATTCTCAGGGATCCGGAGTTTAAAAAGATTAACGCCAATATTCATTTAATTACTTCAGCAGAGTCTCAGCGAATTGTCGCGGACCGGGACGATCTACAGGGCTGGAAGGAGTTAAGCAATAAATCATACCGGCTTTATTCCGGTCATGGACCGCACCTGGATATGCTCACTAACGGGAATATTGAAAAAAACATCAGGATAATTAAAGAAATTTTGTTAAACTAAAAATTGTATTGACAGCATCAGCGACTACATTTCTATTTTTAACAATAAAACAGTGCGGAAAAACAAAATGGCTGAACGATTAAAAGACACTTTTTTCACAAAAAAATATTTAAACACATTCGCTGATGTAATCAAGCAGCACTATAAAAAGTTCGATAAAAAAAATTTCCTGGACCTGGTTTTTAGCAGGGACTGGGACTCAAAAGAGTTAAAAGAAAAGATGCGCCATACCACAATCGCGCTGCACGAGACCCTGCCCCGGGATTATAAGAAAGCACTGGACATATTAAAAAAAGCCGCGCCCCATATTACGGGTTTTGGAGCAATGGTCCTTCCCGATTACGTTGAGGTTTACGGGATGGACGACTGGGACGCGTCCATTCCCGCGTTAGGCTGCTTCACGAAATACTCATCATCGGAATTCGCGATCCGTCCTTTTCTGGCGCGGGACCCGGAGCGGATTATGGCCCATATGAGAGAATGGGCGGAGGATGCCGCTGAAAATGTCCGCCGTTTTGCCAGTGAAGGATGCCGGCCGCGCCTGCCCTGGGCAATGGCATTACCGGCGTTTAAGAAGGATCCGGGGCTTATTCTCCCGGTTCTGGAAAAACTAAAAGATGATGAATCGGAATTTGTGAGAAGAAGTGTTGCCAATAATCTTAATGATATATCAAAAGACAATCCCGAAGTGGTGCTCGGCATTTGCGAGCAGTGGTATGGGAATTCTCCGCGAACGGACTGGATAGTAAAACATGCCTGCCGGAGCCTGCTCAAAGCCGGGAACATACGGGCGCTCCGGCTGTTTGGGTTTAGTGATCCTTCGAATTTAGTCGTCAATGAATTGAAGCTCGAAAAAAAGACTGTACTTATCGGCAATGATCTGCAATTCTCATTTGAATTATCGGTTCACGGGCAAAAGGAGAGTAAAGTACGCCTGGAGTACAGGATCGATTTCGTGAAAAAGAACGGGAAACAATCGGGGAAGATATTTCAAATATCCGAGAAGACATATAAACCGGGCACGTATTCGTTTTCCAAAAAGCATTCTTTCGCGAACCTGTCCACCCGCAAACACTATGAAGGCATTCATGCTATCGCGATAATAGTCAATGGGGTGCAAATGAAAAATGAAGATTTTACTGTTTCATGTTACAACAGCATTGCGAGCGGGCCTCTCCGGGAGAGTATTGTTCACCGACAGGAGTAAGGTCACCTGTTTGGCAACATACTCAACTTCCTTTTCCCCCTTAAGCTTGCGCTTTATCCTTCGCTTGTAGGTATCCCCGGTCTCAAGCAGAATACCCATCTGCTTGCTAATCTCTTTCCGGTTAAAACCGGCAGCCATCCACAAAAGATATTCCTTCTCTTTAATGGAAAGCAAACTCATAACCGACTCCAGCAGCTTTTCCCTGGTTCTTCTCTCTTCGGTAACATCCCTGCCGACCGATAAAACAGCCGGTTCTCCCTTATATTCAATATAGGAAGAAGTAACCTCACATAACAATGAAGAACCGCCGGACATGAGAATAGGGACTTCCGGAACAATCCCGGTTTTTTTATGTAACAAAATTGAGCGGATATTTTTTTCAATCACACCCGCGATCCCGGAAGTAACAAAGTCATAAATATTTTTGCCGATTATATAATCCTCAGCATAGCCCGACAGGGAAAGCGCGGCAGGATTCATATACACGATCCTGTTTTCGATATGGATACAGACCGGCTCCGGCAGGGAAACCATCATATTTTTCCAGGGCGCTTCACCATCGGAATAAAACACATCAGTATTAATGAGAGCGCTTATGTTCCGGGCCACTAAAACCAGGCAGGTTTTTTTGCCAAAGGAAATACAATTGATGCTGATCCCCGCGCGGACCTGTTTATCATTAATACCGCGAAGCAGAACCTCCAGGGAATGAGTGGGCTCTTTTTCAAGAACAGCGGCCCCAATACGTTCCGCAATAGAATCCCGGGAAGAAGGGTCAACAATATCCATAAGGGATTTGTTTTTTTGCCGGGCTCTTTTTTCTATACCCAGAACAGCAGCTCCGGCAGGATTAATATATACGATCTCACCATTGCTGTCATCGTATATGGCAGCCAATTCCGGAATGTGGTCAAATAAGGATTTCGCGGTAGTCAAATTCATACTGTTATACTCCTTTTAATACACCGGCGCTGTTAGCAAAAAAAACACTATACAAATAACTGCCGGTAAATTATTTTAAACACAATTGAGGTACTTAATGCGGTCAATTGCTGCCAAAATAATAAAAAAAATAAATACCCGGGTTAGCGCCCAATTCGAAACAAGCCTTCCGGTAATTCAAACACTGGAACGTTCCGCTGATTCAACAGTAAAACTGCTCCTGGAATTCCCGGACGCGAACAGGGTTGAAACAGTCATATTACCGTTTCCCCGCAGGCACACAATCTGCCTCTCTACCCAGGTTGGCTGTGCCATGGGATGTACCTTTTGCAGTACGGGCACTCACGGATTTATTCGAAATTTAACCCATGAAGAAATTGTTGCCCAATACCTCGCAAGCTACGTATGGCTCGAACAGGCCAATCCCAATGAGATTATTTCCAAACCAAATATTGTCTTTATGGGAGAGGGAGAACCGCTTCACAATTTCGACAATGTAAAACAGGCATGTGAACTCTTTTTATCGCCCAACGGAGTCTGTGTCGGCCCCCGGCAAATCCTGTTGTCCACTGTCGGCTATGTACCGGGACTGGAACGGCTTTCCGAACTACCGCCAATCAACATTGCGCTGTCCCTGCACTCTGCGGATTCTCATAAACGAAAAGAATTAATTCCTCTTGAAAAATCAAATGGTCTGGAAAAAATTGTCCCCCTTTTAAAAAAAGTTTCTTTAAAAAAACATCAATATATCAACTTCGAATATCTTCTTATTGCCGGTTTTAACGACCGGGAAGAAGACGCCCGCGCATTACAAGAACTGGTAAGCCAATTCGAAGCAGTGGTTAATCTCATACCCTATAACGAAATCCCCGGTCTAAGCTGGAAACAGCCAACAGAAAAAAGAATACAGGCATTTAAAACCATGCTCACCTCAAACGGCATCCGGACCCTGGTGAGGGTCTCAAAGGGCCGGGATATTAACGCGGCCTGCGGTCAGCTCAAAGGCTCCGCGCGGCAGTGATACTATCACTTATGTATATAATACTTATATTAGAGTTAATCGTCAACACGCAGTGAATGAACGCTAGGCCAGGGGGAATGAACAACAGTATTTTTTTTAAATTTATTTTTCCTGTTGTTCATTCCCTTTTTAGCGGGCATTGCCCGGCCCCTATTTCAATAAATTTTTCTTTACACCAGCTTTATAACAGGTAGAATATTAACATCACGCGAACAACAGAATGGAGGCAGCCATGGCAGGGGCAAAACCTGTTGTATCAATAGTCCGGTTCAAGGAAAACAGACCATATTTAAAAAATGGACTGGACTCAATAACCGGCCTGGGCGGGCTTAACCCGGGGGACAGGGTGCTCATCAAGCCAAACGTCGGCTGGGGTTCTTCTTCCAAAAAAATTCCTCTGTATGGATTCGCAACAACATCCCGGGTCATTGAAGACCTGGTAATTATTCTAAAAGAGATGGGCTGCCGTCACATAACCATTGGTGAAGGAGCCATTCCCCATGCCGAGCTGGGTTCCAACACCCATAAAGCCTTTCAGTTAGCGGGGTACACGAAGATCGCCAAACGGTACGGAGTAAGACTGCTCGATTTTAATGAAGGGCCTCATAAAACATTCGACCTGGGCGGCGTACCGGTTGCTGTGGCGCGGGAAGCCCTGGAAAGTGACTTTCTTATTAATGTGCCGGTTCTGAAGACACATTGTTTTACCAGGATAACCCTGGGGTTTAAAAACCTTAAAGGCTGCCTTTCTAACGAGTCCAAAAAAGATTTTCACCGCAAGGGCCTGGATGAAATGATTGCCCGGCTCAATACCCTGCTCCGCCCGTCCCTTACGATTATTGACGGAATATACGCCATGGAAAAGGGACCTGAGGCTTTTACCGGGATCGCTCACCGGAGAAATTGTATTATCGCCGGAACCGATCCACTGGCCTGCGACATTGTGGGAACCGCGGTTATGGGATTTGACCCGGAAGAGATTGAACACCTGGCGCGGTATGCCTCTCTCAGCGGCAGGGAAAATATACTCCGGCTTTCGGAAATAGAAGTCAGGGGCAATTCAATTCAAGATGTTCTCTTCCCCCTGCCCTGGGAACGGAACTATGATGACTTCTTTTCCAATAACCGTATTACGGGTATTACTCTGAAAGATCCCGGCAGCCATTTATGCTCCGGCTGCGCCGCCCCCTTTAAAGCCGCCCTTGTGAGCTATTGCAAAGACAATACGGGAGCAGCTGTTAAAAATACGGAAATTTGCCTGGGTCCCGACATTCACCCGGAACCGGGTTCCCAAAAAATTATCCTCATTGGGGCCTGTTCTATGAAAGCCAACAAAAAGTATTGCGAGAACAATGCCGGTGTTATTACTGTTCCGGGCTGTCCCCCATCAACAAAAGATATCCTCTTAAGGCTGCTGTTTAATACCCGTTCTGCCGGTAAAGCCCGGCGCGTTATACTGCTGCGGCTTCTTAAAAAAATCGCCACAAGGCTGGGCATCTACGATGAAGATTTCGGCATTGCTAAAAAATACACCTATCCTGAATTCGATCCGGATCATTTTTAGTATGAATATAAAAATCAAACCACGTATGAAAAAAGATGTTCCATAAGAAGAAAGAAACTTAAGGAACAGGCGGTCTGGCAGCAATTTCCGCACTCCGGCAGTGGTCCGTACTTTTCCAACCCGCCTTCTTTTATCGCGTGAAGCGAACGATCAGTTAGCAGGCTGCCGTGGTAATTCCCCTTTTCAAGGCAGGGGAAAAATACGGCTCCTGTTGGAGATACCGTGAGCAGCAAAAAGGGATAACAGTTAAATTTTCGTATATCCCGCATATATTCCAGGTAGAGTTTTGTTCCGTAAATATTCCCGCCCTTCTTTTTCTCTTCAATCAGGAAATCTAAAAACGCCCGGTACTCCGGATTCCCACGAAGGTCGCTGTGGGCATATTTCCCTTCCATCTGGGGGCACACGGCGAACGTAAAACCCTGGTCCCGGCAAAACCGGTAGACCCCGTAAAGATCCGTTATTGTTCCCGGAGTGGCGACACTGGAAACAGCGATATCGAACTTATTATTCTTTTTGGTATAGGCTGCCGCTTTTTCAATATTCGATAAAATAGTTGTAAAAAATCCCGGTCCTCTTCCGAGAATGGAATCGGCTTTTCCTTCGTCCATTGTGTCAAGGCTGAAAATAAGCGTATCAACAACATCCGCGATATCATCAAAATACCTGTCGATATAATACCCGTTCGTATTTATAGCAACATTCTTAAATCCCAGGGTTCCGATGTACCGCATAACCTCAGCGAAATGGGGATGCAGAGACGGTTCTCCTCCGGTAATAACCAGGTAGTCCGTATACTTCCGGATTTGCCGCGCCAGTTCCTGTGTCCGCGGAAAATCGAGCACTTCATTTGATAATTGATAATACGGCCTGTTATGCCCGTCACTGCAATATGAACAAAAAAAATCACATTCATTGGTCAAATAAAAGAGCGAAAGAAGCGGGTACCACCGCTTTGAATTGGGAAATAATTTATGATGGCAATATTTAAGTAGTGATCTCATAGGTATGGCGGTCTCTACCGCCCTTGCAGCCGCTTCTTCAATTTCTTTAACCGGGCTCCATATCTTTCCGGCCAGAACAGGGCCTGCCCCCAGGTATTCTTTACCCGCGTCCAGATGCTCTTGCGCTTTGCTGTTTTTTTCCTTGTTCATATACTCTACTTTTACCAAAAATGAACCTTTTGTCAAGAAGAATCATTGTCCCGGAACTCCTCCTTATCTCTTTTCATCTTGACAAAAAAATGTACCGGGATAGACTATCAAACATGAAAAAACCCATGTTTAAAAAAACATCTCTTATATTCTACTCGCTCAGGTTTAGACTTCTTTTTCTGTCCCTGGTCTCGGTTTTTATTATCACCCTGGTGGTAACCCTGCTTTTCATTCCCAATGTCAAATCCGGTATGATTAATTTAAAAAAAGAAAAACTGGTGAACCTGGTGGAAAGTGCTGTCAGTATAATAGAGCAGGAATATGCCCGTTCCCAAAAAGAGGAAATTAGCGAAGAGGAAGCCAAACAAAATGCCATACGCATAATCCGTGAAATGCGATACGGCCCTCAAAAAAAAGACTATTTCTGGATCAACGATTTTCACCCCCGAATGATAATGCACCCCTATGTGACCGCTCTTAACGGTAAAGATCTCAGTAATAATAAAGACCCAAACGGCACCAGGCTCTTTGTGGAAATGGCAAAAGTCTGCACCAAAGAAGGGCATGGTTTTGTTGAATACTGGTGGCAAAAACAAGACCTGAACCGGGTTATTCCTAAAATTTCCTATGTCAAAGCATTTCCCCACTGGAACTGGATTGTTGGCTCCGGTATGTACATTGAAGATGTTGAAGTACAAATCAGTAAAATGATGCGAAACAGTCTTATTGTTTTTGGGCTAATTATCATCGCCGTTATATTAATCTCACTTCTTGTGGTGCGCTCAATTTCCGGCCCCATTAGCAAGATCACCACCGGACTTAGAACAGTCACAAAAGGTAATCTTGATTTTCAAATCGACGACAGCTCCAGGGGAGAGATCGGTACGGTGGTACAGGGATTTAATACCTTTATTACGGAAGTTAAAGGATTTATTCAAAAGATACAAAAAGCTTCGGTACAGCTTGCCGAATCTGCCGATGAGATGTCCGAAAATTCCGAATCCTCATCGTTTAGCGCGAAAGAACAGACCCTCTCTATTATAGAAATATCGTCTTCAATTGAAACTATCGCTGCCGGAATAGATAAAGTCGCTATCATGGCAACTAACCAGGCCGAAGAGCTGAATACCCTGGTTAACCTTATTCAAAGCTTAACCGATACTGCCGGAGCCCTGAGTGATAAAATAACGGAATCCGTCTCTGTAGCGCAAAATGTTGCCGATGACGCCCTGAGAGGCCAGTCAAGCCTTAAAGATGCGACAGAAGAAATGCTCACCGTAATTAAAGATTCCCGTTCCATTAATGAAGTACTGGGTGTTATTAACGATATCTCCGATCAAATAAATCTTCTTTCTCTTAACGCGTCCATTGAAGCAGCCCGGGCCGGGGATATGGGCAAGGGATTTGCTGTTGTTGCCGAAGAAATATCCAAACTGGCCGATCAAACTGCCACCGGTGTTAAAGATATCGGAACCATGCTCAACGATAAAGACAAATACCTTGAAACAAATATTGGGTCCATACAGACAGCGGTAAACGCGGCAAGCGCAATCATGGTACAGATCCAGGAAGTAAGCCTGGAGATAAAAAAAGTGGCTAATTCCGTTCGAGACCAGGGACAGATGAGCAAAATAGTTGCCAAAAAAGCGCACGATATCAGCAACCAGTCAGAAGCCATTGACAATGAAACAACCGAAGAAAAACTATCGATCTATAATGTTCTCAACAGCGTGAACGGCATAAACGATCATTTTAAAGATAACTTACAGGCATCCAAAAAATTAGCTGAAGTGGCAAATACTGTCTCTATTATGTCGGAAGAATTAAAAGAATGGATATCTTTTTTTAAGTTATAAGACTTAAGCGTACCCGTCTTCGCGCAAGAAAGCCCGTCCTTATAAAAAGAACGGGCTTTTATGCTTTTCTTATGTATACAGTTTATGCTGCTGAAATCGCATCAACCGGACATACTGCCTCACAAGATCCACAATCTATACATTCATCGGCATCAATAACCCTCTTGTCTCCTTTTTCAGCAATACACTCAACAGGACATTCAGGTTCACATGCGCCGCAGTTTGTACAATCATCGTTAATTACGTAAGCCATACATGCCTCCTTTTCATTTTTTTAATAAATCGGTCTCTAAAACAAGCATTGACCGTTAATTTAGAGTACGCATTCTTATATGTTTATAAAAAAATGTCAACAGGAATTACCGGAAGCAGATAATTTTGTCCCAAAACAGGCCTCATCCCCTCGTTATGAGAAGGGGATAGGACCTGTTTTTCCGGCAATTCCGGGTTAACCGGCTTAAAAGAACTTCTTAAATCTCTTTTTTGCTTCATTTGTGGCTTTGGATTTGGCTTTTTTAACCGCTTTTCCTGCTGCCGCTTTTGCCTGTGCTTCAGCAATATCCCCTACACTACCGCCCATTTTCTTTACCACATCACTTAATGATCCTATTTGAGGATGAACAAGTTTGGTATTTGGGCTGTTCATAGTCCCGGTAATCTTATATTTCATATAGATCTGTCCCTTACTGTTAACAAGGGGCTTTAAGGCCGCGTCTGTAACCTGGTCCGGTTTTACCACTTTTGCCACTGGCCCTTTAACGATCTTTTTCACATTATTATTAATCCCGTTCCTGATGGTGTTCTTATGCTTGTCTCCAAGGATCATATCAAGATCAACATCAAGGGATTTTGTATTTACATTGGTTTCCCCTTTAAAGGTTACTGCGAAATCACTGGTCTTGAGCGTTCCTTTGGAGAGCTTTACCAGGCCTCCCTTATACCATACTCCCACATTGGCTTTTTTCCATTTTAAAGCTTTTTTAAGAAAGGAAAGCTTGCCGCAGTATTTTGAGATCTGTTCTATGGAATTCATCTTTTCAAATATCTGGAGCCCGGTCACGGTTCCGTAAGGAGATCCCATTTTTAATGAAGCCTCGGGATTCATTATCCTGGTCTTTACATCAAAGGGTTTCACTGTTCCGTTTGCACTTAAACCAATATCAAAAGACTGAACACTCTTTGAATTAACTTTCCCTACTGTTTTCACTCCCATGTTAAACTGAACCCCTACGGAGTTCTTTTTATCAAGAGCTTTTGGATCAATCTCAATAGAATGGACCAGGAACGTCAGGTTATAAAGCTGAAAAGTCTGGTTCATTCCCTTGTCGATATAGGTTACTACCCCATTCTTAATTCCAATCTCACCTATTTTCACTTCAAGGGGAATATCATCGGCAGTAAGGGGCTTATTCGGATCTTCCGGAGCCTCTTCCTTCTTTGCTTCGGCTGCTTCCTTTTTTGCTTCTGCTTCGGCCTTTGCCAGCTCTGCTTTCTCTTCAGGAGTAAGCGGTTTAGACACCAGAAGATCATCAAAATTGAAGCCTCCCCCTGCGCCCTTTACCACGGTTATCGTTGGCTTGTTTAGCGTCAGCTTCTTTAGCACTACTTTTTTGTCTATGAGCGGCATCAATTCCGCTTTAAAGTTAAAGGACTCAAGCCCAACAAAAACATCGGTTACGGGCTTTCCCTTAAGCGCTTCCAGCTGCTTGGGTGTCTTAAAATTCGATATTTTCACTTCCTTTACCGTAATACCGGATACCACGGAAAAAATACCCACATCAATATCTTTGATCGTTACATGCCTGTTTAACTCGCTTATCATCTGGTTTTCAATAAACTCTTTATCCACAAAAATAATCAGAACTACACTGGCGATAACAATAAGTAAAATAATAACACCAATAAATATGCCCAGCCACTTTAGGATTTTCTTCAGTATTTTCATTATTTTCTCCTTTTTTAGTAGATTCTTATAATAAATTCTATTTCCGGGACTCCCCATCAGGAAGCTCTTATTCTTATAACAAAAATTCTTTTTTTCAAGACTTTTTTTATTTTAGTCCCAAGAAAGTAGTTGGCAGTTGGCAGTTGACGGTTATTACGCTATCAGGGAATTAGTCCCGGCTTTCCGGAACAGGAGCCAGGACGGCGACGCCTATGTGCAATACAGGACGTATTATCACATAGGTGGAGGAAAGCCGGGACTAATTCCCGCACGCACCAAATAAATTAAACCACTCCCAACATACGCGGCGCTAACGCGCCACGAAGAAGCGGGGTGAAGGGGCGGCAGCCCCTTCACCCCGCCCCCGGCGCAGCGCTAGCTGCGCCCCTGCCCGGAATCCCGATTCTCGGGACCAGGACGGCAACGCCTATGTGCAATACAGTCCCGCTTCATTACATCAACAAAAGGAAGCGGGACCCACATAGGTGGAGGAAAGCCGGAACTAATTCCCGTGCGCACCAAATAAATTAAACCACTCCCAACATACGCGGCGCTAACGCGCCGCGAAAAAAGCGGGGTGAAGGGGCGGCAGCCCCTTCACCCCGCCCCCGGCGCAGCGCTAGCTGCGCCCCTGCCCGGAGGAAGAACGTTCGGAACTCGCTTCGCTCAGACAGCCTCACAACCTGCCGAGGTATCACTCCGGGCAGGCATAATTTACATTCCGAATTACGTTTTCCGGTATATTAAAAGACGACCGAAGCGTCTCGGGAAAAATAATTCAATTTATATTGACACAAGGCAAGATATCCTCTTAGTATAGATCTAATATTATTATATACTTCAAGAGGAACGTTCTATGAATATTGACACATTTACCCTTACACCCAACGATACCGCTCTTGTGATTATCGATATCCAGGAAAGACTATTTGGTGCCATGAAACCAAAAATCCAGGAAGTTGTTACCAAAAACACCGGGATTTTGATCGAAATCTCAAAACTATACAATATGCCCATTATAGTCACCGAACAATACCGCAAAGGTCTTGGCCCTACAATTTCCGAACTTCAGGAAAAAACAAACGGCAGCGAGCCCCTGGAAAAACTCTACTTCGACTGCATGAAAGACAGCTCCATCAACAATCATATAAACGAGACCATTACAAAAAGCGGGAAAAAAAGCATTATCCTTACGGGAATTGAAACTCATGTTTGTGTCTTTCAAACCGCTCTAAGCCTTCTTGAAAAAGACTTCCGGGTTACAATTGCTGCCGATGCTGTTGCGTCACGCAGAAAACACGACTGGAAATTCGCCCTGGAATCATTACGGCAGGCCGGGGTAAACATCTATCCAACCGAAACTATTGCATTTATGCTGCTTGAAAAAGCGGGAACACCGGAGTTTAAAAAAATGGCTCCCCTGTTTAAGTGAGGATACTCTCCCCCCCTCGTACGAGGGGGGAGGGCTTAAAGACTACTCTTCAACAACGAATTTTCCGCCCTTGAAGTCACCTACAGCCTTATTTCCGTTAGCAAAGGTATAGATACCTTTTCCTTCCATAATACCGTTTAGCCAATCACCGGTATAGGAATCACCACTTTTCCATTTATAGGTTCCTTTACCGTTCATCTTTCCGTCCTTCCACTGGCCGTGATAAGAATCGCCATTGGCCCAGGTATACACACCCTTGCCGTTCTTTGTACCATTCGTATAATCACCAGTGTATATTGCCCCGTCTTTCCAGGTATATTTTCCATTACCATTGATCTTATTCGCAACAACCGGTCCGCTATAGTTGGAACCGTCTTTATAAGTAATAGTCCCGTTCCCGTCCACAGTGTTCTGTTTAAAAGAACCTTCATAAACAGTTCCGCTTGGCCAGGTCATTTTGCCATCGCCATCAATCTTATTCTCTTTAACCGGACCTTCGTATTTGGCCCCGTCTTTCCAGGTAATGACCCCTTTTCCTTCCATAGTGTTTTTAACAAAAACACCTTCATAGGAAGAGCCGTCTTTCCAGGTATACTTGCCATCACCATCTATAGTGTTATCTTTAACAGTTCCTTCGTATTTGGTACCGTCACTCCAGGCAACTGCCCCTTTACCGTCCATCTTATTGTCTTTAAAGGTTCCGTCATAAGTGGCTCCGTTGTTCCAGGCATATTTACCCTTCCCATCCTTTTTGCCTTCTTTAAAGTTACCTTCATATGATCCGCTCTGGGGATATTTTATTTTCCCGTTTCCTTCGGTACAGTCTCCAAGCTCACAGCCCTTAGGCTTTGTTGTCAGACAAGAGGAAACTGCAATACCCAACAGGAACAGGAATATAATCGATATTGTTCTTTTCATGGTATTCTCCTTAATAATCGGAGAGCCGGAAAAACCAGCCCCCGAAAATCTCTTTTTTCTTAATTAGTTGTCGGTAACCATGCGAATCTTAGATTCGGAAGGAATAACATCAACAAAAACCCTTAACTCAGCAGTTTGACTCATATTTCCAACTTTGTCCTTGGAGATTGCTTCAATAACATGATTTCCATTAGAGGTAAGTATAATTTCCTGGGTATATGGTATAAAATCACCTTTCCGGTCAACCCGGTAAAGAACCTCAATAATACCGGATTCTTTATCGTCTGCGGTAACGCTGTACTTATACGCTTTGGAAGCAATTTTCTTCCCGTCTTTGTTAACAAACTCCTTGTCCGATGCAATGGCAACAGTTGGAAGAGTATTGTCTACAAGGATCTTAATGTCTTCGGCAGTTCCAAGAACATTTCCTTCGGCATCAACAATCTTTGTTACAAACTTTTCATTAAAGTTGTCTACATTGTCCCTGGAAACAATTTTCAACTGAACAGGCTCTTTTGATGAAACCTCAAAAGATCCAACATATTCAGCGTAATTCTTTGCATCAAGTGAATACTGAATATTCGCCACACCCGATGACGTATCCTGCGCGGTCATTGAATAAGAATAAATCACTGCTTCCGCAATATAAATATTGTCGTTTGACTTAACAAAAGGCGCCTTAACCGTAAGCTGCACATCAGGAGGGGTGTTGTCAACAATAACAGAAATAGTCTGAACATCCTCCCGGTTTCCCATTTTGTCCACACTATAATAAATAATAGCATGCTTGCCCTCGGCGTCAATTCCAAAACTTTCCTTATATTCCGCGTCCGCACCATCATCAAGTTTATAAAAAATATTGTCTTTATAAATGTTGTCTTCAGTGGTGAGCTCAAACTTAACCTTATTGTTTATATAGGTATTAAACCCGTCCGAATAAGATTTGGCTTTTCTTCTTGGAATAGTCTCTTCCTCTATAACGGCAATTACTCCTTCCGCCGGTGAATCTCCTAATGCTTCATCAATAGAATCAGCTTCTATTACTCCGTCCGGCTCTGTTACAGACCCGTCAGCAACCGGTGTTTCGGTTCCGGAAAGTGAGTCATCAGGAATTTCAGCAGAAATATCGGTATCCGCAGGGATATCGGAATCCTGGGAAAACAGCGTAAATGAAAACAATAAGACAATAGATGCGGCAGCCATCAATAGCGAGATCTTTTTATACATAGGTTCCTCCACGTTTTTATCTTTATACTCTTCATAGTAGTAAAAAATTTGTATCTACTCAGAAGGCATGGGGTATGTGCTTTTAGTGGTCACCCACCTCATGCTTTCCGAGTAGATACTTTGGGACCAAGATTAATATCCATTCCTATTTATTGTCAATAATAATTTCTACTTGAATGTGAAAAATGAGACATAATATGGAGAGGGTGATCGGCGGCCCTTTGGGCCGGGTGATCGGTAATCGGTGGGGAGAGGCTAGTCTGAGACGGAGTCCCACTTTATAAAAGTCCCGTCAAAGACCGGGCCTTCAATGCAGGCTCTCTTAAATCCGTCAAGAGTTTCTACGGTACAGCCCACGCATAAGCCTACTCCGCAGCCGAAATAGTTCTCCAGCGAGACTTCTATTGGTATTTTTCCCGCTGTTTCTACCATTTTAATCATCATTGGGGTTGGTCCGCAGGTATAAATCCTGTCAAATGTTTCTTTTTCTATTATTTTTCCCGCTGCTTCAGGTACAAATCCCTTTTCTCCTGCTGATCCGTCATCTGTGGCAATTATTAAAGAGTCCGCAATCGCGGAAAACCGGTCTTCAAGATAAATAAAATCTTTTGTCCTGGCTCCATAAACAAATACTACCCGGTTTCCCTGCTCTTTAAGCTTCTTTCCCAGGTAATAAAGCGGCGCGTTCCCTACCCCGCCTCCTGCCAGAAGTACTGTCTCCCCCTGGGGCAGAGTAAACCCCTTTCCCAGTGGTCCCAGAATATCCATCTGCCCGGGTTCCGCCCCGCGAATAAGACGGGTTCCCTTGCCCACCTCTCTTATTACCAGCTCATATATATCATTTTCATAATCAAAAATCGAAAATGGACGGCGCAGCAGGGGATCTACCCCGTCTCGGGCCTTTATATTTACAAATTGCCCGGGTTCCGGTCCCTTTCCCGGTATTCGTATCCGCAGCAGGTAGTGATCCTCCGCTATTTTTTCCGGTCTCTCTATTAATTCTGCCATAAAACTTCAATCCTCAAATGTTAAACTTTACCTAACAGAAGCTCTCCCTGCTCGGTATATATTGCTCCCTGCCGTGTTAACTCCGATTCGTATAACACCACCCGCTTGAACGCGGATTCATAGTATACGGTTCCGGTGCTCTCCTGTATATCTTTTAATAATTTTTCGGGTATTGTTTTGTTTTTCTTTAGCCTGGCTATAGTCAAATGAGGGGTGAATCTCCTTTTTTCCTTTTTAAATCCGTACCCGGCTGAAAAATCTTCTATTATTTGCTGTATCCGCTCTATTTGCCGTACCGATGTTTTGTCACTTTCCAGCCCTGTCCAGAGCACCGCGTTCCGCCCGGGCTTTCCAAAATAACCCAATCCCTTAAGCCTATATTCGACCGGAGGCAGCCCCATGGAAACAGCGCTAAAATCTTCTATAATACTTTCCGCCAGCTCAGGCGCTGTCTCTCCAAGAAATTTCAGGGTGATATGAAAATTCTCCCGGGGTACTGCCTTTAATATTCCGCCATACTCCCCCAGCATCTCACTCACCTGCTCCATGCCGGAACTTTCATCGCCCTCA
This sequence comes from bacterium, assembly GCA_024224995.1. The sequence goes on along the minus strand of JAAENB010001228.1, from coordinate 1,270 downwards.
ATGGGCAATCCAATAAAAAGCCTCCTCATAATTTTCTATCCTCCGGATAGAAAAGTTTGAAGTTGCAAGTTTAATGTTCAAACTTCAAACCCTTCTTACTAACTATCTATCACCTTAGGAACTACAATATGCCCATCCTCAAACTCCGGCGCTATCTTCTCTATCGCCTCCCCCCCGGTTGAGACTCCGGGTTCATCCGCTCTGAATACATTTTTTAGATCCACAATATGATCCGCAGGCTCTACATTCTTGGTGTCCAGTTCGCCTATTTTTTCCACATAACTGATGATATCAGACAACTGCCGGGAGAATTCATTCTTTTCTTCGTCCGTTAGCTCTAGCCTGGCAAGGGTTGCTACCCTGGAAATTTCCTGTTCATCAAACTTCATTAGTAATATTCCTCTATTTCTTTCTTGGGTTGTTTGAAATCCGTTCCCCTGGTTCTATATTCATAACGGTCAAAATCAAAATCAATTGTTTTTTTCTTTCCCGAATGCTTTATCGTAAAAAATAACTTATATTTTCTGTATTGTACCGGTATCCGCTCAAAAATGACAAACTGCGTTATTGTATCCATTGGCGGAATGCATTCCATCTCTGTGCCTATGGTATCTTTTTCATAATCTATTGTTGATTCCGTGCTGTATTTCCCTGTTACCACTCTCCGGGGCTTTAGAATGCCTTCAAAATTAAATATCCCGTAATACGGTGATTTTAACCGCGTTTCCAGGTCCTCTACACTTAAAGAATTCAGGGTGATATCCCCATATTTGAGCTTTGCCTCATCAAAGATCAGGGGCTCTTCCCACCTGCTTTGTATTACCACCCGGAGAAAGTGGAGCCTGGGGACCCGGTAGTCATAGATATCCCCTTCCGGTGTTACAAAAAAATAATTCTCCAGCAGGTCTTCCCATTGCTCACTGCCGATCTCTTCTACATGGATATCACAATAAATTGTTCTTATCATCCCCCCGCCGCCGGGCTTCAGCTCTACATCAAGCCGCTCTTTGGGCTGGGAACCTCTCTCAATTCCGAATTTTGTCGAGCACCCGGTTAAGGATAGTATCAGCAGTATTAATACCAGGGTCGGGGCTTTTATCACCCTAAACGATTTATACACACTTATCCTCTCTCAAGAAACTCTTTTTAAATAGGGCCGGTTCCGAAAGATTTTATCCCGGGGCCATGCTCTGTTTCACGGGGTTGAAACCCCGAGCTACAACACGTCGCCCCGCTGGGGCTATTCTGTCTTGGGTCAGCATCAACCAAT